>NZ_RRBA01000001.1:0-367623 GCF_004104135.1 Methanohalophilus sp. WG1-DM | reverse complement strand
AATTGGATGGTGGAAATGACATATGGCGGCGTTCTCGCCACATATAAAGCTATCGGGAGGTGTTGTTAAGTTCAGGTGCTCAAAATTAGCTAAGTACTGACATTAATTATTTTCATATTCATGTCTCTTATTAGGCAAGGAACAGTTGTCCAATAAAAATGCAAAACTTATATATTAAGCAGTAATGTGCCATGAACATAATATCTTCACATTTAACAAACAAGGAATACAAAAAATGAAAATTGAAGAAATAAACCAGATGGGAAAAGAATTGAAAGACCTATTAAAACTCAAATATCCACCAGTAGCTGTTGCGCTTGTGCCAGACACTCATGAAGTACCTGAAGGTATCAATAAAATTGAAGAAAAAATGAGACACTGCCAGATGGTAGACAAAGTTCGCAAAGAGGAAAG
This sequence comes from Methanohalophilus sp. WG1-DM, assembly GCF_004104135.1. NCBI lineage: Archaea > Methanobacteriati > Methanobacteriota > Methanomicrobia > Methanosarcinales > Methanosarcinaceae > Methanohalophilus > Methanohalophilus sp. WG1-DM. The sequence goes on along the minus strand of NZ_RRBA01000001.1, from coordinate 367,209 downwards.
CGAATTCTATGCCCTGGTGGATGACCAGAAATGCAAAGGCGGTGCAGCTGTCATGGGACTACAGGAAATGGCACCCAAACTTGCCAACGGGGATGTCTATTACAATCTGAACCGGTATAAAACAATCAACTCCGCAAGACGTACTATGCAACAGGTTCCAACCTTAAAAGAGGGTTCTACGAAAGCAGTACTATATGGCCCTCTGGACAGGGTGAGCTTCATTCCGGATGTGGTACTTGTTATCGATACACCTAAAAAGGCAATGCAACTCTCACAGGCCCTTTTGCACCGTTTCGGTGGTCGTGTTAATGCAAGTTTTGCAGGAATCCAGAGTCTTTGTGCTGACGGGGTAGTCCAGCCTTATAAGGATGGACACATAAGTGCATCCCTGGGATGTGGCGGAAGTCGAAAGTATGCCAATGTTGCAGAAGATGAAATGATAATGGGTATCCCTGTAGAAAGGTTGCATGATATGATAGAAGCATCTCATGAGATGTTTGGCTGAAATCTTTATACCTTATTTATCTCTTGAATCGAAGTGGCATCTATACATTAGATCACCTCATTTTAATTTGAATGAATAGCAAATTTTGCTTTTTGCCTCTCAGTCTATTGTGGCAAGACCATTCACAATCGTTAACTATAAATATATGTAAGTACACATCTATATGTGTAATAAATACATTACACATGTATACAACAGAAAAGGTGATGGAAATGGAAAATAAAACAATTATAGTGCTTGCAGGCACCATTCTTATCGGCATAATGCTGATAGGGACCGTTTCAGCTCACTGGGCTAGTGGCGAATATGTACTGGGAGACTCCCGAAACAGCGGTTATGTAGATGGCAGTGGAGCAGGTTATTACTGCAACTATGGCTATGGACAGGGATATAATGCCAACGGAAGTTATTCAGCTGAGGATGCAACATCAGTGATTACCGAAGATAAAGCAATCTCACTTTTTGAAGAAACTACTGGCATCGATGTAAACGATGAAAACGTCTATCAGATGGGACGCTGGTGGGAAATCAACTACATTGATGAAAATACTATTAAACAGGGACGCGTAGATTCAATAACAGAAGATGTAATCGAGGATTTTTCGGCCTATGCACCGCAGGAATCCTATGAATATCGGGACAACTACAGGTACCAGAGAGGAGCCGGTGGCTGCATGGGCTACCGTTAATCCTCCTTTTTTACAGAGGTGACACAGTAATATGATGTATGGCACAGGTTTTTCCATATGGGGAATGATACTAAATTTCCTCCTGATCTTACTAGTCATAGGCTTCGTTGTTTCACTCTTGAACCGAGGTGGCACAATGTGTTGTGGTAGCCATAATATGCCACGCAATGAAAATATAAATTCTGAGAACCAGAATAAAGCAGACAAGGAGCGTTTAAACAGGCTGGAAACCGAAGTCAAAGATACAAAAAGGATGATTGAAGGATTAAAAGATAAATTTGATGAAGTCTGACCTTATTCATCAAAAGAGTATAAAGAATACAATCCCTACCGCAGTCCTTTGGGATTAAAAGCTCATATTTATTTACCTTCAGTCCTTATTTAATAAGCATATAAGCATTACAAAAATTGGACAAATGAATCTTTTACATGGGTGACATGATAACATGATGTATGGAAATATGATGTATGGCACAGGGTTTTCGGTATGGGGAATGATACTAAACTTACTTCTTATCCTGCTTGTAGTTGGTGCTGTTGTCGTGCTTTTAACACGCAGTGGTGCCATAAATTGTGAAAGCCAGAAAACAGCAGACATAGAACGTTTGAACAGGCTGGAAAATGAAGTAAGGGACACAAAAAAGATAGTTGAAGAAATCAAGGACAAACTTGACGAAATCTAATTTGTTTAAAACATTAGTATAAAGGGTACAACCCATGCAAAAAAAACTCCAGGGGATTGTCAGCCTTGGCGAAGCTCTATCGCATCCTCTGCGACTGAAACTTATATGTATGCTTGCAGACAGGGAATGGTATGTATATGAGCTTGCCAAAGAACTCGATGTTTCCAGACAGGTACTGTATCTTCACCTGAAACGCCTTGAGAAGGCCGATATTGTTGAAAGCGATCTTCGTCTGGAAGAAGATGATATGCGTGCCAAGAAATTCTTTAAGTTAAAGGAATTTGATATAGAATTGGACGTTAAGGACCTTAAAAACATTTTTGAGACCGAGACAATCACAAAAAAGAATTGATCTTTATTCCTCATCAAGTCCTTTAGTGCCGAATATATAGTTGGCCACCCTTACAGCATCCCTGTCGCCTGTTACTTTTTCCTCTGAATCGCTGAGTTTGACAACAGGAATACCATTGATTTTATGCAACTTGATCACAATATTCAAGGGAGGATTCTCCCGGAAAAACCCTGAATTATTGGTCAGGCTTGTACCTATGCCGAAACTGCATTTGATTTTATCCTTACAATATTCCTGTATCCTGATTGCATCTTCGGCCTGAAGGGAATTACTGAATACCACCATCTTCTGGGACGGATCAATCCCAAGAGCTTTGTAATGTTGAACTGCCTGGTCAATGAAAGTATAGGGGTCACCACTATCATGCCTGATACCATCATAAAGACGTGACAGGCGACCATCAAAGTTGTTGAAGAAAGCGTCATACCCATAGGTATCCGCAAGGGCAATGCCGAGCCTGCCATCATAAACTTTGACCCAGTTCTCGAAGGCAAATTTGTTTGCATTGCGCAAACCCACAAGGGCAGAATTACCCATAATCCATTCATGGCCTATAGTACCTATCGGCCGGGTTCCATGTTTCATTGCAAGATATACATTACTTGTACCTGCAAAACTGCGGGATCGACTTAAGGTTTCCACGACCCTATCATGAAGTTCAAAACTGCGACGACGGCGAGTTCCGAATTCACTGAGTACACATCCGGCATTATCAAGTTTGTCGGATACTTCTTTTATCATATCTCCATATTTGTCCAGGAGATCAGCCTTTGAAAGAAAGTCATCAGCCCAGTTATTTTCAATTGTCTCAAAATAAAGTTCGGAAACCGTAGCCATGAGCACGATTTCCCAGAGAATGGTACTATGCCAGGGGCCTTTGATACTTATATCAAGATTATTGTCATCCGTCAGGAATATTTCAACCTCATCGGGATTAAAGCGGTAATTTTGTAGGTGGTCAAGATAGGTATGCTTGAAAAAAGGACAATTCTTTCCCAGCCAGTACCTTTCTTCATCCAGAAGGCGTAATTTGGGAATTTCTTCTCGGACTATATATTCAAGTTCTTCCTTGAACCGGGGGTTGAAACGTTGGTCTCCACGGTTTATGAAGCGATATTCTGCCTGTGCTTCAGGAAAAAGCTCAAGTACTGCCATCTGCATGGTCAGCTTGTACATATCATTATCAAGTATTGACCGAATCACCTTATTGCCTTCAGATAATTGTAACATTTATTAGAGGAATAACAGCCCTTCTGTATTGCATTACAACTATTTAATATAAATGCCTTCGATGTATTACATTTGTAATCGCCCGAGGAAGATAAAGTATGGAAAAGAAAGAGGAAGAACTTGAGGGTGAAGGTTTCGATGAATTACTTCGTTATACTTTTCCTGGTTATATTTTAGGTTTGATTGCCGGTATATTTCTTGATATTCAGGGCTACCAGACCAATCCCTTTGGCCAGTGGATTGTAAGGACTCTTGCAGGCGAGGGAGAATCAATACTCGAAGGTTTGTATTCCATCAGGCAACATCTGGAAGGTGCAGCTGGATCAATGGCTCAGGCATACGGTTGGGGTAAATTTTTTGGTATCACAATCCCCTGGATAATAGATGCTGCAAGCCGAATGGCAGGAGTTGATGTATATGGAATACAGGGATTCTACATTCCTTATTTTTATGCTCTTAGTGATCAGATCGGTGCCAATATTTCCGGACTGGTGTATCTCAAACGAATCGAAGGTTCATGGTCTGCAGGAATATATCGATACATACACCATCCTGTGATGCTTACCAGTATTGCTGTAATCCTGCTGGTACCATTGGGATTGCTTTCAGCCCGTATCCTCGGATTCAGCCCGACAACACAGACTTTCACCGCCTTTGAAACAATTGTAGCAAATCTCTGCTGGCTGCCTCCTGTTGTCGGGTGGATGGCTCAAAAAAGAAAGTAAATCGCTCGAAGCATTCATATAACTTGTACTGTTCTGTTGCATAAAAAGACAAACTGCAACGGAAACTCTAAAACTATGGCCAAATATCCTGAAAAAATTAATCCTCCGGAAATACTATCGCCTGTCGGAAATTATGATGCACTGCTGGGTGCTATCAAGGGAGGAGCTGATGCTATATATCTGGGGGTTGGAGAATTCAATGCCCGCCAGGGTGCATCCAATTTTACACCCGAAGAGATGGAAAATGCCATCGACCTTGCACATCTGCATGGAATTTCAGTATATCTGGCATTCAATGTGCCGGTGAAAGAAACGGAACTCCAGGATGCGATTGATGTCATAGACCGCGCCTATGCAGCTGGAATTGACGCGGTTATTATGAGGGATTTCGGATTTATAGACCTGATCAGGAATAACTATCCTGACCTACCCATACATGGGAGCACCCAGCTCAATACCAATAACACTGAAACTGTCAAATTTCTGGAAAAACTTGGCCTATCAAGAATAATCGTAGCAAGGGAACTTGACACTGCAGAATTGAAACACATCATTGATAGCACCGATATGGATATCGAAATTTTTGCACATGGTGCTCTTTGTTATTCTTACTCCGGACAGTGTCTCTTTAGCAGCTTTGCTGCCAACCGGAGTGCAAACCGGGGTGCATGTGCCCAGCCTTGCAGATGGGAATTCGAGCTGTTCATCAATGGCAGGAACATGAACCATCATATTGGCGGTGTATCCCCTATAAGTTGTGCTGAACTCTGCACTCTGCCAGGTTTGGATGAACTTATCAACACAGGTATTAAAAGTCTCAAGATTGAAGGACGTATGAAAAGAGCTGAATATGTGACCGCCAGTTCTGAAATATACAAAGAAGCTGCAGAGATAATCTGCCAGGATAAAAGACCCGATTCCAGCTGGTTGCAGGAAAGGGAGAATGACCTGGCAAAGCTATTTTACAGAGGTTTTACCCGTGGTTTTGTACTGGGTGACAGGAACGTGACCCACCCCGAATACAGCTCCAGTTATGGGGCATTTTTGGGTAATATACGCCGGGTAAAGAGAAGTAAAAACGCTGCATCCATTAAAGTGAAATTAAACCAGACACTTGAAGTCAATGATGGGATCAGTATCCATACCAGACAACGGATGCTTGGGTCAAAGGTTGAGAAACTCACAGTTGACGGCGGGGACGTTGAGATAGCAGAAAAGGGGAGTATTCCCTACATACATATCAGTCCTAAAACGGTAAAATCTGTAAAAACCGGAGACGATGTTTACCTGAATACAGACGTTTCCCTTCTGGAAGAAATGAGTGAAAGGGATGTTAAAAAGGTACCTGTGAATTTCCAGATACGTGCAAATATCGACAGGCAACTGGAAATTACTGCTTCTGCAGGAGATATGGAGGTGCTTCATGTGTCCGATTATCTAGTACAGAAGCCAAAAAACGCCCCTACTTCTGTAGAACAGATTACTGACATAATAAAAAGACTGGGAGACACTCCCTATATCGCAGATGAAATTGAGTTGAAAGGCCAGGAAGATATCTTTATCCCCCTCGGGGAACTTACCCGGGCCCGTCGCAGCGTGGTGGAGAAACTTCAGGAGAAACAACTGGAAAAATTCCACCGCCAGCCCAAAAACCCAGAATTACCAGCATCCAGACACAAACCCGAAAACAAAATTCCACGTAAATTACTCCTATCTGTAGAAGTAGCAGATATAGAGGGAGCAAAAACTGCTGCTTACAGCGGAGCAGACATCATATATATCCCTGCGGATCTATTCGACAAAGTCGAGAGTAACAAAGACCTTGCTCAAAAAATTAAAATGAATAATATTGAAATAGTATTCACTTTGCCTGCTATTATTCATGAGAATGAACTCGAAGAATGGACAGGCATCCTTGGAAAAATAAAAACAAGAGGATATACTATCGGCTGTGGTGAGCCGGGAACACTCCGTTTGGTACACCAAATGAAAATTAAATGTGTTGCACTGAAAAACTTCACTGTTTTCAATTCCCTTACGGCAAATGTGTTGCAGGAAAATGGTGCATCACGTATAATCCTTTCCCCGGAACTTACGCTTGAAGAAATGCAGAATATTGTGCAGGCGTCAGATAATACTATCCAATTTGAGGCTATAGCATACGGCAGGCAACAATTACTTGTTACCGAACATGACCTGCTCAAACCTATTGTGGATAAAGGCTTCTATGATGAAGATAGCAATGCTTTCCTGCAGCACAAAAAGACAGACAGGTACCCCGTTAAAAGGTGGAGAAATAGAACTGTGATCTATGATTCCCATGTCATCAATATGTTGAATAATATAGATGACATGAAGAATACCGGTATAGATGTTCTTCATTTAGAATTTCCACAGGAAAGTCATCGGAAAGTAGCAATTGTCGTTTCTGAGTTTAAGAAGATTCTGGATGGAAAAGGTAAAAAAAACATTCCGGACTCAAAGGTATATTCCAGAGGACTCTATTACACAGGCATATGAAGTGTTTCAACACAAATTGAAATGGACAGGTATATATACCATAGTTTCAATTAATATTGAAATAGAGGTTGCACAATGCCTGACCAATCATTAATTTATCACCTTGCTATCGTAGGACTGGGATCTGTACAGGAGTATCTGGCACTACATGTACTGCTATGTCTGGTGCCGGCCTTTTTCCTGGCCGGAGCTATAGCATCCCTTTTTTCCAAAGAATCTGTACTGAGATTCTTTGGCAATGAGACCCCAAAATACATTTCCTACCCCGTTGCTGCAGTTTCAGGCTGCCTACTTGCAGTATGCAGCTGTACTGTACTTCCGCTTTTTGCAGGAATCTATCGCAGAGGTGCAGGAATCGGGCCTGCAACTACCTTCCTGTTCTCGGCACCGGCAATAAATATCCTGGCAATTGTCTACACCGCAAAAATCCTGGGATATGACCTGGGAGTGGCAAGAGCTGTAATTGCAATCATTCTGTCAATCGCTATTGGACTTACAATGGCGGCAGTATTCGAGCGCCACAGGGAAAAAAAGGAAGGAATAAAAAATTTTGGTGAAGAAAGGCATGCTCACAGTGCATATCTTTTCCTCCTCCTTCTGGCAATCCTCATTGTTCCGGAGATACTTACAGAATGGATTTTGCTGCTAGCCGTGGAAACTGTGCTTGTTATTATAACAGTATTCCTGTCATTCAACTGGTTCCGTAAAGAGGAATTGAAAGACTGGATGGCAGAGACATGGTTCCTGGTTAAACAAATAGCACCTCTCCTTTTGCTTGGTGTTTTCTTTGCAGGTATTATGGTGGAACTGCTCCCGGCAGAATATGTGGCTGCAGTGGTTGGAGGAGCATCATTCGGTGCAAGTTTCATAGCATCGGTTGCCGCAGCATTGATGTATTTCTCCACCCTGACAGAAGTGCCTATAATCAGCGCCCTTACAGAACTTGGAATGGGAAGAGGGCCGGCCCTGGCAATGTTGCTTGCAGGCCCGGCACTGAGTCTTCCGAATATGATCGTAATCAGCAGGATAATGGGAGCAAAAAAAACTTCCCTTTACATAGCTTTGATAGTAGCAGTTGCATCAATCGCCGGCTTTATATTCGGCCTTTATTTTGTATAAAGAGGTAAAATATGAGACTCCTTGTGATTTCGGATATACATGGGAATATGAAAGCCCTGGAAGCTGCAATGGAAATTCCCCATGACGAGGTTATCTGTCTGGGGGACCTGGTTGATTATGGCCCATCACCCAGAGAGGTAATCGATTTCATGATGGAAAACAATATTCCCGTTATAAAGGGAAACCACGATAGTGCAGTTGCAACAGGAATTGATTGTGGCTGCAGTTATGAAATCAAGCATCTTTCAATTGCCACCAGGGATTACACAAAAGATCAGCTGGATGATAGCCAGCTGGATTTCCTGAAGAATCTTCCTGCGAAAATTAAAAAAGAATACAGAGGAGGCAGTGTATTATTTACACATGGAAGTCCCAGATCCTTTTATGAGTATATAAAACCACAAACACCTGATGCAGAAGTACAGGAAATGCTGAAAGGAGTTGAAGCGGATATGCTGGTGGTCGGCCATTCCCACATTCCAATGACAAGGAATGTTGGAAATATTACCATTGTAAATCCCGGATCAGCAGGACAACCACGGGATGGCATACCCCGGGCATCCTGTGCGGTATTGGATACCGATTCGATGGATTTCAAAGTATACAGGCTGGAATACGATATGGAAAGTGTAACGGACAAAATAAGAGAAAGAATGCCCCACTGTGATGAACTTATAGCAATACTGGAAAATGCAGGCGTAAACAAATAAGAAAACTAACTGATAGGAAAATGACAGGAGAAAATCAAATGAAAATAGAAATTCTTGGAACCGGATGTGCAAAGTGCAAGAAGACCTTTGAAGTTGTCGAAAAGGCAGTAAGTGAAGCTGGGATTGAAGCCGAGATCACAAAAGTTGAAGATATAAACAGTATTATGGATTATGGTGTAATGGTAACACCCGCAGTCGTTGTAGATGGTGATGTAAAGATTGCAGGCAAGATTCCTTCAGTCGATGATGTAAAGGAATGGATACAATAACCAGAGGGAAAATATGACCGATAATAACTGTTGTTGTTCTTCAGTAGTAGGAATATTCCCCTGTTCGGGAGGTTCCAACGTAGGCCAGCTGGCAAATCAGGCAGCAATAGAAATGACCAAAAATGGCAAGGGAAACATGATGTGTACAGTAGGCATCGGTGGCCGTATTGCAGGCCTTATGAAATCAGCAGAAGGAGTTGATGAGATCGTGGCTATTGATGGATGCCCGCTAAACTGTGCGAAGAAAACCCTGAAAAATGCCGGGATCGATGTAAATGAACACGTAATCATAACCGAACTTGGCATCAAGAAGAACAAGGATCTGGATCTCAAACAGGAACAGGTTAATGAAGTCCTTGAAAAAATCAATTCTTAAAGTCCAAATTACTTTATAGAAGGGAATTAACCTTCCATATTTTTTGCTCAGTCACTATCCATCTTACGATAACCTTCAACAAGCTCCAGGTTCACACTGGAAACTTTGTGTTTAAAATCCATTAGACCCTGATCGACCAATGGCAATTCTGTGACATCTTTCTCGCTCAGCACAGTGCGACCTACAGGCACACTTTTGGATGCCGGTAGATGGACACCCTGTACCGTAGCATTATGGAGTACCACCACATCATCTTCAAGGACACTGTCAAATACTACCGCACCAAAACCTATGAAACATCTTTTGCCCAACTGGCATGGTCCATGTACGATACACCCATGAGCCAGTGAGGTATCTTCATCGATAAAAACTTTAGACCCTTCAACGCCATGAAGAACCACATTGTCCTGAATATTACATCCTTTTCCGATAACAATAGATGCACCCGGTTCATCTGCCCGTATTACAGCATTTGGTGCTACAAGGACATCTGCTTCTATCCTCACATTTCCCATTACAACGGCACTGTCAGCAATCCAGGCAGTATCATCGATTTGTGGTTTGTCTCCCGCCGGGTTTTCCATGATTATTTCTCCTGTTGTCCCTATAAGGGATAATTACAACTATAATAGATAGCCAAATATATGAATTATATTGTAATATATAATTCATTACAGGATAGAGAGGTCAGCAATGAATCTCAAAAATCTTCTTCAAAAATACAAAAACGGTGAAGTCGGAATTGATGACACCCAGGCCTGTATCCGGTCCCTGGGTTATGTTCCTGTATGTAATGTCGCCAACATCGATACCTTCAGGAAACACAGGACAGGCATCATGGAAGCAGTACTTGCAGAAGGAAAAACACCGGAAGATATTCTGGAAATTGCAAAAGCCCAGATTAAGGCTACAGGTCGTGTCCTTATAACCCGCCTTAATGAAGATCAAACCTCATGCATGAATAATGAATTTGGCAGTGAACGGATAGATTGGGGAATCCATCACAGGACTGCAGCTGTGCATGACGGGACACCCATCATAAAGACCGGAGGTGTTGTGGCTATAATTTCAGCCGGTACTGCTGATATCAATGTTGCAGAAGAAGCACGGATGACGGCAGCGGAGATGGGATGTGAGACTGTGAAGATAAATGATGTGGGAGTTGCCGCCGGCCGGGAGGGTAACATTACCAACCGTGGTATAGAGCCTTTTTGATGTACCTGTAATAGGCCTGCCTGTATCCACCGGATATGGAAGAGGGGCAGGGTGAAGCTGCCCTGTATTCAATGCTACAGTCATGCTCGGTTCTGTCTGTTGTTAACATCGATGCAGGTTTTGTTGCCGGCTCATTCGCAGGCAGGATCGCAAATACGGTTGCTGATGCACGAGAACAGACTGATTCAGTAGTTATTGAGAATTAACAAGGCCGATCATCATGAAAATTCTACTGTTCGATCCGTTCTCCGGTGCTGCCGGAGATATGATTATAGGTTCATTGATTTCACTCGGCGCCGATGGAAACAAAGTAAAAGAGACTCTCGAATCAATACTTGATTACACCAGACAGTGGCATATTACATATCTCAGCAGAATATGATGATTGTAAAGAAGTCTCAAAAATTAGCGGAATTCCGGTCAGGGAAATTATAAGAAAAGCCCAAACAAAGGCCAGAGATAAATATGAATGAAATTCGAATTTCATTACCTTTAAACGCATGGGCCAATCTAAATTAAACTTTGTCTTCTTCATTTGATAGGCGACTTCCCTCGTAATAATCCTGCTGCTTTGCTATTTTATTGAATTTTTTGCAGGCACGAACCCATAAACAAAGAGGTCTCTCACTGTTTTTCTTACATGTTTTAAGAGCCATAAAATACCTCCAGATTAAATTTGAACAAGACTAGATTTAAAGTTTTTCACTGGATATGGATATTAAAAGTATGCATAAAACAGGGTGGAAATTAATTTAGTGATGTCAGAGTGACCATTTCAGATGCTACTTTGATAAGCCTATACCAGGTATTCAATGTGGACCTCATCGATATTAGGTCATCTGATGTAACTTTCATTATCAACTGATAGTCTTTGACATCTATTTCTATTGATGAACGATCTGTAACCAATCTATCCAATTCTGGTTTTACAGACAGGTACAATTTAAGGGCATCCGGAGTTTCAATGATTGTTTCTGAAGATGAATCCATACTTAATCATCCGTTGTCTTGAACCCCTTTATCTTTAGATTGAATAGATTATTGCCATTACAATAAAAGCTCATTAGGTCATCAGCTACCTGAATAGAACACCTGGAGTTATTATTACCCTCAGGTAATAAATCAGCGAGGAATCCTGCCAGTTTACCACTGCCTTTAATGGACGGCATACTGTCCTTTGAAGAGGATTTTTTGGGCTTGTCATAAAATACAACATTCATCCATATGGATAATTGCTGTTGCCCTTCACTATCCAAAAATGTCATACTGGCAGGATTGCCATGATATTGCCCTACAATAAGCAGGGTTTCAGCATCCATACCATACAGTATATCCTCCAAACCACTTTTACCCCGTGTGACATACTCGCAGTTAAAAAAAGATGCAAGATATTTACAAAGGGTACGGGTTGGAGGTGAAGGAGAGCGTGATGAGGAAATTAACATCCTCTCACTCTGCTTTCAATGTCTTTATAGTGGTAGGTCTTCCTTTTACAAGAATACGATTCCCACAATAAGGACAGCGTATTCCAGTGTACTGGTAGTCAATTTCAACTGCTCTTTTACACCGGGTACATTTATAATCCATATCTATTACTCAACCTGTTCGACTGCTTTCTTAACGGTTCTGGATATCGTTTTGCCCACAGAAGTGGATGGGGTGTATGTACCACCTGCAAAGGTGTGGCCACATTTCCTGCATTCCCAGATACCTGTACCGACCCTTTTTACAGTAGGTCTGTCACATTTCACACAGGTATGTGGCATATGTGTCCGTTCTTCGATATCTCCAACAAGTTTACGATCCTTACGACCGTACCTGGTACCGTACCTTCCTGCTGAACGGGAAACCCTTCCCTTTTTTGAATACTTTTTTGCCATGATAATTGTCTCCTTGGATGGTATGATCTAAAAACCCTGTTACTCATATTTCCAATAAATACTTTTCTCGTATAATCTCGCCTTTTTCCTTCGCGATCTTACTTGCCTTAACAACTTGTGCCGGTGTCAAACTACCTGAACCACTTTTTTGCATTGAACAAATGGAACCGTCCTGATTAGAGGATATGGTAATTCTTGTTTCACATACTGATTCTTCACCATAAGTGGGATCTAACACCATTTCATCACCAATCTTGACCAGTGATATACCCACAGGCATTTCACGCACAGGCATGGGGTAATCTTCACCTTTTCCTTCTCTTTCAGAAGGTACTGTTGTGGTCATAAGGGCAGCGATTGCACCCAGGGATGCGGCATCAAGTATATTTCCGGAATTATTCAGAACATGGACATCAATGAAAACCATCCATACCTCTTCGCCTTCCGTAATACAGAGCTTGTTTATATCTATTGCGCCAGATTCCCTTATGCCTCTATCTACAATCCTGGCCATCTCGATAGCTTTCTCTCTTGGAGGACCTGCTTCAAAGTCAGGTGAAGCAATTGGATTAAGTTCCATATTGGTAATGATAACTCCTTCTGTAGGACTATCGGGGAAAGGAGTACCAACCTGCATTTTGACACCCACCATTACCTGGGTATCCCCATACTGCACCATTGCAGAGCCTTCTGCCTTATCAATAATACCTGTTTCAAGAGCAATATCCCTTAACTCATTGAATTGGCGACCGTCTTCACGTTCACCCTTGAGCATAAGGTTGTAAATATAATCCCGTTTCAGTCTGGAAATAACCTCACTGCCGCTCATCTTCTTCACCCTCATCCTCTTCGGTTACATCATTTTCATCCGAGTTTTCTGCTTCAGATTCTTCATTGTCGAATGAGTTATCCCTTTCTTCGTCTTCCTCTTCTTCTGGTTCAGGGACTTCTTCTGGACTTTCCTCTTCAGCTTCTTCGCCTTCTTCATCCTCATTCCCATATCTGGAAACAAGGGCTTCACGCTGAATTTCAAGAATTTGCTGGCAGCCTTTTTTAACCATCTCCAGGCCTTCTTCAAGTTCTTCAGGAGTAAGGTGACCATCCATCTGGAGAAGAGTTATTTCCCCATCCTGGGTCATTGCGACAGGAAGATCAGCCTGACCATAATTATCTTCTGGTTTGTTGAGATCAAGAACAAGCTGCCCATCAACTTTGCCTACTGCACAGGCCGAAACAAGCCCTTTCATGGGTATGCCAGCATCTGCAAGAGCAAGTGTTGCTGCATTGATAGCAGCGGTCCTGGTCCCTGCATCGGCCTGTAATACTTCTGCGAATACATCTATTACAGCACCGGGATAATATTGTGTCATCACAACAGGTTCAAAAGCTTCTCCACTGACTTTGGATATCTCAGTACTTCTTCTGCTTGGGCCCGGTCTTATCCTATCTTCCACAGAAAAAGAGGCCATATTATACTTGTAGCGCACAAGTACTTCATTGGGTTTCTGCATCCTTCTCGGGTGCAGTTCCCGGGGGCCATAAACTGCTGCAAGCACCTTATTATTTCCCCATTCAAGGTAACATGAGCCATCGGCTCTTGAAAGCACACCCATCTCTACTTTCATGGGTCGGATCTCATCAACACGCCTTCCATCAAGGCGAAGACCCTCATCATCAATAAAACGTTCCGGTTTATCACTCATTACAAGTTCTCCAAAATCCTGCTCAGTATATTAAATATTAAAAGGGCTGCTCAACTTTCATCTTCATCACTAAGCAGCATATCTACTTTTCGGCAAGCGTCTTCTGTGTAGTCCTTTTTACTACTGGTAAATGGTACAGGTTTTTCCTTTTCCTCGATTTCATCGGATTCTTCATAACGCAGGAAAGCACTAATATGGTTGGTCAATCCTGATGTGTGGGATTTATTTTCGATAATCTCTATGGCCTGTGTCAGCCTGTTTATATCTTCATCTTTACCCTTTAACCATATCCTTCCGTTTTGCCCTATGAAAATGTCACAATTGGATTCCTTTTTGAGCATTGAAACCATGGATCCATTATGCCCGATGATACGTGGAACCTTCGTAGTGGATACATCTATAATCCTGCCTTCATCCAGACGGCGAAGACCTCGATCCTTCATTGAAAGTTCTACTTTCATGGAAGTATTAACATCTTTTATACGCAAAATCGCACAGTCCCCGATGCCTATTTCTTTTCGCATCATTGAACTATCCACCCTTTTGGGATATTCAGATACATGAAGAAGTCCGTCATACGGGGAGCCGATATCAAATATCCAGTTTGATGAAGTTACTTCTATTACATACCCAATCACATAATCCCTGGGGGACGGTATGTACTTACCTGAAAAAGGAACAACTGTTACACGATTCTTATCATTGGCTACCCCGTAGAACAGTGAATATACTTTGCCGTCCTGCACATACGTACCTGTTCCAGCTTGCTTTTCATTTTCGGAAAGCATCAGACCGGGATAAACGATTTTGCGTTTCATCCTGAAATCCCCTTATAAGAGCTCAGTCTCAGCATCACCTTTTGTGAGCCTGTTAATAAGACCATAAAAATCATTCTGCAATCCTGCGGGCATCCTGACTACAGCTGTCCAGGAACCATCATTTTCCCATTTATCTTTTACAAGGGTTCCGAAATTTGCTATTTCACCGTAAGATTTAGCTGCATATGAAGGAGGAACCTGTACCTTAATATCGACCTCTTCAAACCTGATAGGGATTATTGGACGAATTGCTTTCATCACAATTTTTACCTGCTCATCAACACTTTTAAGAGGATCAATATGTACTTTTGCTTCTTCCATTGCAGTTTTAATACGGGCTGGTGGATGAGGTGCACGCGTTTGCGGATTAAGCGCATTATGAGCAATAATGCTTACAACCTGCTTTGTCTTTTCTTCAAGGAAATGCTTTCTCTGCTCCTGGGTAAGCTGTAGTTCCCCATGCATTATGATGTTGCCTGCAACTTCATAAACATCATCCGTACCAAAACTGTTAATGATATCGGATTCTGCTGCATGATCTCCTTTCTTTGCATCGGAGAAAATATCTTCAACAGCAAGAATTGTCTCCAGCTTTACATCATTTCCTTGCCTGTACTCAAGAGCACCATCCGGGTCAACCAACACTTCAAAATGGTTACTACCTTTCTTAAGACGGGCAATTAAAGCTTCATCAAGAGATACCATAATTTTTCACACCTGTACTGGATTTACTGTTCTGCTTCTTCATCTTCTGCTTCTTCGGTTTCATCTTTGTGGTTTTCAAGTATCCGCTCCACATAGGATTCAACCTGCTGACTGGAATATTTGGAGAACATCTTATCTTCCACTTTCACCACACCGACTTCCAGAGTGGATGCATCCAGTTTCATGTCTGAAGCATTGTAAAGGGCTTCCATACCAAGCATAATAGCTTCATCCAGATCCATTCCGTCCTTGTATTTTTCTTCGAAAACTTCCATGAAGGCGTTTCTACCTGCACCGATTGCTGTTGCCTTATATTCAAGTAGTGCTCCGCTTGGATCTGTTTCAAAGAGTTTTGGTGTGGAGCCATCAACACCTGCTATTAAAAGAGCTGTTCCATAAGGACGTACGCCTCCGTACTGAGTGTAGGTCTGCTTGTGATCACAAATCTTCTTTGAGAGCACATCAACACTTATAGGCTCATCATAGGAGACAACATTAACCTGTGCTTCTACTCTGGCACGATCTACAAGAGCACGTGCATCAGCTACAAGTCCTGAAGTAGCTACCCCGATATGTTCATCAATCTGGAATATTTTTTCAATGGATTCAGCTTCAATCAAATGACTGGTAATTCTTTTGTCCACCAGGAGGACTACACCGTCCCGGGCTTTGATTCCAGCAGCTGTGGTTCCTCTCTTTACTGCCTCACGGGCGTATTCTACCTGAAATAACCTGCCATCAGGACTAAAAACCGTGATCGCTCTATCATAACCCATTTGTGGTGCCATCTGCATTTCGTATCTATCTCCTATTAATTCTTATGCACGTGGTATCGATAACAACGTATAATATAGTTTCTATCCATTTATATGTGTTTGTCGTCAGGGACGTTATATGAATCCCTTTTTTCAATGTACTTTTCGGTTGCCGATCGCACAGTACCTGCAATTCCAAGCACATTTACAATTGCAGGATAACCACCTACTCTTGTAATTGTAGCAAGTATAGCCCGGGTCAGGTCTCCTGAACCTCGCTTGCAGCGAAGTATACCCATATTATCATTAAAATCAAGCAGCCTGATACCGGCCTGACTTGAACCAAAATCGCCAATTAATGCAGCGGAATTGGAAAATATCTCATTGAGGAAATCCTCCCGTGAAACCCGTATCTCGCATATTAATTCCAGTGCAAGATACCTTTTCGGGTCCCGAAGAGTAGGAGGGAGTACTTTCATTAACAAAACTCCTGACTATTGTATTGAATAATGCGAACACCTTGCGGAGTTGAGGTATTTCTTCTGTTGCGTTTGATGATTCCTTCCGGAATAGTACTCAAAGCTGCATTTGCTTCATCCTCTTCCATACCGAACAACCCGGCAAGCGCAATCATTTCCCTGGGAGCCCGCATGTCATAGCAGGACATTGCATTGCTCGTAAGTATTGTGGGAACATTGTATTTTCTTGCAAGCTGTAAATTTTTCCTGAAATGTCCCAGAGCATGTACCCGCCTTCCACCCCTCTGTTTGATTATGACATCAAGGTTGAATGCGATTGCCACTTCATTATCGTGGGCTGATTTTGCAAGGACATGATTAAAACCATTGTCTCTGCCGGTGGGAAGATTAGTCAGGACATCTACATTGGGATTTTCTACTGCACTGCGATTTATGGATTCACTGCCCCCATGAACCACAAGAACATCTACTTTCTTACGAAACTTCCCAACAAAACCATGAAGTCTTGAAGAATTACGGACTTCTATCTCCACTCCATGAATCAGTTCTATACCTTCATGCGAACCATCAGATGGTGGTTCCCTATCAATATGATTCGTTATACCAATTCCTGAATATCCAAGATGGTTGGCAATTGAAAGCATCTGGTTTACAGAACCTGAACCATCCGGAAGCACATGGACATTCAAGTCATAATAATCAAATCTGCTCAAAAAAATCCTCCAGCATTTCAAGGGCTTTATTCCTATCTTTAGGATAAGTGGCGATTTTTATTTTGACAGCAATCGCATCAGAAGATGATTCCGTAACAAGTTTTCCAGAATATGCTTCCTGCTTGCTAAATCGTAGATGTAGCATCAGCTGATCATCAAGACGCTCATCAAGTTGGCGAAAAAGTTCATCTCTTTGGGATTTGGACAATTCCGAAACCAGACGGTTCATTAACGCAGAAGTTTCAGCCTTGCGCTTAAAATCCAGACTATACAAAGCCATCAGGTTACCGTAATGTCCCTCCACAACCATAGAATTTATCTGCTCATCGATATCCGAAGAGTTGCGGATAACATCCGGTAAAAGAAATTTCAGGGCAGAGATTACTCTGTCCCTGTCTTCGGTTGCATGCGCAGTTACGCGCAATGTTATATAGTGAATCACTTGCCCTGGTTATTGTTGGACCGGACACTCGGCCTGGTTTTCTCCGTACCGGTTCCTTTACGGCGCATACCTCTACTCTTTCTTCCTGCGCTTGTTTTTCCACGGAAAGTACGTCCCCGGCTGGAACTGTCACATATCCATTTAAGGTCCTTGTCTTTAACAATGGCAGGATGGAATGGATCCACAAGAATTGCTTCAAACCATTTATTCTTTCCATCTTCTCCTATCCAGTAAGAGTTGAGTACTTCCATGTTAGGATGGCGGCGCGAAGCCCTTTCCTCGGCAATTCTCTGGAGACTCTTTTCTCCTGTGATCTTGTTTTTACCCATATGCTGGGTCCTTCTTCCACGCATATAACGGGAATTACGCCTGCTCCCACGGTGCACCTTTACACGTACGACTGTGATTCCCTGTTTTGCCTTATATCCAAGGGAACGTGCGCGGTCTATACGGGTAGGCCTTTTTACACGGGTTACTGAGCCTTCACGTCTCCATTCCTGAAGTCTTTCCCATCTGAGATCCTTTACATAAGAATCATCAGGTCTTTTCCATGCGTCTCTTACATAACTGTAAAATGATTTTGACATTATTTCACCTTGTTTCATTCATTGACGGTTCAGCCATAAAGGCCACACTCCAACGGGATTTTTTCCCGTAGATGAAACACGCCGCTAATACGACGGCAATATGATTTAAAGGTTTGTGTTACAAAAGAAAAGGAAAACGTGGGGCTGGTGAGATTCGAACTCACGATCGACGGGTCTCTCCGAACAACTGCACTTAGCAGCTTTGACTGTTCTTATGAACACATATCAGTGCTCCAACGGTTCCTCACTGGCAAACCCCGTCGGGCAAGCCTCAGTAGACCCGTTGTTCATCATTTATCCGCTGGAGCCCGTCGCCATTCCTGGCTAGGCCACAGCCCCGCAAAACACGTTGCATGAAACGTGTAAGCATCCACCCAATACACCTCATATATAATATATTTACCGGTGCAGAGGCGGATAACCCGGCAAATATGTAATGAATTTACTCATAATCTTCCAGCAGATCTGCCAGCTCAATGCAAATCTTCTCCACCTGTGCCGTCATTTCCTGACGGGAGTGTCCCAACAAACGTCCTATATAAAAAGCCCCTCCTGCACCGACTCCTTCTTTCACATAGCCCTTCTCATATTGCTGGAGGCCCAAAAATTTTGATTTGCCAAATCCGAGATCTTCAGCAAACATTTCTACTCCAATTTGTTTTGCCAAATCACGGAAATTTGCAGTTTCATCATTTGCCACATAGCTAGTAGTAACAATGGAAAGATTACTCGTATCCATTCCCATATGTTTTATAATGCTGAATACGGCAGCCATCTGTGTTCCACCTGCAAGAATTACACGTGTACCATTACCTATACCGGAAACAAGTCCGGCAACTGCAGGCATCATGGGATCACCCACACAACGTACAGCTTCAAGAGGATCCTGCCTGAGTTTTCCGTGAGTGATATCTGAAGATTCAAGAGCTTGCTTTACAACCTGTGCTTTCAGTCCTATAGGATTTGCTGAAGCACTACTGCTCACTTTTCCATCATATCCCAGAGCGTTTAGAACCGCCTGAGCAGTTGTCGTTCCGCCCGGAATACTCTCTCCGATAACTATAAAATCTGATTTATCTTTAAGGTTTTTACCTGTTTCTTCTGCACGTTTGAAAACGGTGTGCGGATCTTCTACTGCGATTTTATTACGTATATCCGCCCCTGCAGGGACTTCAAGGTCTATCATAGGTACTTTAGGAGTGAGTTTCATACCCGCACGCACAAACACATGAGGCACTCCCGTAGTAACCAGAACGGCCCGGGTAGTAATCCCTGGCGTAGGAGTGTTAAAAGGAGGAGTCATAGGCAGTACGGGAACACTTATGATATTTCCCGTTTCCAGCACTTCAGCATCTCCTGCAGGAGTATAATCTGTCAGTTTGGCACTCTTTCCTGCGGCTGAAAGACCCTCTATATATGCAGTTTCGGTGTTGGAAAGCACACATACGAAAAGAGGCTTTTCGGGTACATCTTTATGTCCAGGTAGGAATGAATCCATGATAACCACTGTTTTATTTTATTAAATTCAATAGGTTCTTGAAATATAAATGGAATTGACTGCCTCTTCACCACACAGAGGGCATTTTTTACCCTTACAGCCAGGTTGTTCATTCGGTATTCCAAGTATTCCGGCTCCAATGACATCTTCCATCTCTTTACCGCAATCTTTCTTTCCACACCAGTAAGTCTGAACAATTCCATGAACCAGTTTATCTTTGATCCCTTCCAGACCTTCACAAAGGAAAATATGTTCCCGTAATTGGGCCTCAGCCTGTGAATACAGGTTTTCATGTATATCTGCGAAGGTGTCCTTTATGGTTGAAGCTATATCTTCAAGTGGAATCTGTTCTTTTTCACCGGTGTCCCTTCTTGCCATCATTGCTGCCTTATTTTTCAGGTCACGGGGACCAATTTCCAGCCTGATCGGTACACCCTGCATCTCCCATTTGTAGTATTTGGCACCCGGGCGCTTATCGCTATCATCAGTCTTGACCTTAATACCGGCATCCTTGAGCTCTTCTGAGACCTTTTCACAGGCTGCAAGAACTTCTTCGGGATTTTTGAATATGATGGGAATAATAACAACCTGCACAGGGGCGACCTCAGGTGGAAGTACAAGTCCCTTGTCATCACCATGAGTAGAAATTAGTGCTGCAAGACAGCGTTCAGAAACACCATAACAGGCCTGGTGAGCATATACCTGCTCCCCTTCAGAATCTTCATAGGTTATTTCAAAAGTCTTTGCAAAATTATCGCCCAAATGATGGGCAGTACCCACCTGAAGCGTTCTCCCGTCAGGCATCAGTGAATCAACAGCAATCGTATAATCCGCACCCGGAAACTTATCCCAGTCGGGTCTTCTGGAAGACAGTATCGGTATCGCAAGCCTGTGGTAGAATTCAGTATATATCCTTATTGCCTCATCTACCTGGCCGGCTGCTTCATCCCATGTAGCATGAACCGTATGCGCTTCCTTGAAAGAAGTGATCTCCCTGAGGCGGATAAGGGGACGCGTGTGTTTTGTCTCATAACGGAATGTGTTGACAATCTGATACAGGCGCAAGGGGAGGTCTGCATGAGAGCGCACCCAGAGCTTATACATCGGATATATGGCTGTTTCACTTGTGGGACGCAATGCAAGCTTTACTTCAAGAGGAGATGTCCCCCCATGGGTCACCCAGTAGACCTCATCCTCAAATCCCTTTATGTGCTGTGCCTCTTTCATAAACTCGGATTCAGGGACAAGCAGAGGAAACATTGTTTCTTCATGGTCCCTGTCAAGAAGTTCCCTCATAATAGAATATGTTTTTTTTCTGATAGTAAAACCGAAGGGATGCCATACATAGAGACCCTTTACAGGGTAACGTACATCCATTATCTTTGCAATTTGGAGTAATTCATTATACCATTCACTGAAATTGTCTTTTGATGGCAATGATGCTTCTTTTTCCTGTTCGCCCATAAAGTCACCAGAAATTGTTTTTAAAATCCTGCGAAGATAAATAAACCCATTATTTTTAGTCATTTCCAAGAGGTTGGATATTTTCAGAAGAGTCAACCTTGAGATTAGCGGAATCAGCATCCAGAATTACCATCCCTGTTTTAAGTGCTGATGCCTCCTCCGGAGTAAGATTGCTGCATGATGCCCTCTCAGATATAATAGTGCTGTTACCCAGTGGATCTTCCATTATGACGGTAAGATTAGCCTTACTGGAAAGTGTATCATTTAACCTTTTCAGAATATTTTTCCCTGCAGCCTCTTTTTCCGGATCATCTTGCGACCATTTTATTGCAGTTTTCACTACATCCCTGACTCTGTAGAGCAATCCTTCAATATTTGTTACATAGGAATCAGAAACATTACCTGGTTCGATAACAATACCAAGTTCAGGAATCCTTACAGTTCCAGATATTGACCGGATAACCCTGCAGTTAAGGTCTTCTTCCTTTTCTATTTTCAATTCACAACGTATCGGCTCTTTCTGAGCCAGGATCATAGTGTCTGTAAAACGAAAACCACAGCCACAACGACTCGTTACATACATAACTTCACCAAAAAAAGGTATATCGTCACTCTGCCAGTGCATGATCATTTCATTGTGGCAAAGAGGACAGGTGGTTTGGGTATCAAATCCCTCTTTCCTTTCGCTTTCTGGGTTCAATATCTCCCACCAATTACCTTGGACCTGTCTATTTTTACGCCGGTTGGTGTTACCAATACCTGATCTTCTTTAATCCCCGCAATATCACCGTGGACATCAATTATAACTTCCTTGAGATCTTTCAAAGCACGATCCAACATCAATTTATCAGCCTTTATATTGGAAATATCAATCATAAGGATATTACCGTCATATATTTCCTTTTTAAGGGACGGTAATTCATTAAGATTGGTAAGTTCAGCAACCCTTACGTAAGTTTCAGCAGGTTCTTCATCCATTACCTCTTCATACTTACCAAGATCAAGTTCAGTGTACTCCTCTGCAGAAGACGTAGCTTTAGTTCCACTTCCGAACAATTTGTCCATGAATGCCATAATCCACACCTTTTATTTTGAATTAAAGATCTAATGTCCTTATAACGTTCATTATATTTTAAAGATATCTTTGTCTTAAAGTTCCAGATTCCAGAATTCATCACCCACATAATGCAGGGATTCTACTGCTTTGCCTGAATCCGCAACCATCTGAGGTCCAGGCACAAGGGCCTTTCCGATAGCCAGTGGTTTTTTATGAGTTTCCTCTTTTATAACGACAATATCCCCTTCTTTGATAACAGGATCTGCCGAAACAATACCCGGACTCATTATATCCGCGCCATTAATTACAAATTTAACGGCGCCCTGGTCCACAACTACCACGTATTCATTTATACCATATTCAAGCACACCCCTAACTGTAGGGTGCCAGTCTTCCTCATATTTGAAGAATAAGATTTTACCCTCTACGATGAGGACTTCCATGTCATCTGCCCGGGCACTTTCTATTTTGCTATCTTCAAGACGGCTAATTTTGCCAAACTTTTCTTCCATTCCTTCAAAAAGTTTCTTCCTATCGGATTTTCTCAATTGTACCCTTGATTTAACCTTCAAAATATCACCCGGACGGATAGATCTGATCGTATTAGAATAAAAGTTGCCATAAGGATTTAAACCTTTATGCCTAAACCGGTTTGTTCACTTTGCCTAAATTATTTATAACCCATTGTCGTATTTAGTGAAAAATACATCTGACAATCTTGATTATCTATTACACATATGAACCTACAGAATAATCTGAATTTCAGGGTCTTTAAAGGAGAATATTATGAATAAATATGATGCCATTGTAATTGGTGCAGGAGCAACAGGCCTGCTTGCCGCACTTACACTTTCAAAACACGGAAAGAAAGTACTGGTACTTGAAAAAAATAACCAGGTTGGAGGGAACTGTAACAGTTATGATGTTGATGGTTTCCAGGTCGATACTGGACCCCATGCGATAACCCACCTGAAAGCAGGTCCTTTGAAAAGATTGATGGAAAATTACTTTGACTACCTTCCTGTTTTCGAGGATTACGGAAATTATTTTGTCAGAACTGAACGCAATTTTCTAAAAGTACCATCTAATCTCAAAGAATTTGCTGTATTCGATGCACTACCCCGTAAAGACAGATTACTTATTGCACAGACCCTCACCAAAGAATTGACACTTTCTACCTTCGGCGTCGATCTTTCGAAAAAATCTGTATATGATGCACTACCAAAGACACTTTCCACAGACTCATACAATTTTGTTGATGCAATCTCCCATTTCCTCTCCGGCAAATCAATGAAGGAAACCTCGGTGCACAGGATATTAACAGGGAGCAGTTTTGTCAGGGACAGTATTACACAGGCACAATTTGCCAGCATTGTATCAAAACCCGACAGACCACCGGTTGAATCCATCCTCCAATCCATAATCCCTGCAAATTACCACAACCAACTACAACTTCGGTTTAACAGTGTATCAAGCCAGTTTTCATCCCTGGGAAGGCTTGCAACAAACAAGGCAAATTATTCCCAGGGGTACCCCCGAAAAGGTCTCAAAGCACTGCTCAATGCCATCCTGTATTCTTTACCCGATTCAGTTGATATAAAGACTGAGAGTAAGGCTAAAAAGATACTTGTTGAAAACAATCAGGTTACAGGAGTGGAAAGCGATGAAATCTATCTTGCAGACATAGTCATACACACCGGTTTTGTAAAGCATTTACCCGAATTAGTGCAAGATTTACCCCACAATTATATCGAGGAGTTGGACGGAATTGTTAATAGTAAGAGCCTGACTGTATGGCTGGGTCTTGATGAGACCAGGAAGGAATTCAACTACAGGGGTTCTGAAATCTGGTTTAAGAATAATGCGTATTGGGCAATGCCAATAAGTAATTATGACCCAACCCTTGCACCACCGGGAAAACAACTTGTAGGTTTTGCTTTTGCAATAGATGATTCTTCTCCTGAAAAAAAAGAAATAAAAAAAGCCCATGAGACAATATACAAAGTTGTTCCTGATATCCAGGATCATGTGGAAATGCAACATGACCAGGTAACCATTCCTGAAAAAGCTGCAGTTACCATAAATGGCCATTTTGCAGGGATAAGAACACCCGTAAGGAATCTTTATGTGGCGGGTACAGATACCGATAGCCGCAGTATGGGAGTTACACGTGCAGCATATTCCATAATTGAAATGCTAAGGATATTAAATGAAGATTCAAACCTGCATTGAGATACGTGTATTATGTTCTTTAAAAGTTGAATTCCAGCAACCATTTTGGCATTCAGCATAAAAGATTCACGAATTATTTAAAGCTAAATTATTTAAACCCATTGTAGTATTAGGATAACCAGAATATCAGCTGTTCATGGAGATTACTTATTATGATCAAGGAAGTTACCGATCAATATAATGCACAAAAAATCGAGGAAAAAGTCCACAATTTCTGGGAGGATAACCATGCCTACATGAAAGTAAGAGAACATCGCCGTGGAGAAAAGCGATTTTTCTTTGTGGACGGCCCACCATATACTACCGGACATATACATCTGGGTACCGCCTGGAACAAAATTATCAAAGACTCCATACTTCGTTACAAATCCATGAATGGGCATGATATTGTAGACCGGGCCGGTTGGGACATGCACGGCCTCCCCATAGAAGTAAAAGTTGAAGGAGTCCTGGGTTTTGAATCAAAGAAAGACATTGAAAGTTATGGTGTCGAAAAATTCGTTGATAAATGTAAGGAATTTGCCCTGAAACAAAAGGATGCCATGACAGACCAGTTCCGCACCCTTGGGACATGGCTGGACTGGGAAGACCCTTACATGACTCTCAAGGATGAATACATAGAAGCTGCCTGGTGGACCCTCAAACAGGCTTACGAAAAAGATCTGCTTGAAGTGGGTAAAAGGGTAGTGAACTGGTGTCCCCGCTGTGAAACAGCAATTGCAGATTCTGAAGTTGAATATGAGGATCGTACCGACCCTTCCATTTTCATCAAATTTGCAGTAAAAGATGAAAATGACACATATATTGTCATATGGACTACCACACCCTGGACCATCCCTGCAAATATGGCTGTGGCTGTAAATCCTGATTTTGAATATGCAAAGGTCAGGGCCGTGAAAGAGGATAAGGAAGAAATATTGATAATGGCCTCCGATCTTGTGGAAAGTGTACTTAAAAAAGGAAGGTACACAGATTATGAAATCCTTGAAACAATGCCAGGTGAAGGTGTTGCTGGCATGGACTATGAGCATCCACTTGTGGAAAACATACCGGAACAATCCAAATTCGATCATCGGGTTTATCTTGCCGATTTTGTAACTGCTGAAAATACAGGTTGTGTCCACATTGCACCCGGGCATGGTGTGGACGACTTTGATGTAGGAAAGGCAAATGATATTCCTGCTTTCTGCCCTGTTGGTTCAAACGGCCACTACACCAAAGAGGCCGGCAAATATGAAGGTATGAATATCCGGGATGCCAACAACGTTGTGATGGAAGACCTTGATGCAAAAGGCCTCCTACTTGCCGATGATACCATCTCACATCGTTATGGCCATTGCTGGAGATGTAAGACACCTATCATCTATCTTGCCACCAAACAGTGGTTTATCAAGATTGGTGACCTGAAGGAAGATATGCTTGCAGAAATAAAGAAGGTTGACTGGCATCCTGACTGGGCCGGTTCTGCAAGATTCAGGGACTGGATCGAAGGGGCCAGGGACTGGTGCATATCCAGACAACGCTACTGGGGAATCCCCCTGCCTGTATGGAGATGTGAGGAATGTGAATCTCTCAAGGTCGTAGGAACCCGCAAGGAACTGCAGGAAATTGCCGATGTTGATCCAGACACCGAGCTCCACAGGCCCTATGTGGACGAAATCAAATTAACATGTGACTGTGGCGGCCGTATGTCAAGGATTGAAGATGTTTTTGATGTATGGTTTGATTCCGCAGTGGCATCATGGGCTACACTGAACTATCCTCACCGGGAAGACCAGTTCAATGAATGGTGGCCTGCAGATTTCATAACAGAAGGACATGACCAGACCAGAGGGTGGTTCTATTCCCAGCTTGGCGCCAGCATGGTGGCTTTTGGACAGGCCCCTTACAAGAGTGTGCTGATGCACGGGTTTACACTGGATAGCACAGGAAAGAAAATGTCAAAGAGTCTGGGTAATGTGGTCCAGCCTCATGAAGTCATCGAAAAATACGGCGCTGATTCCCTGCGTTGCTATGTGCTTTCTTCAAGTGCCCCCTGGGAAGACCTGAAATTTAACCAGGATGAACTTGCAACGATCCACCGGACAATAAATATTCTCTGGAATGTCTATCGTTTCCCTCTTCCCTACATGGCCCTGGATAAATTTGATCCACAGGAAGTCTCTTTTGAAGCAGTTGAGCCATACCTGCGCAAAGAAGACCGCTGGATATTATCCAGGATGCAATCCGTTATAGAAGAAGTGGACAGGTCAATGGAACAGTACCTCCTGCATCGTGCTATCAGGACCCTCAATGAGTTTGTATTGGAGGATCTTTCCCGGTGGTACATCCAGCTCATTCGACCCCGTACCTGGAACGAGGCGAATGATCCTGACAAACTGGCAGTGTACAGGGTTCTTTATGATGTATTTGTAAACCTCTGCAAAGTAATTGCCCCTTTTATGCCCTATCTGGCAGAAGAAATGTATGAAAATGTTGTGAAAAACGTCGATCCCGATGCATATCTAACTGTTCACATGTGTAACTGGCCAAAAGTGGATGAATCACTTAAGGATACCGATCTTGAAGAAAAAATGACGGTTGTGCGTGCCATGGTTGAAGCCGCATCCAATGCCCGCCAGAAAGTAAAAAGAAAACTACGCTGGCCGGTCAGCCGCATAATCATTGAACCTGAAAACAGACAGGTCTATGATGCTGTAATGGACCTGCGTTTTGTCCTTATGGACCAGACAAATGCCAGGGATATAGATATTGTGGAAGTTAATAACAGTTGGGATGAACTTGGAGTAGAGGCTTCCCCAAATCACAGCTCTATAGGACCGGTCTTCAAACAGGATGCAGGCAAAGTCATCCAATATATCCAGAAAGCCGATGCAAATGAATTGAAAAAAGGACTGGAAAATGGAAAGATGAAGATTTCCCTTGATGGTGAACCTGCAACCTTAACCCCCGAAATGGTCAAATTTGAGGACAGAGTACCTTCAATGGTTGCTGTAGCAGATTTCAGCGGAGGGAGAATCTATGTGGATGCAAACCTCACCAGAGATATTGAATCCGAAGGTTTTGCCCGTGAAGTGATCCGCAGGATACAGGACATGCGAAAGGAACTCGATCTGGAAGTGGATGAGAACATTCTTGCACATATCCGTATAGATGATGAAAGGATTGTCGACCTGGTGCTGGACAGGGAAAACTACATCGCAAAAGAGGTCAGATCACAGATTCAGGTAATTGGCTTTGATGTGGATGCTACAGGCACTCTGGTAAAAGACTGGGATGTGGAAGGCATAGATGTGCATATTGGAATATCCCCTGCTAACTGAGGAATTTGAATGGAATATGACAAATGGGAACCAATATACAAAAAAATAGTAGAAGATTTCGATTTTTCCGAAAATGCTGATGCTGATGCTGCACAGCTTCTTTCAAATCTTCTCATCGGACCTGTAAAAGCAGACCTAAACGGTCTTACTGATGTTATCAAGGGCAAAGATACATTAAT
This sequence comes from Methanohalophilus sp. WG1-DM, assembly GCF_004104135.1. Lineage (NCBI taxonomy): Archaea > Methanobacteriati > Methanobacteriota > Methanomicrobia > Methanosarcinales > Methanosarcinaceae > Methanohalophilus > Methanohalophilus sp. WG1-DM. The sequence continues at coordinate 338,981 of NZ_RRBA01000001.1, read as the reverse complement.
TTGCGGTAATGCGCCCACACTGAAAAAAGATCTTGAGCAGGTAGACCCTTCAGACCATGCAATCATTGCTGCCGATGGTGCAACATCAGTTCTGCTTGAGCAAGGCCTTCTCCCGGACGTGATTGTAACTGATCTTGACGGAGATGTTGAAAAAGAGATTGAGGCAAACAAGAAAGGAGCCATAATGGTAGTGCATGCCCATGGCGACAATACAGACAAAATTCTCTCTTTTGTACCTCTTTTAACCAATATTATCGGTACATCCCAGACAAACCCTCCACATGGCCTATTCAACTTTGGAGGCTTTACAGACGGCGATCGGTGTGTTTTCATGGCTCATCAACTGGGGGCAACTTCCATGACTCTGGTAGGTTTTGATTTTGATGATGACAATGTCGATGAGACCAAAAAGAAAAAACTTAACTGGGCACGTCGGCTGATTGAAGGATTTGCATGAAAAGGATCGCTTCAGATAACCTATATATAACTTTGTATTAATTTATATCTAGAACTTCAATGCAAACTCTGGTAATCTGTATAGACCGGGACAATGATCTTGGGGACAAAGCATGGGTCCAAACACCAATTATAGGCAGAGAGGCTCACGTAGATGCTGCTGTCAGGCTTGCGTCTGTAGATCCGGAAGATTCAGATGTCAATACACTGTTTGGCGGAATCCATGTTTATGACGAGCTGAAAGAAAAAGGATCAGATGTTGAACTGGTCTCTTTTGCAGGAGACCGGAATGTAGGTGTGATTTCCGACCAGCGCATATCACGCCAGCTTGATGATATACTTTCCCGCTATGCTCCACAGGAGGCCATTTTTGTCTCCGATGGAGCTGAAGACGAAACCCTTTTACCCATTGTTCAATCAAGAATAAAAATCGATTCAGTAAAAAGGATTGTCGTTAAACAAAGCGCAAATCTTGAAAGTACATATTACATTCTAAAACATGCATTCAATGATCCCAAGATATCCCAGACATTTTTTGTCCCCCTGGGACTTGCAGCTCTTATCTATGCCATTTTCCTTCTGGCCCGATATCCGGAAGGAGCAATCATTGGGATTTCAGCTGCCATTGGCATTTATATGTTATACCGGGGATTCGATCTGGACGAATCGTTTGCCGTTGTCAGGGAAAAGATGAAACAAGCCTTCTATGCAGGCCAGATGACCTTTGTCACCTATATGGCCGCAGGGTTGCTGATAATAATCGCAACCATAATGGGAGCTCTGGAATTGTGGGGTTACTATACAACAGGAGGTGGCTGGTATTATGGCTTGATTACTCTTGTGACTGTTTTCATAAACAAATCCGTATGGTGGTATGTTTCAGCCTTCCTTTTTGCGATTGCAGGAAAAATAATTGACCTAAAAATGGAAAAACATTTTTGCTGGAGAAAACTATCTCCTGTCCTCTTTGTAATTGCAGCAGGTTTTCTCCTATGGGGTTCCAGTGAATATATATTATCAATAAGTTCCCTGCCATCCGAATCTACAGCAGGCAGTTTCAGCTTACAATATTTCATTTACTCGATAGTGTTATCCATAATTTCGGCTCTTGCAGGTGTAAAGTTATCCTTTTCAGGCAATCGAGAGAAATAAAAATGCACAGGGACATTTCTTTTGCTATAATTGGAGGCGTAGGTTTCCTCAAAAGTAATGGTTATGAAAAAATGACCATTTCAAGTACCTACGGGGATGCGGAGTGTTTTATAGGTAAAACCAGGGGTATCAACTTTGCCTTCATACCCAGACATTCGATAACAGGCCCACATATCCCCCCTCACAGAATCAACTATCATGCCATAATATGTGCAGTAAAAAAACTTGGCGTCAAACAGGTAATAGCCACAAATTCTGTAGGTTCCATGAAAGGTCACCCTACAGGCTCATTTTTTATCCCTGATGATTTCATTGATTTTACAAAAGGGCGCGAATCCACATATTATCATGACCAGACGGTACATGTGGACATGAACCAACCCTACTGCCCGAAACTCAGACAATCCCTCATAAATACTTTGCAGGAAAACAGGGAAGACCTCTTTGAAGGAACATATATATGTACTGAAGGGCCGCGTTTTGAAACTAAAGCAGAGATACAAATGATGGCTTCATTTGGGGATGTTGTAGGTATGACCGGCCTGCCGGAAGTTATACTTGCCCGTGAAATGAAAATCTGTTATGCCTCAATATGTACAGTTACCAACCCTGCATGTGGCCTGGGTAATGAAAGATTGACCGCAGATGAAGTAGTTAGCGTTATTAAAAACCGGGAAAAGGTACTGTTTGATCTTGTTATCAGCTCATTCCTTTCCATGAATGAGAAGCGGACATGTACATGCAGGCTGGCAAAAGATCATGCATGCCTTTAAGATCAGACAACATCTTTTGATGTATCAATATGGACTCCGTTTGCCACATTGAACTTAATAACATCAGAAGTAGGGACCATCCCCCTGATCTTTGGGATTGAGAGTTTGTTTATTATTTTGTCAGATGATCGTTCAATGAATACATTGAATATCACATCTGCGGAATTGAAGAGATCACTTTCAAGTGCTTCTGGACTACTTCTTTTCAGACTGTAAAGATAAGTTAGTGAAACCATCTGTTTTGTTGTTTCATAAAGCATGTTTAATAGACGTTTGATCAGGCCTGTATTGACATTAAGGTTGGTATAAAAGGAAAAAGTATCAAATATTACATTTACCTCATCATCTTCCGCATCCAGAGCAATATTTTGTAAATTGTATTCGGTGAATTCGATTATCTTTGAATCAACAAACTCATTGCCCACACTGCTGACCATTTCTCCTGTTTGCGTAAAGTAGTATTCTCCATAAACATCAACAAAAATAATATTGGATGGATCAAAGCCTAAGTTTACTATGTCCTGATGGATATATTTGGGGCGCCGACCTGTGGCAAAATAGTAAGTTTTCCTTGTCTGGGAAAACTGATACAGGAAAACTTCGGACATCGATAGAGGATCTGCAGAAAAATAGACCAATGAACTTGACGGAAGACCCCCACTGAGACTGTCATCAAGTAAGGATATTCCCGTAGGCATAATAATAGGTTTTGATTCATCAGCAGATACACTCCCTGAATATTTATCTGAATTGCCCAAAACATTCTTGCTTTTTGGTGGTTGTGTCATTTGCTGAATTTCAAGATGTCCATTATTGTTATTCTGCATATCATACCCTTCACTACTAACTATTACTATATGGAGCATATTTATAAAACTTTACGCTAAAATATACTGAATAATATTGATCAAATATATAGTATGATACGAAGAAGACGCTTACTTTATAATAGGGAAATACGTCTATGACAGAATATGACCCTCTGGACTCTTCTCTATCCTTTAAAAGGAAAGGTCACAGTAATGCTGATTAAAGACCGAAAAAAAACTCCTGCAATAGTAGGTGAACTAACTCTGCGAAGTACCAGCGCAGGACCACGACCCTTACGATTTCTGGTATCGAAAGATAAGAAACAGGATTACCGTGCACCCGAGGAATTTATAGAGATACTCAGACGTTCGGAGAGAATATTGATTACCAGGCAGGGAAATGCCAAAACCCACAAAAAAATTATCGAAATGCTCGGCGGATTCCACCTTACGGGTGAAATGGTAGATGTGTGTCGTTTTTGTCTGCTCAATAAGGAATTCAATTTTGTGAACAAGAAATCTATTTCTCATCAGAGAGAACGCATCTGTGAAACGTGTGCACAGGAAGAACTGAAACGGGCTCTGCGTAACTCCCAATGCCATTATTCTGATGAGGCCATACAGCGCATATTTGATGTTTTAAACAAGACAAAAGACCTTGATCGCACCATCGGCATGCTAGATCCTGAAGAAATTGATTCGGAAGTTACAAGATACGACACAATAGCTTCAAAAGAAGATCAGAACCCATATCCAATAAGTAAACTTCCAATATCCGGCCAATTCAAGAAGTCATTATTAAAAAAATCTAAAAACCTATTACCTGTACAGAGTATTGCTGTACGCAAGGGTTTACTAAAAGGAAATAACCTTCTTGTGACCTCGGCAACAGCTACCGGTAAAACATTGATCGGGGAGATGGCCGGTATAGAGAATATTCTGAAAAAAAGAGGCAAGATGCTTTATCTTGTGCCGCTGGTTGCTCTGGCAAACCAGAAATATAGCCAGTTCACTGGAAAATATGAAGGTTTTGGACTCCAGACTTCAATACGTATAGGAAGTTCTCGTATAAAAACGCGCAAAACGGAAAAAATGTCACGTTCTCTTGATACGGACATTATTGTCGGAACCTATGAGGGGATCGACTACATTATGCGTTCTTCCAAAGCAGATATGCTGGGTCAAATTGGTACAGTGGTCATAGATGAAGTCCATATGCTGGAAGATGAAGAACGCGGGCACCGTCTTGATGGTGTTATTGCACGTCTCAAATATGCAGCACCAGGGGCACAGTTCATTTATCTTTCTGCAACTGTAGGAAGTCCCCACGCCCTTGCAAAACATCTGGATGCTGAACTTGTGGAGTATGAACATCGTCCGGTCCCGATTGAGAGACATCTTATATTTTGCCCCCAGCAAAGCAAATTGAGAATAATGACCCGTCTTATACGTGAGGAATACAATCGGGTATCTTCAAAAGGTCATAAGGGCCAGACCATCGTCTTTACAAATTCCCGTAGAAACTGTCATCGTCTTGCAAATGCCCTGCCAATCCAGGCATCTGCTTATCATGCGGGACTGGCCAATCCGGAACGTAAAAAAGTTGAGGACAGGTTTGCCTCAGGAAAACTTCCTGTGGTAGTGACAACAGCAGCTCTGGCAGCAGGTGTTGATTTCCCTGCCTCACAGGTGATATTTGAATCCCTTGCAATGGGAATTGACTGGATAAACCTGCAAGAATTCTTACAGATGCTTGGAAGAGCAGGAAGACCGGATTATCATGACAGAGGTGTGGTAGTTTTGCTTGCAAGTCCTGATAAGACATACGGGGGCGGACAGGCCGTGACAGAAGACGAGATGGCGGTAAAACTGCTCAAAGGCCGGATGGAAGAAATGAATTTGAAATATGGTCAGGAAGAGCAGGAAGAGGAAGTTCTGGCTTCGGTTGCAGTCACAAATTCAAAAACCGACCTGAACTATATATGCAGCAAAATGGTGGAGGATATTGATCTTAATTCCATTGTAAATAAATTGAAAAAATACCGGTTCCTGACACAGAAAGGCGATGGTATCAAATTGACCCGAATGGGCAGTATTGCAGCCCGACACTTTCTCTCTGCTTCACGTGCATTCCTTATCCGGGATGCAGTACGTGCAGGTCAGGACCCGATCGAGATTGCAGCCAATCTGGAATTCTTCGATGCGGTTTACTTTAAGTTTGCACCCCAGATATCAGCAGCACTGAACGTGAATATGCCATCCCGGGTATTTCAGGGAGCGGCTCTGGATATTGTATTTGAAGGAGATAACCTATCCCAGCTGGAAGAGAAGATCCGGGATCAACTCTTCGAATTCGCTACTGATTTTTTGACATGTGGATGTAAAGAGAGCCCGTATTGTGGATGTGCTGAAAAGAATTTTTCCGAAATGATAATCAGGATGCGCGCTGGTGGTCGCGATCCAGAGAAGATTGCAGCCAGGCTGAACGAAAAGTATGGTATAAGTGCGTATGTTGGTGATCTTTATGGCTACCTTGATGGCGTTATCCGCAACCTTGATGCTATTGAAATGATGGCAAGTGCCCATTCAAAACCGGATATCGCAAAACAGGCAAAGGATTTGAAAAAGAGTGTGGAAGCCGGCAGATGAAATGCAAAACATATTAAGGCATAAGGTTTATGAAATCTGGAAACGAGGATAAGGTTATGGCTGAGGATAAAAAAGAAGGGCAATCTCAAAAGAAGAATATGAAAATCAAGTTGCATAAACCAGATCATTTCAATCAGGTATATGCCATCGGGGCAATGGGTGGACACAGTCCTTACGATTTCAGGATATGTTTTTATAATGATACCCCTCATGGAGTTTCAAATGACAATGAACAGGTTATCGAGCGTAACCTCGAATCAGAAGTAATCCTGTCCCCTCTGGCCGCAATGGAACTCTCCAGATGGCTCGACCAACATATCAAAGAATATGAGGCTGCTTTTGGCCCGATTGCCAGAAAGAGTGCGCAGAATACTTCTGCTAAAAAGCCGGTAGATGATGACAGTTCACATCTTCAAGGGTATATCTGAACAGGGAGCAAATATATTTAAACCTGCAGGATTATAATCGTTAGGCATAAATAGGGGAGACTACAGTTTACATTCGCGTATTTTGATTTAATCTATATTTAAAAATGATATTTGTGTGAGGATTTTATTTTGTTCCCGAATAAGAAGGTACAGAAACTTGTTGGATCCAGAATTCAGGTTGAAATGAAAGGCGACCACAGTTTACTTGATGGTATTCTGAAAAGTGCCGATGATTATATGAATCTCCATCTGGAGGATACCTTTGAGATGGTTGAAGAGGAGCGTCAGCGTTCATTGGGCTCTGTAGTATTGAGAGGAAACAACATTATCTTAATCGTACCGGCTGAAACACAATAATTACGGGTTATTCATGGAAATTGAAGAAGAGGCATTGAGTCTAATTCGCAAGCACCATGACGGTGTTTATCAGAATGAACTATGGAAGGATCTAAACATTGATAGTCGTAAGTGCTCCCGTCTGATTTCCCGCATGATGAAAGAAGGAAAGATCACCAGGGAACCAGCTGTAACCAACGGGTCACGCACCTATCTTATTAAAGCGACAACACCGGATGAGAAATCCTATGAACTTATGCTTGCAGCAGGAATGTTCTCTCCGTGCACAGGTTGCAGGCTTGCGTGTCACCCCGAACATTGCGAAGCTCTTACTGAATGGATATTAAGACTTGTCAAGGAAAAACAAAATCAGACCTGACAAAAACTATATATAATAGTAACGTATAGTAGGGTCGCTTTTAGATAGCGGTCAACTGTGCTCCGATAGTGTAGTCCGGCCAATCATTCCGGCCTTTCGAGCCGAAGACTCGGGTTCGAATCCCGATCGGAGCACCATACATCTCTTTTTTTGTAATATACTATTTCATAACTATGGATAAGAAGCAAGGACTCCTATTCACATTTCCCAAAAAGAAAATTCTGCATATTCCATACAGAAATTGAAAATGGCTCAACTGCAATTATTTTACTTCTAAATTAAATAAAAACAAAATTATTTATCTGTAATTTCCATATACTTTATAACTTTAGTACCCTTCAAATCCCCTTTAAGTAATTCCACTCCCTGCATTTTCAGTATTTTTGGCACATTTTCCGAAAGGGATTTCATGTAAGAAGGCGGAATCTGGGCTGCTTTGAGGTTTGGACAATTTTTGAGTATTTCCAGAATATCTATGTCACTTGGCCTAAACGAAAAGTGGATGAAATTTTCATCTTTGCCCAGTCTGTTAATTTCATTTCTTGAATTCAACATTCTTATTTTCAAATTATATACCCCCATTTGCAATTTTACAGCATAGATTATAAACTTTATTATTACAATTCCCGAAAACAAAGTTACTTTTTATGAATAATTGTATTGAGGAATCAGTAAAAATAGTTAGCATTACCGTCAATACGATAGCAATGATCAATAAATTTAATAATTGTAAATTTGACCTAAAGTTATTTCAACAGGTTGGTGCTTCTAACACCTCTCTGACATCACTCATTTTCTGGAGATAACCTGCCCCCAGATTTGTAATTAAATAGCGATTTGATGCCTTTGTGATAGGTCCCTGATCTATAAGAGCTTCAAGGTAATTATCAGCACGATTAAAATTCAGATTTGCCTTATATACGATAGAAGTTTTTGTTGCTTCTGTTCTCTGTACAATTTTAAGTATGTCTATCATAATTTCGAGTTTACCACGTCTCATGTGTACCATCACTTGCAATCCATAATGAATATGAATTTGCTTGCAAAATACTATCTGTGCAAAAATACCATAAATAACTTGTAAATTCTTACAAATGTAGTACTCATAATTATTATGTACTACAGGTTCGTAAGAATAATCAGAACCTAATAGTCAGAATACCAAAGCTTATTATCACCGAAATACCACATTTTAGCATGTTATACCGTACACTTGGAAAAACAGGTGAGAAAATTTCATCCCTTGGGCTGGGTTGTATGCGGCTGCCCATAATGAACGGCGATCCAGGGCACATTGATGAGAAAAGAGCTTGCGAGATAATTCGCTATGCTATTGACCAGGGCATAAATTACCTTGATACCGCATACCCTTACCACGAAGGTAAAAGTGAACTCCTGCTGGCTAAAGCGTTACAAAATGGTTACAGGGATAAAGTAAATCTCGCCACCAAAATGCCATCGTGGAACATTGAAAGCCGGGAAGACATGGATCGTTACTTTGATGAACAACTTGAAAGACTTGGTACGGATTACGTTGATTTTTATCTAATTCATGCTATCAACCGGGATTTTTGGCCAAAGCTGTTGGAACTTGGACTATTTGATTTCCTTGATCAGATTAAACAAGATGGCAGAGCCCGTTATGTAGGATTTTCTTTCCACGATGAGGCCTCTTTGTTCAAGGAAATCGTTGATGCCTACCCATGGGATGTCTGTCAGATCCAGTACAACTATCTTGACATCGATTATCAGGCAGGCCACGAAGGTTTACTGTATGCAGCATCAAGAAACCTTGGAGTAATAATTATGGAGCCTTTGAGGGGAGGCTGCCTGGCCGATATGGTACCAGATGACATAATGAAAATCTGGGATAAAAGCGAAGTCAAACGTACACCGGCAGAATGGGGATTGAGATATATCTGGGATCTTGAGCAGGTAAGTATGGTCTTAAGCGGTATGAGCAATCTCGAGCAACTGAAAGAAAATCTAGCAACAGCAAATAAAGCATTGCCACATTCCCTGACTGAAAAAGACCACTCACTGATACGTGAGGTACAGGAAATCTACCGTGATAGACTTGTTGTTGATTGCACAGGTTGCAGGTATTGCCTGCCATGTCCTGCAGGTGTGCAGATTCCCCTCAACTTCAAGTACCTCAATAATGCTATGCTTTATGAAAATATAGAAGATGCCAGCAGGGCCTATGCATCCCACGTAGGAGATGAACGAATGGCATCCAACTGTATAGATTGCGGACAATGTGCAGAGCGCTGCCCTCAGGAAATACCCATACCGGAAATGCTTGCAGAAGTCACAAGGTTACTGGAAAAATAAGTTATGCTCTTTTGAGCGGCACTGTTACAGTTAAGAAATAAATAGGGGGGATTCATCCCTTATTTAAAGGGGATGAAAAAATGGAACAGAATGTATTATTAAATCTAATACCGGTAGACCTTAAATCTTTCGTGCAAAGGAAAAGAAGGGATTTAAAAACCATAGCATTATCCATACTTGTGTACCAGCAGGGACTTAAGTTTGAGAAAAACCTCAGAACTATTATCATATCCTGGTGAATCGATAAGTTACAGGGGAGTACATTACCGGGTACAGAAATTCAGCCGGTGCGTACAGCTTTATGCTGGTAAATTACCAGACACCATAGTAGTTGAAAGTACAGTTTGCAAGCCAGTACTGGTTCTTATACGCGGCTATAAATCCCGATTCTAAAAGAATAATCTATGCCAAGATATACCCTACAAGGAACTACCTAACTACAAAATCTTTCTTTAAGGATTTGAAACGAATATATGGAAAAATGCCAAAGAGGGCAGTTGTAGATGGGGGACCATGGTACACTGTTATGGAGAAACCCGGGATTAATAATATCCGGGGATATCAGAAATTATATCGAGCGATGGTTCAAATCTGTAAAAAGGAGGATTAAGGTGTTCGATAAATATTTCCCACATAAAGAGGGATTGGTCCAATATATCAATAGTTGGATCAATATGTTTATCGCTTACCATAATTACATCAGAAATCATCAAAATTTAAATTCATATACGCCTTATCAATGGGAAAGATGTTTTTACTGAACAGTGTCGATTTCATTATAGGATAAGGTTATATGTCACAACTGACCAACATATTCATTATGTCATTGAAAGCGCTCTTTTTAAACTGTACACTGAAAAAATCACCTGAAGTATCGCATACAAAAGCCCTTATTGATAAAGCAGCTGAACTGTTTCAGGATCTTGGTGTAGATAGTGAGGTAATACGCATTGTAGACCACAACATAGCTTTTGGGGTTTCCTCGGATGAAGGAGGCGATGATGAATGGCCACAGATTCTCGAAAAAATAAAAGCCTGTGATATACTCGTAATAGGATCCCCAATATGGTTTGGAGTAAGATCTGCAGTGGCACAGATGGTACTTGAAAGATTGGATGGATCTTATGGAGATGCTGAACCCCTAACAGGGCAATATCCACTTTATGGCAAGGTAGCCGGAGTTATTGTGACGGGCAATGAGGATGGAGCACACAATGTTTCTGCAAACACACTTTTCAATCTGACCCATCTTGGTTGTACAATTCCTCCGAATGCTGATTGTTACTGGGTGGGTGATGCAGGTCCGGGTCCAAGCTATATTGATGCAGGAGGAGACAAACACCTCTACACAAACAGGACTGTCAGGTATATGGTAAACAATCTTGCTTATATGGCAAAACTTCTGAGGGACAATCCCATCCCTACAAAACTAAAGGAACTGGATGAAGCTGCAAAAATGGTAAGTGACTGATCTGAAAATAGAGAATATGTGATGCCTATTGCATCACATTGCACTTTTGCCAATCTGTGCGATTGTTTCATCAATATCTTTCTGGAGCTCATCCGGGATCCCGGAGATACCTACATCAAGGAAACCGCGCACTATCATTCCTACAGCCTCTTCTTCAGAAAGACCACGCGCCATAAGGTATTCTACCTGTTCCCTTGCAATCCTGCCAACCGCTGCTTCGTGTGTCAGTTCAATATCATCCACGTTTGCTTCAAGGATGGGAATTGCTCTCTGTGTTCCTTTTTTACTCAGGACAAGTCCGTGGCATTCCAGGTGGCCCTTTGATTGGACTTCATTTCCTATCATTTCCCCTCTTGCAATAACGGTTCCGCCGGTTGTGATCGTTCTGGAGACAAGCTCTGCTTTTGTATTGGGTGCATCAAATATAACACGGCTACCAAGATCCAATTCAGAACCGGGGTGTGCCACTGCAATGGTATTGAATCTGGCAAAGGCTCCCTTGCCTGTAAGGCGGGCTGTCGGATAGCTCTGGATGGATTTTACGGCTTTGAGCGTAACATAATTGTTGATGAAGGTAGCACCCTCTTCCAGATGAATTACTGTTCTGGGACGTACACCGATTTGCTCTGCCCAATTATGGATCATGGTAAAATTCAGGGTACCCCCCTTCTTTACATACATTTCCGAAATGCCCAGATGCATAGCTTTATCCACATCGCTGCTTGTGGAGCAACCTGTAATTACATCCAGCCTGGCATTTTCTTCTACAATCACAATGTTGTGGACTGTCTGAGAAACGTCTTTTGAACCCATTAGCAGACAGGTTTGGATGGGTAATTTTGTTTTGACTCCCTCAGGAGCTCTTATAAAATAACCATTGGCGTTCTCCAGATAACTGGTCGCAGTGTATTTATCTGCATCCACAGGTACCAGATTCCAGGAATAATCTTTAAGCCAATCATGCTTTTGCATTGCAAAGTGAAGAGGCATCAATTCAATTTCTCTATCGGAAACTGAGGAATGAGATATGGCATTATCAACCATTACAAGGCTGCCACCTCTGCCTTCCCCGCTGGGAACAACTCCTACATTGAGAAGAGTTCTCTGGGATTTCTCATCGAGTTCATTCAGGTTATCAGTGTATTTAGTTTCTTTTGGAGCAATCGAATACTCATCCAGATCAAATTTCTCTCCGTATGCAGCTTCCTTTCGTAGTGCTGCTTTAGCCCTTTTTTTCAGGCTTTCTTCAGTTTGCATGTAATACACTCCTCATAACCGTTTTCTTTGATTTCCTGAAGCATCTCCCTGGGATTCCCCTCGCACATTATTGTTCCGTTGCAGAGGACATAAGCACGGTCTGCTTCGATGTAATCCAAAATCTTACCTGTATGTGTAATTATTAAAGCTGACTTTCCATGACCTTTACGGTCACCCGGGCAGGTTGAATCACCATGGACCAGATCATTTATTGTGCTTCCGATAATGTCAATGCTCATAAGGTCTACACCAGATTCGGGTTCATCAAACAAATAGATACATGGACTTTGTGCAGCAAGTTGTAATAATTCGGATCTTTTGATTTCTCCGCCTGAAAATCCCACGTTGATATCTCTTTCCATGAATCTAATCATATCAAGGGATTCAGCCATCTGCTCCATATCTTTATCCCCTGCTATCAGTTTTAAGAGATTTTTCAGTTTGACTCCAGTCATGTTTGGGGGGCGCTGGGTCATAATTCCAATTCCCCTTGTTGCCCTTTCATCAATAGACATATGAGTTATGTCCTCACCTTTGAATAATATCTGCCCGCTTACTATCTTGTAACCACTAAATCCCATCAATGTCATCAAAAGAGCAGTTTTTCCTGCACCATTTGGCCCCAGAATGATATTTGTATAACCCTTTTCCACTTTGAGGTTGACATCTTTTAGCAGCTCTTTTCCACCAACCTCAACAGTAAGGTCCTTTACTTCTAACATGTAATCCTCCACTTAGTATTCATATTAACTATTTCCAGCTAGGTGATGCTCTAACTATCTATATCTATCCAGACGCTTAAAAAGTTATTTGTTATGGCTGGATTGGAAGCTTAAACAGAATACACTGCCCTGCTTCCTGATTTACTAATAAGTATGTATTTCTTTTAAATTATTAGATATCCTTCTTTATACTGAAAGTTATCATTTCAATAACCCTGTCATATTTATCCACAAGTTCAGACCGTTTATTTGCTCCTATAAAAATATCCGCAAGTTCATAACTATAACTGTCCTGCAACTCCATCTTTGATAGTTGCTGTCCTTCTTTAACCAGCACTTTGACTATTGTACCCGGCATTTCATTCATAACCGAAGCAATTTCTTCATCTGACGGAACTGCAACCACTTTACCGGAATCAAATGTCCTGAGCATGAATTTTGCTGCGTACCGGAATTTGCCCTTATTGCCCAGAGGTTTTGGTTTGTCTCCAAGGGCAAGTTGTAGCATGATTTGATGATGTGAAACACCATGGACTTTTTCAAAAAGGTCAGCATGAGACTGGGATATCCTGGTGTTTATTTCCAGTAAATATACCTGTTTATGGAATGGATCATAAAAAAATTCGACATTGAAAGCCGAATTATCAAGTCCAATGGATCTTATGAATCGTTTGCAAACTTTCATCATTTTTTTCTGGACCCATTTTGGTAATGATGAAGGATATTCATAACGTGAGAATGAAGAAAAATGCTGGTCCCTGATAGAATCCACAACACCATACACCTTTACTTTTCCCTTGTACACATATCCTTCCAGGGTACATTGCCTTCCGTAAAGAGGTGTTTCTGCGATACAGCTCTCTTTCATTTGAGTTATATCTGCAGGAAGATTCTGGTTCTGTAAAAGTTGCATAAACGGTTTGTGAATGAAATCAATACTTTCACGTATTTGTTCCAGTGTTGCCTCGAATTGTCCGCGATTTTCTATTTCGAAAGCAAGGAATGAACGGAATGACCTGAAAGGCTTTATCCAGAAAGGAAAAGGCAGATTTATAGAATCAAATATATCTTCATCAAAAGGATTAAAGGCACAGAATGCGGGTATGTGTTTTGAGATTACTTTTTGCTGCTCTAACCGGCTCCAGTACTTGTGTTCACATTTAAGGACACTTTCAAAACTTGGGCCCGGTAAACCCATTCTTGATGCCAGAATTGGAACCATGTCCTGTGCAGGGAAATCAAAATATGTAATTACACCGGCTGGTCCACCTTCAACAGCCCTCATTCTGTTTTCCGCAACTGATAACAGTTTCTCTACATCAAATTTATCCACATGCCGCATCTCATCAATGTCAATAGCTGAATGAAATACACATTCTTTGGCGGCCGGCACTTTTCTAAGTTTTTCCAGGTTGAAGGAATCCATTCCTACAACAAAAATATTTTTCTTCATTTATCTTCCTCACATCATATCACGTGGAATCAAATCGTCCCAGCTTTTGCTAAAAATCCGTGTATCACCCTCATAAGCATCAAGGATTGCCCGAATTTGAAAATGAGTCGGTGTGGATGTAAGTACTGTTCTTGTCAGGGTTTCAATCTTCCAATCTCCACGCGCCAGACTTCTTGTACTTTCCACTTCTCCTCTAACTGTATTGTAATTGTTATTCAAATAAGAATAAACTTCAGTTGTCTCTTTTCCAATTTCCAGATTGATATCATCCAGCCGTAAGAAGGCATCATTATTGATAATCTGTTGTTTCACTTCATTTGTTGCAAGATTATGTTGAACTGTCCATTCTCTCTTTGCAGGCTCCAGAAGTGTGGAGCGAATTGGTTCTGATAAGACCGGTTCTCCTATATCTGGTAATTTGTCATCTTCTTTGTTTTTTGGTCTTACAGGTAGTATGAGTTTACCCTTGCTCTTTATAGTCAAAGCTGCAGGCTCAGGACTTGGCCATGCAAACGGCCAGTACGACGTTGAAATAGACAAACGTATTTTATTGCCCGCGGGGAAATTTTGTGCCACGTAATTCATTTTTATCCAGATCCTGTACGTATTACCAACTTCAAGTACAGAGGGATTTTCATTACCATCCCTGTGTGCAAGATTAAGTAGTCCATAAGTAACTCTTGTGGAGGTCCCTTCCCGGCATACGTCGTTTAATCGCAGGGCAATCATAGCTATGGGCTGGTCTGATTCTAATTCGAGCTCTACTTCCGGAGATCCAAGTATCTCAATATCTTCCTCTAATTCAGGTGTGTCAAAAACAAGGGCTCCACCATCTTCTTCACTCTGGTCATGGGGAAGGTCGGTTGACTCTGAGTAGGAGTACCATTTACCTGCAAAAAGTCCGACACTTAAGGGACTTCTGATTCTCATATCTTCATTTTTGATTTCATCTTCTTCAAGATGGATCCTGCCTTTCGATAAGTAAAATTCTTGATTTTCAATTTTGGCAGAAGGCCAATTCTTTTCTGCTATCCACCTGCCAGGACAACTTGAAATAAGAGGGGAGACACTATCCTGCATCCAGAGGCGTAACATGGGTTCTTCATCTACTCCATTATCGATCTTTTTAAGCCATCTGTCCCACCAGCGTGTAGCTTCTCTCAAAAAGTCAATTCCGACACCCTTTCCAACGAAATTAGGATACTTGTGTCCCCATCCCCCAACAAGGGCCTTGCGTGGGACCTGCAGGTTTTCCATGAGCCTGAATACAGTGTTGGAATACCCATCCGCCCATCCACTTACTGCAAAGACAGGGCAGGAAATCGCTTCATAATTTTCTGCAACTGAAGCGTGCTTCCAGTATTCGTCTCTTCTCTGGTGCTGAAGCCATTTTCTAAGCCACAGACCGCTTCCTTCCAGTCTGTCCAACCACATCTTTTTCCATTTATCTCCCACAATCGCAGGATCTGGTGGGAGAGAGTTATAGGAAAACATTGTTGAGGCCCATGAAAGATTATCCGTTAACAGGCAACCTCCCATATAATGAACATCGTCTGCATAACGGTCATCGGATGATGAAACTGTAATTATGGCTTTTAGATGGGGTGTATCCTTTGCTGCTATCTGGAGAGCATTGAAACCACCCCATGATATACCTATCATTCCTACATTGCCAGTACACCAGGGTTGGGCGGCAATCCATTCGATGATTTCAATACCATCATTGAGTTCCTGGGGCAGGTATTCATCCTCCAGTACCCCCTCTGAATCCCCACTGCCCCGCATGTCCACTCTTATGGCAGCGTAGCCATTTTGGGCAAAATATCTATGTATTTTGGAATCACGAATCGCTTTGAAATCACGTTTCCTGTAAGGAATATATTCAAGAACAGCGGGTACGGGCTTTTCATCCGCACTTTCTGGCAACCATATTTTGGCTGCAAGTTTGCAGCCATCAGACATGGTTATCCATTCATTTTCAATTTCCCTGAATGTAGTATTACTGTCGTACACCCTTTCTCTCCTCTTGACCTATAGTTGGATAGCACCAGAGATTGCTGAATAGAAAATGCCCGGCAGGATTGTTCCTTCCAGTCTGAATAAATTCAAAACAATCAGTTATACCTGTGGTTAACCAGTATGAAATTAATTTGGCCCCCCAGATAATTTAACCTCATAACTTCCTTACCTATTTGTTCTTAATAGTTATTAAAAGTATCGCAGTTTGTTCAATTATGGATTTTTAGTATCCACAGGAACATATAATACATTCCGGAATCATATAACCAACTAATTGAAAATAGTAGTGGGGTTACAATGAGCGATAACAAATACATACGATGGTTTGAAGAGATTACTATTGATGATGTGTCCCTGGTGGGAGGGAAAAATGCATCATTGGGTGAAATGTACAGGGAACTTACGGATAAGGACATCTGTATTCCTAATGGTTTTGCTATCACTGCTGAGGCCTACTGGCATGTGCTGAATTCGGCAGGTGTGCTGGAAGACCTACGAAGGATTCTGGATGAGTTGGACACGAAGACTCTCAGTAACCTTGCTGATATAGGCAAAAGGGCACGGCACACAATCCTGGATGCACCTATTCCTGAAGACCTCTGGGATGAAATTAAAACTGCATATGACAAACTGTGTGAACAGTATGGTGCAGATACCGATGTTGCAGTACGCAGTTCAGCCACTGCTGAAGACCTGCCAAATGCATCTTTTGCAGGCCAGCAGGAAACTTATCTCAACATTCACGGCTATCACGCCCTGAATGATGCATGCAGCCGCTGTTTTGCCTCTTTGTTCACCGACCGGGCCATTTCCTACAGGATAAATAACAAATTCGATCATTTTGATGTAGGCCTGTCGATTGGTATAATGAAAATGGTGCGTTCTGACCTTGCATCAAGCGGAGTGATGTTCACCATCGATACAGAAACTGGCTTTGAGGATGTAGTCTTTATCACCGGATCATATGGGTTAGGTGAGAATATCGTACAGGGACTGGTAAATCCGGATGAGTTCTACGTATTCAAGCCGACCCTTGAAGAAGGCTATAAGCCCATTATCCGCAAAAAGGTCGGCAGCAAAGAGATTAAGATGATCTACGGCCGGGGAGATTCCAGAGTACTTACGCGTAATGTGGATGTTCCTGAAAGTGACAGAAAAGACTTCTGTATCAACAATGAGGAGGTACTGCAGCTTGCCAGATATGCTGTCACAATTGAGAAACACTATTCCGGGAAATCGAATAAGGCAATGCCTATGGATATAGAATGGGCAAAGGATGGTGATACAGGAAAATTATTCATCGTTCAGGCAAGACCGGAGACAGTACAATCCCAGAAAAGGAAGGATGTGCTTGAAACCTACTACATGGATGAAAAAGGCAAGGTGCTTGTCACAGGCAGAAGTGTTGGGTCCAGGATAGCCTCGGGCAGGGTGCATGTTATCAAAGATGTCTCTGGTTTGTCTTCCTTCAAACCCGGGGAAATCCTGGTGGCAGATACAACCACTCCGGATTGGGAACCTGTGATGAAAAATGCAGCAGCCATCATTACCAATAAAGGAGGCAGGACCTGTCATGCAGCTATTGTCAGTCGTGAGCTTGACATTCCCGCAGTTGTGGGGGCGGATGACAGCACAGAAATCCTTGAAACGGGTAGTCAAGTTACTGTAAGCTGTGCTGAAGGGGACACAGGCAGGGTCTATGAAGGCCAACTTGCATTCCATAAGGAAACCACAGAGCTGGAAGATGTCAGCAAGACCCAAACAGAAATAATGATGAATCTGGGAAATCCTGAAGAGGCTTTTGCACTGTCCCGGATACCAAATGATGGAATCGGGCTGGCTCGACTTGAGTTTATCATAAACAGTTATATAGGGATTCATCCGATGGCGCTGGTTCATACGGAAAAAGTCAAAGATCAGGGTGCGGTCAATCAGATTGAAAAATTGACACAGGGTTATTCAGATAAAGGGGATTACTTTGTGGAAAGGCTTGCTGAAGGTGTCGCGACAATCACAGCTGCATTCTACCCAAAGCCAGTAGTTGTGCGCATGAGCGATTTCAAATCCAATGAATATGCAACCCTGCTGGGTGGAGAAGATTTTGAAGTAAAGGAAAATAATCCCATGCTTGGTTTCCGGGGAGCTTCACGTTATTATGATGAAAGGTACAGGGAAGGGTTTGCTCTTGAATGCAGGGCGATGAAAAAGGTTAGGGATGAAATGGGGCTTACCAACCTTATTCTAATGATTCCTTTCTGCAGACGTGTGGAGGAAGCCCGCAAAGTTATCGAAGAAATGGACAAACACGGCCTTAAAAAGGGTGAAAATAACCTGCAGGTATATATGATGTGTGAGATTCCCAGTAATGCACTCCTGATCGATGAATTCAGCAAATACTTCGATGGTTTTTCGATCGGGTCCAATGATCTGACACAACTAACATTGGGGGTTGATCGGGATTCTGAGATCCTGGCTTCAACCTTTGATGAGAGGGATGAGGCTGTAAAAGCGATGGTATCCATGGCAATAAAAGGTGCAAAAAGAAATAATAAGCACAGCGGGATCTGTGGTCAGGCCCCAAGTGATTTCCCGGAATTTGCTGAATTCCTTGTGCAAAAAGGCATTGATTCCATTTCTCTGAATCCAGATTCGATACTCAAAATATATCTCAAGGTGATGGAAACCGAGAAAAGTATTGGGAAATGAAAACATTTCAGCAACCTTTTCCGGGGTTGCTATCATTACTTTTTAGGTCAGATATGATTTTTTCCTGTATTCAGAAGTGTATCGTAAAAGTAGTACCTTCAGCTGTGTTCAGGTCTATTGTACCGTCTATCTGGGAAACAAGATTGGTTACAAGTTGCAGTCCAAGAGATTCTGTATTCTTGAAATCTATTTCTTTGGGAAAGTCACCACTGTCATTCACAATCAGGCTATAACCACTATTTTCTTTAGCGAAATGAATTTCGATTACACCATCCTGTCCTTCATTAAAAGCATGTTGCAGGGCATTGGAAACCAGCTCATTGATTATGATTCCAAGGGGTACGGCCCTGTCCATTTCAAGATGGATTTTATCCACATTGACGTTTACAATCACTTTGTTATTATCAAGATCATAAGAATGCATAAGATATTCCATAAGCTCATTAACATAATCCAAAAAGTCGAGGTTTTTGCAGTCGCTGGACTGATATAACTTTTCGTGTATAAGAGCTATCGAACGCACCCGATTTTCACTTTGTTTAAAAGCTTCTACTACTTTATTGGGATTATAATTTGTCGATTCAAGATACAGCAGTCCGGAGACTACCTGCAGATTGTTCTTTATTCTGTGGTGAATCTCTTTTATCCTCATATCTTCAAATTCACGGAGGGACCTTTCGGCACGTTCCCGTTCAGCAATTTCCTTCTGTAGTTGCTGGTTGACAAAGGTTAGTTCAGAAGTACGTTTTTCTACGATTTCTTCCAGGTTCTTGCGGTAGTTGCTGAGTTCTTTTTCTACACGCATCAGTTCGATGGCGTCTCCTACCCTTTCCGCCAAGGCATCAATCAGCTTGCGCTCTTCCCTGAGGAACGGCCCCTCCGCTGCTTGTGGCTTATTTTCAAGATAAAAAACCTCGAGGCAACCTGCATTTTTGTTCTCAACAATTAATGGGGCGGCCTGTTTCCACTGGCTTTCCTGAAAATGCGGGCTCATAAATGTATTTTCTTCCACGGTAATCCTTGAACAAGCTATGTATGGATATTGCCAGGCGGAAGGAATGAAGTCGACTATTTCCTGTAAAATTGTGTCCAGATTTCTTTCCTTTTCGACAATTCTGGATATCTGGTAGAGGCAGTCTAGTTCCTTGGCCCGCTCTTCCAGGTCATGTGTCCGCTTTCTTAATGCAGCTTCGACACATTTTGTATTCGGTTTATCCTCCGTATTCTTGATGTTATTGCCTCCAACACGTCGTATATTGGAGATTACTTAAGTATCATTAATATTTCAGTATCTATTGTATATATTTATATGTTGCACTTACGATTAGTTATATGGCAATAAAACAAATACTTAAAAATCTAGCAAAAAAATTTAGTAGCCCGGCACGGATTCGAACCGAGGTTGCAGGATCCAGAGTCCCACATGATTGACCACTACACTACCGGGCTGCTACGAAAACGTATCCTACATTGGATATTTAGTATATAAAATTATCGGGATTTATAATTCATCCGGGTCTTTATTTAATATAGCAGTAGACCACCAGTTGGCCATATCTATAAGATCTTTACTGAACTGGCTCGATAAACGGTATTCCTTATTCTTATTAGAAATGAGTCCCGCGCCAAGTAATTTGTTGCGCATTGCATAGAAAGATGCTCGACCAACGTCCAGCTCTTTCATTATTGATTCCCATTCACTTGTTTTAACAGCATTGCCACTCTTTTGGCGCTCTTCGATTATAGTCAGAAATTGCTGTCCGCGTCGTGCAGTGGCATCTTCCTGAAAAAGCCTGCGCATAAGGCTATAATAAGGATCCCTGGAGTGTGTAATCCGAGATCCAGAATCAGAACGTATTATGAGGGTTGTGGATGTACGTGGAGCATCCTTTATTGCTACCATGAATAATCATTCATGTAGATGGTTTTTCTCGCGCGGTAATGGCATTCTGTATCAAGTCTACATACTCTTCTTTTAGTGAGTATGTTGTAGGTGTCTTGTATGACTCCTTATGGGATCTCAAAATACCCAACTTTGAATGTATATAACCAACCATAGAGGCCACTACACTTCTGGATGCGTCGAACTGCTTGTTGATCTTTTCGTGAAGATCATCAACCGTAAACTGTTTTACGTTGAGAAGAATAGATAGTATATGGGTACGCAGTCCGCTCACGTCAAGTTCTACGAACTTTTTGAGACGGTTTTTTATTTTAGATCTAATAGCTTTCATAGAATTACCCCTATCTATGTATTAATTCATATATATACAATCAAACTATTTATATGTTTGTAAAGTAATGTTGTTTCTGTAACCTTAATAGAGGCCTAATATAATGAAAGTATCTTTTGATAAATCAACCTTGCGCTATTCACTACCAAATAAGCTATTGTGCATAGATGATAATAGATTAATTCCTCCTTTTGAAGAAGAGGAAAATGAAATGGGTGTATGCAGTGAGTGTGAAGGTCTGTTATTTTCCTTCACTTATCACAATTTTCAGGATTATACGGCAGTGGTATGTCGCTGTGGTGATTGCTCTCTTTTAAGGATAATTCTTTTTGATCCTGCATGGGAATGGGTTGGGGAGTACCCGGTGTCAATTATCGATGACGCCTCACAAAACAGTGTCAATTTAATTGAAAGTAAATCTATATCAGATATTGAAAACATTGCAGCAGTAAAACTGGAAACTGTGTTTTCGCCCAGGGAAATTGAAGCTATGATTCAAAAATCAAAGGGTGAAAACTATGTTCGCCAGTATCTCTATAATGCAAGAAAAAAATATTCGCTGTTCACTGAATTATTTGGTTATTATCTGGAGATTTAAATCTCACTTTTTGCCAACTCATTCCTGACAAAATATTTTTATTTTGTGTTAGTTGTTAAATTTATGATTATGTTGGGTTGGCCTACATTGAAATTATTTTGAGGTTGTTTGTTAGAAGTATTCACTTAATTTTATAATATGTAATAGATGATAATTACTTGGGATGTTCTCATTTTATGTAATATTTTAAAATGACAATAGTTATTTTTACTTGAAGTTACCTTGCAATATTTATTACTAATACATTTATCAAATTTAAGATGTGTTCTTTGAAACAAATCTGAATTTTATTATTATGTATATCTTGTAAAGTGAGTTATAATTTAGTGAAGTTTGATATATAATATGCTGGATCGGTGGTTCTGAGTATATTACATATAATATATGAATGAAATGTTGTTTTTTGATAAATATGCGTTTCTTCTATTTTTCTGTGCACTAAAGGGGGCGGTAGTGGAGTGAAACGGCCATATTCTTATAGTATTTGTAATATTTGTGTTTACTAAATCTGTGCATTATATCAGGCAGACAAATCCGTTCATATATATTATATGAATAAGGAAAATTGTAGGTACATGCAGATACTTTTACCTGAAGGATCTCTCCTTGATAAGAGGTGCTTGAAGAGTTATTTTTTTGTGGCGTGCTTTTAATCATTATGGTGAAAAACATACCTATGTTTTATATTGCATTTTATACCTTCTAGGTGTAGGAGTAGTGGATCAATAATGCATATATAAATATATACTTATAATATTCATCTACTGTTTTCTCTCTCACTTTTCAGGAAGAGGTCGTGGATACTGTAATTTTAAAGTGAGAATTGCATTTTTTGTTTAATAATATTGTGTACACAACAACATAAGTTATATATATTATAACATATGTTTTTTATAGTATATAATCCACTATAATACTAATGTTCTCTAATAATATATATTATATTATCTATGTCACATAATATATTTAAGATAAATTGTTGCATTATAGATTTTTTAAAAAATTGTACATTGAGTACTATATTTTTTTGACTGGTTAATTCAAAAGAATCTTAATAAAGAACCAATAAAAAAAAGAAGGTTACAAAACTTTACTAAGAAAAGATTTTGTCCGTTCATGTCGGGTATTTGTGAAAAGTTCCTCAGGGCTACCTTCTTCCACTACCAATCCATCACCTATGAAGAAGACCCAATTTTGCAATTGCAACTTTCTGTTTTTGGCCGCCTGAAAGAGAGGCTGGATAGGTATTTGCTTTGTCCGTTAATGCCTTTTGTGAGGGTTTCCATTGCACGAATATTGCTTGTTCTTCGTTCATCTTCCTTGCAATAACGGGAAAAGTGAGGAGAGGGGAAATATTTTTAAATGTTCGGGGGTAGTATAATATTTTTCATTGGCTGGCTGTGAATCATACCTAGAGACGGTTTTCCTCCCATCTGGCCCCGTTGAATCCTTGCACATACAATCTTTGCAACATAGGTACCACTGTTTATATTATAGACAATGCACCTGCAATAATTGAACCTATTGGCAAAGAAAGCAGGAGAAGTAAAGTAAAAATAAAATCAATTCAAACTGGAAGCAACTTTCCGTTTATACCTGATATCCATTACCCCGTGGCTGCAGCTGATTGACTCACTACCTGGGTCAACACTTGCCGGCAGAGTTACGTGTTGTGTCTCAGTGCGTCCAGCATCCGGGAAATGGACCGCAATGTCTACTTCATTGTAGCGTGAGGTAATTGACACAAGATCTTCGTCAACTTTAACGTCGACTGTTACGTAAACTTCATCGTCAGTCTTAAATGTCTCAACCAGGGGAGTTTGGTCTTTTACAAAAACATCCTCTGGTGTATCCTCTGCTGGCGGTGACTGTTCATTGAAGTGGTCATTATTCATGGGATTGTGAGCAATGGAAAACCCATATACGAAGGGTTTATTGCCATTGCCTTCCCTCATCTTTTCAAAAACATACTGAAGAAGGTCTTCGATGTCTTCAAAAGAGTTATTTTCGTCTCTATTGTTGTCATCTTTTTTGCGATCATTCATGTTCTCTACCTTCTGGTGTAGTAAAAAAAGATTGTTCGAACATATGCGAACATGATATATAAACCATTCCCTAGAAACTATTGAATAATATATATCTGACAGAAAACCAATGAGGTCATGGGGATTATAAATGAGTTTAAAATCTATGGAAAAAGCGACATTTGCTGCCGGATGCTTCTGGAGAATAGAGGCAGCATTTAGGGAAGTCGAAGGCGTTATTAGCACAAGGGTTGGTTACACGGGAGGGAGTACACCCAATCCCTCTTATGAGGAAGTTTGTACCGGGCGTACAGGCCACGCTGAAGCTGTTGAGATTACCTATCATCCACAAATTGTAAGTTATGAACAAATGCTGGAGATTTTCTGGAATATTCATGACCCTACAACATCTAATCGACAGGGGCCGGATATTGGAACACAATATCGCTCTGCAATATTTTATCATAACAAAAAACAAAAAGAAATTGCTTTGAGTTGTCTTCATAAGTTACAGGAATCCGGCAAATCCAAACCTATAGTTACAGAAATCGAGCCCGCTTCTGAATTTTATCCTGCAGAAGATTATCATCAGCAATATTTCGAAAAAATGGGGATGTGTAGTTCCGGAAAATGTGGCTGGAAATAAGTATGATCTGCAACCATTTAGACAATAAACAAGAATTAATTTCCAATCTAAAAAAGAAGGCAAACCGATTTACTCCCTCAGATTTTATGAAAATAAGATATCTGATGTTGCAAAGTACTGAAAGCCTTCCTCTAAAATACAGGCAGATATATGGCGAGGATTTATTCAGGCATCTTTATAAACCATAGAGGAGATAAAAAAATACAACGCAACCCCTCAAATCTCAACTTTTGACAGGGAAGATTGCCTGGAACTAATTCAGCGTATAGATTTAATGCAAAAAGAGGATAATGAAAAAAACAGGTTGCTCACAGATCGGGTCAAATTAACTTCAATATATCTCATATTTGTTGCGGGTAAACCCCTCCATCCTTTAAACATGGAATTTCCGGGGAGTAGCAAAATTGCAAAAAAGGATAATGAATATTATTGTCTCGCGAAAAACAAACAAAAAGATGTGGAGATTGCATTATGCAAGTTTTGCATATGCAGAGATATGGATGAAATGGGAGAGTGAAGATCACTCAGATATTTGCTTCATCAACAAGCCTTTTGAAGAAAGCATCAGAAGCTCCCTGTCCGTCCAGAGGTCCACAGAACTTGATTAATTCCCAACCTTCATTGCCCATTTCATTTAATTCGTCTTTTGTTTTACTCCAGTCATCAGTTCTTATTGGTTTTATATCATATTCCCAGCAAGGCATGTATTAATCACCTTTTTATCCTGTAGCTAAAAGTTGCAACTGCATCATATATAACACTTATTAAAAATTATTTTTTATGAATGAACAAGTAAACTTTAGTAAAACTGGCCAATCTATAGTAGACCCCTTTTGGAAATTAAACTTTCTTGACTATTGAGTTTTTTTAATTTTGCATTCTACTCTATTCAAATATTATTTTACTATTAGTTTCTTTGAATTTATACATTTATTATTTTGCCATGTAACTTGAAGCAATGTTAGATATTGATGCATTATTAAATATGATGAAATCGTAGTTCCACCGTATTCTACATATCGAGGAGAAATGATTATGACATCCACACGTTTTGTTATCACTGTAATTGGAATAGATAAAGTTGGGATAGTAGCACATATAACAAATGTACTAGCCCAATTCGAGGTGAACATTGTGGATATAAGCCAGACTATAATGGAAGATCTGTTCACCATGATAATGCTGACAGAGACCAAAAAAAAGGGATTTGACATTGATGCGTTCCAGAATGCAATAAATGCTGCTGGAGATGAACTTGGTGTTGAGATCCAGGTACAGAAAGACGATGTATTCCGCTTCATGCACCGTATCTGAATTCCCAAAAGAGGTGGTATAAATGTTCATTCATCCTGAAGAAATAATGGAAACTATTCATATGATTTCCAGCATGAACCTTGACATACGAACTGTCACAATGGGAATCAACCTGCGAGATTGTGCTCATCCTGATATTGAGACCTTTAATGGCAACATTCATGAAAAAATGACACGTTGCGCCAGCAAACTGGTTGATGTTGCAGACGAAGTCGAACAAATGTATGGCATACCCATAATCAATAAACGTATATCTGTTACACCAATTGCCACAATTGCAGAAACATTCACACAGGAAGAGATAGTTTCCATTGCAAAGACTCTTGACAGAGCAGCCAACGACATTGGAGTAGATTTCATAGGTGGTTTTACTGCTCTTGTCCATAAAGGGATGACAGCGGGTGACAGAAGACTTATTAATGCAATCCCTGAGGCTCTTGCAGTTACGGAAAAGGTTTGTTCTTCTGTTAATGTGGCAACTACGAAAGCCGGCATAAACATGAATGCTGTGAATCTTATGGGAAAAGTGATTAAAGAAACTGCAGATCTTACCAGGGATAGGGACGGTATTGGCTGTGCTAAACTCGTAGTTTTTGCAAACGCCCCGGAAGATAATCCTTTTATGGCTGGTGCTTTTCACGGAGTCGGTGAGACTGATTGTGTCATAAATGTGGGCGTGAGTGGCCCCGGTGTAGTGAATTCTGCTATAAGGGATCTGGATAATCCTGACCTTGGAGAAATTGCTGAGTGTATAAAAAAAACCGCCTTTAAAATCACAAGAATGGGAGAGATGACCGGCAGGGAAGTATCCCGCAGACTGGAAGCTGATTTTGGAGTTGTGGATCTCTCACTTGCACCCACACCTGAAGTTGGTGATAGTGTAGCGGCTATCCTTGAGGCAATGGGTCTGGAAAGCTGTGGCACCCACGGAACCACAGCTGCTCTTGCATTGTTGAATGATGCGGTAAAGAAAGGTGGTGCAATGGCATCATCTTCTGTAGGCGGACTAAGTGGGGCCTTTATACCTGTAAGCGAGGATGCAGGAATGATAGAAGCCGTGAAACGTGGTTCACTGAAACTGGATAAGCTCGAAGCAATGACATCGGTATGTTCGGTTGGATTGGATATGATTGCAGTTCCCGGAGATACTTCATCCTCTACGATTTCGGCCATTATGGCCGATGAAATGGCTATAGGAATGATAAACAGGAAAACAACAGCAGTGCGCATCATTCCTGCACCGGGCAAAATGACAGGAGATATGGTTGAGTACGGAGGATTGCTTGGAAGCTGTCCGGTCATGCCTGTCCACAAATTCAGTTCTGAAGAGTTTGTTAAAAAGGCAGGGCGTATCCCGGCGCCAATACAGGCACTCACAAATTGAAAGTGTCAAAAGTGGAATTACAGAGTTCTTTACTCTTTTCCACAATATCATCTACAACTTTCTTTTTGTTTGCCATTCCATTGATGTCAACAACAATATCTGCATATTTCCGGTACAATTGCCATCTTTCCAAATACAATTCCTTAATTCCTTTTTCCCGGAAACCCACAATCCCCCTTTTCCAGGGATAGGATATTCTTTTTCTTATATTGGGAAAGGTATCATCAAGAAGTATAATCAAAGATTTTTCAGAAAGAATTTTCATTGCAGTTTCTGAATAGATTGCACTACCACCCGTAGAAATCACAATTTTATCCTCTAAATCCAAATCTAGTATGGCATCCTCTTCAACTTTGATAAAAGCTGAATCTCCTTTTTCGTCAAGATAATCCTGTAAAGGTCCACCTATTCTCTGCTCGATAAGGTCATCCACATCAACAAAGTTATAGCCTAAATGGGAGGCAAGGAGTTTACCAATAGTGCTTTTTCCGACACCGGCCATTCCAATTAGGGTAATGATCATAAATATCACTTGGTTTTATTAGGGAATAAATGCAATGTTTGCAAATTAATGAATATTTACTAATTAAAAATTTTAATTCATCGGTTAGGTATATACGTTATAGTATCATAATTATTTTCGGGTCTATTCTAGGGAGGTTTCAATATGAGTGAACTAAGCAAAGAGACTATAGTTTCGGAAATGATGGAAACAAACGAAAAAAACCCAGTGGGTCACGCTTTAAAGATGTTGACAGACTTCAGTGTGGAAACAAAGAGAGGAACCGTAAACGGCAAAGCGGGCGATTATATCGTCAAACGTAATAACGGGACCGTTTCTGTACTTAAATCTTCGATGTTCTTCCGAAAATACCGAGTCCTGCGTTGACAAAGGGCTTATTAATCTAACTTTTTCGAACACATTCTGGCCATCTTGGATATTCATTTTTCTGAGGATTTCTATTTGTTATAATACTTTCAGATGGCAATAGCAACTGTTATTAATATACTCCTTCATTGTGCAGTCAGTTCAACAGGCGGTATATGAATGGAAAAGGGTAGATTACTTGTTTATTTATCTATATTTACTATAATGGGATTGTCCAATGCAGTGATACCTATCCTTCCTGAACTTGCAGGACTTGGATCTGGAAATCATGCAGTCGAATTGTCAAGTCTTCTTTTTTCTGCCTACTTTATAGGAGCTCTACTTACGATGCTGCCCTTTGGAATACTGGCAGAAAGATATGGCTTTATGAGATTTGTAACAATCAGCCTGGTGCTAACCTTTTTTTCGGGAGCTATAATGCTTTTTACCAATGAAATTCACCTGCTGATTCTTGCAAGATTGATGGAAGGGACTGCTTGTGGTGCATATTTCCCTGCGGCATATTCTTATCTTGGTTCATTCAACAAGAAAAAACAGTATATGGGAGAATTTAATTTCCTATTAAATGCAGGACTTGCTGCAGGTGTTGCTTTAAGTGGTTTTTTGGCTACCATGGGCTTAAAATATGGTATCATGGCTTTTACAATTATATCTTTCTTGACCCTTATTGCAGGGATGGGATACCTGTACAAAAATGGCCGGGATAAAGAAAAATTACAGTCTCCAATTATTGCTGAAATCCGGCAAAAAGTCTCCACAACCTCAGGATTTTTGGTAGACAGATCTTATACGGGTATCTGGATAATCGTTTTTGTACTGATAGGTACCAATGGTGTATTACTCGCTTTGTATCCTGATTACAGTACAGGCATGCTTTCCAAAGCCGAACTGGGAATCGTCATTGCCGTAAGCTATATCAGCACAATGATATCTTCCATTTGGATATCACATACATCCGTGGAATCAAATAAAATGATCAATATGGGCATTGTGATAGCAGCTTCAGGAACTCTGGCGACCATATGGTTGCCCTTTGTAGGATTTGCTTTGCTGGGATCCGGGTCAGGACTTGCAATGGTCGGATTGCCAACACTGTTGGCGTCTATGAGTAAGAACAAGGGTATCACAATGGGCCTCTACAGCACATGTACTTATGGAGGTCTTGCAATCATGCCTATATTTGCAGGAGCCCTGTCGGGATTTGTGGGACTGGAAATAATATTTGCGATTTTTGCAATTCTCCTTTTCCTGACTCTTTTTGTTAATTATAAAACAAGGTTAAATGAAAGTATATAAGTTAAAAAGGATATTTTTCATATTGGTAGTCAGTCCCGGCATTCAAGTTAGATAAAAGTTTTATTAAAGTGGGGATGTACCTATTCCCATAATTGTCAATTGTGTTTCCATGGGAGGATGTTTCCACCCTTCGGGAATTACTTTCTTTTCCTTTATATTGAAAGATATCTGATCTTTTTTGATACCACAACTTTTCATATATTCAAATAGTACATTTTTGCCGTTATCTATGGAATAATCATAGGCCTGAGTGTAAGTCTGGAAACTCTTTCTTCCATTTTGGGAAAAAACAAGGAAATCCTGATCGGGTTCGGATAAGGATGCAGGCCTTATAAGGTATTCAAGTCTTTTGATTCCTTTACCATATAGAGCCCCAATTGCATTTCCTACACTTGCATGGTCGGGGAGAATGATGTCAGCGTCCACAATTTTCCCAAGTGCTTTTACATAGGAGGCTACAGGGCCACCAATAAGAACTACAGGTGATCTCATTTTAAAAGTAGCAGGATAATTACCAGTAAGGGTTTCCATTATACTCTCTTTTTCGATATTAGGGAGGGCGAAGCATATTAGGTCATATGCCATATTGAGAGCAAATTTTTCTTTCAGTGTTTCACATATTTCAAATTTGCTGCTAAAAGCAAACCTTGCAAGGATGTCAGCCCCTATTGATGCGGCCTCTACATTCCATTGTTCATAATCTCCCAATACATGTAATACATCTGTCGGAGTAAAACCTATAACCCTTATGAATCGTTTGCTTATAAGTAAGTCCAACATATTTGATGAAATGTGGCTCCTGGTGAGGGATGTCAGTTCCCTGTAAGACATCGGTTCACTACCAAGTACATCAAGTATTTTTCTTTCACTGTCTGTTAACTCATGTTTGCCAGAGCCATTTTTTACGAAAAATCTGGCTGGTTGGATATTTTCATCAAAGAGATCCCTTTGTGGATTAGAAGCATTTTTTAATTTCGATATGAATCCCGGGTACATTTCTGCTGCAACACATAGAGGAATTAAGCGTCTGGGTCCTATGAAAAGTTCTCCTTTACGCGTCCAGATTCCACTATCCCCTCCCATTGCAGAGGTCTCCATATGAATTGCACGTACTCTGGTTTTCCATCCTCCTACAATTCCGCCAGACTCACTTAGTTCAGGGACCCCCTTTGAAATGGATGAAATATCAGTACTTGTGCCCCCTACATCTATTGTGACACAGGTATGCCTCCCGCTTAAATGAGAAGCTCCGATAAGACTTGCAGCCGGTCCTGAAAATACGGTTTCTATAGGTTTTTTGAGTGCATCCTCGATACCTGTTACAGAACCATCACATTTAAGCATCAAGAGTCTGGCACTTATCCCTCTTCTTCTGATGTCTTTGATTATAGTTTCAATAAATTGCTTTATTACAGGAATAAGCCGTGCATTCAGTGTAGCTGTTACAGCTCTTTCATAGGCCCCTAGATCCTGAGAGAGCTCATGACCACAAACAACTGGCATATCAACAATTGTTTGAATCAATTCTCTTGTTTTTATTTCGTGATCCGGATTACGGATGCTGAAATGGGATGAAATTGCAAATGCAGATACTTTATCCTTCACATCCTCAACAAAGGACTCGATGGGCTTAACATCAAGTTCTTGCATTTCCAGGCCTTCGTGATCATGGCCACCTTTTGCATGAAATATATGCTGGGAAGGAAAACCTTCGCTTTCGCTTCCGTGTTCCCCAATCAGTATAAGTGCTACGGGATATCCTGTATTTTCAAGGACCGTGTTTGTGGCAAGGGTTGTAGAGACAGAAACGACTGCAATATCTTCAAGATATTGAAAATCAAGTCCGTCAATTGAATTTTCGATGCCTTCAAGTAAATCAGGATATGTTGTAAGTGCTTTGTTTGAACTGACTACTTTCCCTGAATTGTTTTCAATGATGACTACATCAGTATAAGTTCCACCGGCATCTATGCCCAGACTATATTTCATATAAAGTTCCCCTTCTTTTTTGTAGGTTCAATATGTACGGTAACATCCCTGACTGATGAATAACTTGCTTTTAAGGATGATTCTATTTGTTCAACAATTGGTTTGGTCTGGATGATCTTTATTTTTGGATCCATACATACATGTAAATCAACATAAAGGTCGGAATCAGTTCCGTGTGCCCTTACATTGTGACATTCACTGGCCCCATCTATTGAGTTTACAAGATTGCATATTTGCTTTTCATCCAGGCTAAATGTGTCACTCAAAAAACGGCTGCTTTCCCAAATTACAGAAAGGGTTTCTTTTACCAAAAATGAAAAGAAAAAGATTGAAAGGACAACATCCAGGAAAAAATATCCATGTTCAATACCTACCAGACCTATTAATGTAATAATGGTTAAACCCACTTCTTTTTTGATATTGTTAGAATTATTATATTTTTTTTCTTCCTGCAATGAGAATTGAACTTTTTTCATGAAATAAATTAACAAAAGATAAAATATGACAGAGAGCAGGACTATAATGTATCCGGACATATCAATAAACGGAACTTTCTGATAACTATATTTGCCTATAAGTGAATGGCCTATTAAAATTAAAGAAATTATTCCAATTCCAAGAGCTACCAGAAACTGACCCATTTTTAAATATTTAGAATAACCATAAGGGTGCAGGGAATTAGGTGAAAGGGAAGTGACATAAAAACTACCGGCAATAGACACGATTGAAAATCCTCTCAACAGTGAATAATATCCACTGGTCTCCAGGTAGATTATATCATAAAAATATCCATACAATATCTTTGGTATGGAAATAAAAAAAATCAGGAAAACAAATATGAAAAAATATTTTTCCAGCAATGTTTTCCTGCACATTTCCATTCCTCCAAAACAAATGACATAAATATATCCCTATATTTTGTTTTAAATACCTGGAGCCACAGGTTTCTCACAGATTTCATTCAGTACCATAGCAAGAGCTGTATATAGTGATCCAAATCCCAGGAGTAATCCATCTATACCTGCAATAACAAGTAAACCGGTCATCCCTGTAGCATTGCTAATTGCAAGCAGAATGAACAGGATAAACAGGGTAAGGAACACAAATTGCATGGCTCTGCTGCCATTGCTCATTTTCAAAGTACCTATAAGCATCACAAAGGTGTAAACACCCCATATTAAGAGATAGGCAGCCATTGATATTGGTTCAGCTGCAGCGGCCAATCCAAGAGCCTGCAGAATAATTAGCCCTGCAAATGAGAACCAGAAAAGCCCGAATGCATTAAAAGCAGTTCCGGCAAATACATCTCCTTTCTTCCATGCCATTATTCCTGCAAACACCTGGGCAAATCCTCCCAGGAATATTGCCATTGAGACTATCATTGAATCAAGTGGGAATAAACCTACATATGTCAGACTTAGCAAAACTGCTGAAAGCCCAAGACCTGTGAAACCAAGTGGAGCCGGGTTGGCGGTTTTATCGGCTACTTCGGCTTGCACCATTTCAATATTTCCTTCCATAAATATCACCTCTATTATTTGAGTTAATAGATCGATACAGACTAAAAGTTACAATAACTCACAATTAAGTTGAACTGAAAAAATAGGAGTAAAGGGAGGTTGTAAGTATTGCATTGCTTTTATATCTCCTCCTTGTTGTTAGTTACACTATATAGAAGGTTACAAGGTGATTGGGGCTGTGGAACCCTTAAGGGAGTCCACAGCTAAACGTCTGCATGTTTTCCGTTCAGAGACCGTAGTTCTCCGGCCTGAATACCTTGACTTCCTCTTTGTATTGTTCAAGGGAGTCGCTAAGGAACTTATCTGAATCATCAGTAAGTCCGGCCAGAGCCTCACTTGCATCAGCAAGTGCATTCTTTTCGAATCTGGTCATCTGTAGTTTGGAATCTGCATTTTCAAGCAGGTTCACACACTCTACAGCAGCATTCTTTGCACGGAGGTAGATATCATCTGAATCCTTGACAATTGCTTCACCGATCTTGTAAGCATTGTCATAGGCAAGGATGTATCCCTGTGGGTCCCTATACTTGTCGGAGAGAACCATCATATCCCTGAGGTTCTTGGATTGACCTGTCTGGAGAGAGACATTCATCAGTGCACAATCATATGCAAGGGATTCACTCCAGCACTGTACAGTTGTACCACCGAATTCACCATGGTATTCCACGGATTCATTGGACCAGAGGTCACAGCACTGCATTACAAGGTTACCCATTACATCGGAGTGAGCACAGGTAGACGTTTTACCTTCCTGGGCAATCGGCACACCTGCAATGGATTTTACAATGGTGTTCTCGTAACCACAGTCTTTACCCGGACCAACTGCACCTGCTTCATAGGCGGCAAGGGAACGTGGTGCGGATATGGCCCTGGCAATTATTGCAAGGGTATGGGCCAGGTTTTTGTCAAGAAGTCCACCTGCAATGAACATTGCAGTGTTTGCCTGTGCACAGTCAGTATCACCAGCTGCGACGACATTGTTCTTCTTGGCAATTCCCGCAATGTCCTGCCAGATGTATTCCATGTCCATAGTACCCAGGCAACCAATTGCAAAAAGCATACCCGGTACATCATTTCTTAGAATTGCACGGTCAAAGACTTCTTTACCACCCATAGTTTCGATGGATAAGAGATCTGCACCGTTTGATGCAACTTCTTCGAAGGATTCCATAAGGGTGTTGTATTTTTCTCCCCTCAACTGCATATAATCACGGTCTTCACGAATGTCACCAGGAGTGTGTCTCAGAGCGCATTTGATGCCGTATTCATCATGGTAATCTTCCATAATGGCTTTCTGTGCATTTGCGACCTCTCCACCCCAGGTTGGGTTATTGGTCATCTGCTGAACGTGCTCTGTTTCCAGTACAACTGCCGGGAAACCTACCTGGACCATCCTTTCCATTATGTCACGGGTAATACGCTCATATTCCTTTACAAGTTTCTCTTTGGTCTCACCGGCTTCTGGCCTTGGTGCATAGTTTACTTCAGGTGTGGTGTAACCGGCACCAATCTCTAAGTCCAGCCCTGCTTTTACAGGATTGGGGGACTTTCCAAAAATCATATCGTCTGCGCTGGCATATGCCATCTTGGTGTATCTGTTTACTGTCATTTTGCTCACCTCTTCAGTGTTGATGGAATTGTTCCTTGAGTTTGCCAAGATCTGCGCCTGCAAGAATTGCCTCTGCCATCTTTGGTGCATCGGCAGCCTCTTCTCCGTATACTCCTAGTTCATAGGTTGATACGAAGTCCTGGTTTACAGCACCGCCACCACACTGGTATGGAATTTTTATGCCTGCTTCAAGAAGCCTGTCATTGACAGCCTTGAATGCATACATTGTTGTGGTCATCAAAGCGGTTCCTGTCACCATCATTGGCTTTTCTTTCTTCACAGCTTCAATTACCTCATCTACCGGTACATCACGTCCAAGATCCACTACATCGAAACCATTTGCTCTCAGGAGGGCTGAGACAATGGATTTACCGATATCATGCACGTCACCTTCTGCAACATGGCATACGATCTTACCTTTGGATACAGGTGCTTCCTTGGCTTGGGATTTACAAAAATCAATACCATCAAGCATTGCATCTGCAGACATCATTACGTTTGGCAGGAAAATTATTCCTTCATCGTAGAGTTTTGTTACCACTCCCATTCCTACCATCAGGGCATCATCTATTAAGGCAATTGGATCCTTACCGGCATCAATTGCTTTCTGGAGGCCCTCTACTGTGTCATCTTCTTCTCCCTCATAGATTGCTTCTGCAATAGGGCGAATCAGATCGTCTTTTGGATAAAGTTCTGCTGCCGCGTCATCCGGCGTCATTGCTTTTTCCATTTTGACGTTATATCTTTCCAGAATTTCACTGGGATCTACGTCCAAACTGGTCATTCTACACTTCCTTCCATATTTGTTTCAAATATATTCAGGGTCAATGCCTGATGGCGATTGGCCCTACTCCAATCTTTTGTGAGGTTTAATCAAACCTCATCTTAAAGTGAGATTCTATACTATATAAACATTTCTATTGTTCAATGGTTGTATATAAATGTTGTCCATTATTTTTAATTCAAATTAACTATTTTCTATAGTAAGAAATACATCTCTTGATTGCTTTTTTTTGAGTATATTTGCACAAATTCAAAAAATAGGGATTATTAGTTATACTAATAATTATATACTATAATGAAATGAACTGGCTGAATAGATAATATAAATAGATACCTACAATCGAATAAACATAAAATATAATTGGAAGTATACATGATTTGCTGCATAGCGTTTTTAATATGAAATTAAAAACAATTAAATTATTAGGTGGTAGATAGAAATAACTATATATAGGAAAAATCTGGAAACACCAAACTAGTAGTTAAAATTATAGAAATTAAAGGCCATAATTTGATGGATCAAAAGTATCCACTTCAGATGAATAGATATCCAGACAATTACAAATAAAAGATTCCATATTTTCGTCTAATGATTTCAGGTCATTCCGGGCCTTTTTTATTGTAGCTTTTTCAAACTTGGATAACTCCAGAAATCCTTCGGAACCACTTTCGATTAGTTCACAAGCTTTCATGCCTGCCTCTTTTGCCCTCAGGTACATGTCATCCGGATGGGCAGTTATTACTTCTCCAATACGGTAGGCATTATCATAAGATAGTATAAATGCCTGTGGATCCCTGTATCTGTCCGAAACCATTAGCACATCACGCAAGGTTTTGCCAACTCCGGCTTCCAGTGCGGTATTCATCATGCTGCAATCGTAAGAAAGAGTTTCTCCCCAACATTGCACAGTGGTTCCTCCAAAATCTCCCCGGTATTCCACGGATTCATTTGACCAAAGATCGCAACACTGCATGGCCATGTTGCCCATCAAATCAGAGTGGGCGCATGTAGAACCTTTGCCTTCCTGGGAAATGGGGTAACCGGTAATTGCCTTAATAATATTATTCTCATATCCACAATCCTTACCCGGACCAACTGCCCCTGCTTCATATGCAGCAAGGGATCTTGATGCAGAAATTGCCCTTACAACAGATGCCACGCTATGGGATAATTTGAAGTCAAGCAGACCACCTGCAACAAACATTGCAGTGTTTGCCTGTGCACAGGCCGTATCGCCTGCAGGTACTACTTTATTTTTTTTTGCAATACTGCAGATATCCTTCCATATATATTCAACATCAAGAGCGCCAAGTATACCAACTGAAAAGACAACTCCCCGCATGTCATTCCTCAGGATTGAATGATCAAATACTTCTTTACCCCCCAGGGATTCAATCGACAACATATCCGCTCCTGAAGAAGCGATTTGCTCAAACGATTCAAGTATCCGGGAATAAGCATCCCCCCGCAGATCAATTCTTTCCCTGTCTCCCCGGACATCACCAACTGTATGCCTGAGGGCACATTTGATGCCATATTCATCATGATACTCTTCCATGATTGCTTTTTGGGCAGTTGCAATATCAGCCCCCCATTCAGGGTTGTGTGTCATCTGTTGCACATGTTCGGTTTCAAGTACAATTGAAGGGAAACCAACCTGAACCATCCTTTCCATTATGTCACGGGTAATACGCTCATATTCGTTCACAAGCGTTGCCTTATTTTCAGCCGCATCCGGACGGGGGGCATAATTGATTTCAGCAGTGGTATACCCAGCACCAATTTCCAGATTAAGACCGGTTTTCACAGGATATTTTGAGTGGCCAAAAAGAAGGTCTTCAAAATTATCATATTCCATGGAAGAATAACGTTTAACAGACATAATACGGATCTCCTTAGTGTTTATGGAAAGTATCCCTTAGTTTCCTTATATCCAACCCTTGCAGGATGGAATCTGCAATTTTTGGTACGTCTGCAGCTTCCTCACAATATACTCCCAGATCATAATCAGAAACAAAGTCCTGGGTAACAGCACCCCCGCCACAGACCACAGGTACATTTATGTCACTTGCAAGCAATCGCGAATTCACGTCTTTGAAAGCATGCATTGTCGTGGTCATCAGCGCGGTTCCTGAGAGCATGATAGGTTTTTCTCTTTTGACTGCGGCCACAACCTCTTCAACAGGGACATCTTTTCCAAGATCAATAACCTCATAACCATTGGCACGTAAAAGAACAGTTACAATCTTTTTCCCGATGTCATGAATGTCACCCTCTACAACATAAGAAATGATCTTGCCTTTTGATTCATGAACCTGTTTGGATTGCTCCTTGCAATATTCTATACCTTCGATCATTGCCTGGGCAGATATCATAACATCCGGCAGGTACAGTAACCCGTAATCATAAAGAGTAGATACTACTTCCATTCCTGCCATTAGAGCATCATTTATAAGTGAAAGAGGATCGGCTCCGGTATCAATTGCATTTTGCAAAGCAGCAACAACTTCATCCTCATCGCCTTCAAAAACAGCTTTGGCGATCTGACGAATATGGGGGTCTGTGGGGTACAGCTTTTCTGCCACCTCTTCAGGAGTCATGTCGCTTTCAACCAATATGTTGTAGCGTATCAAAGTATTTTTAGGATTGATATCTATCATTTTTGCCCCCCTTTACTTGCAATCCTTTAGTTTACTATGCATCTGCATTAATAATTTATGAATCTATCGTCATTCAACAATTCGATTGACAACGACGACCACATCACTACCGTTCCATTCCCCTTTTTGCATTGTAGTATCGACATTTATTAGATTATTATTTTTGTCCATCAATGTGAACAATTTTTTCTGTTTGTTGCCATTGAGTGCTTCGTTAAAGGCTTTTGCAGCATCAAGTACCTGAGTATGAGAATGAATTTTTACAAAATTCATACCTGTTATTTCCTGTTTGGAATATTTCAGGGTTTTTGCAACATTAAGATTGGAATAAAGGATGCAGCCTTCTGAATCCACCACAAAAATCAGCTCAGGTATTGTGTCAAAGAGCACCTGTAAATCATACTGCCCTTTCTGAATACCTGCCTCTTTTTCAATCCTGTCAAGCACAGAACCTATCTGGTTTGCCACAGTTTC
The DNA here is from genome assembly GCF_004104135.1 of Methanohalophilus sp. WG1-DM. Lineage (NCBI taxonomy): Archaea > Methanobacteriati > Methanobacteriota > Methanomicrobia > Methanosarcinales > Methanosarcinaceae > Methanohalophilus > Methanohalophilus sp. WG1-DM. Next base: position 300,616 of record NZ_RRBA01000001.1, on the reverse strand, counting down.
AAGCGAGTTACGTATAGAATATGGAATCTCATAATTTTCATGGGATGCCAAAAACAGTACTGCAGATAAATTATCATTGGTTATTACAGGTATAATGGCTGTTGCCAGGAGGCTATCCTTGCTCTTGTTGGATTTAGAGAAGGGATATATCTCAGAATAAAGTTTATACACGGGATACTGTACTGACAGGAATCTTCCTCTAAGTGAATCTTTTTCAATTGTAGAATGTTTTTCAACAAAATCATCGGAAATATTACGATGGGCTACAATATTAAGGTCTTTACTGGATTTGTCAACAATATAGAGGACACCTGCATCCACACCTTCAATATGAAGGGCCAGCTCGAGTAACTGATCAAACATTTCTTGCAGATCACCGGTGGGTGTCAGGAAATTCCCAATATCGGTATCAATATCTAAAAAACGATTTACTCTTTTTCTTTCAGTGATATCAAGGATTATACCCTGGTAGTGGCTTATATTATTATTTTCGTACTGGATGGAACCTCGTTCTTCAACCCAGCGCACGTCTCCCTTTTTTGTGATTATACGGTATTCAATATTGTAATCCGTCAGTCCTTCATCTGAATATTTTGCAAGTTTCTGATGGACATAATCGAGATCAGAAGGATGTATTATATCTCCATACTGTAATTTTCCGGAAGTAAATTCCTCGGGCCTGTAACCAAAATTTTCAATGTTCTCAGATACAAACTCCACCGGCCAATCTTCTTCCGGGACCCAAAAGAAAACTATTGCAGGACTGGTACGAATTACAGATTGAAGTACTTTCAGGACTTTAAATGTTTCAAGAAGTTTATTCTCTTTTTCTTTTTGTTGTGTAATGTCACTTATAAATGCCATTACTGCGGGTTTGCCTTCATGGTCGATTACAGATGTGCTTATGATTGCAGGTATATTCTTGCCTTTTTTTGTAACAAGTTCAATTTCATCCCTGGAATGAGACATTTCCTTTTGCTGTATATAGACTTTTTTTGTCACCATACGGCGATATTCTTCAGCAACGTAATTCCTAAAATCTGTATTAAGTATTGAATCACAATCATTGCCCACGAATTCACAAAACTTCGAATTTGCAAATTTAAGTTTACCATCCTGAATTACTACTATCGCATCATTGCCGTTTTCCACAATGGAAGAATATTTGATTTCAGAGTCACGTAATGATTTCTCGGCCATTTTCTGTTTGATTGTAGTCCATATATCCTGTACAAAAAGTTCTAATTGATTTATTTCCATTTCCTTGAAGGCTATATTCCTGCTAAAACCTGCAACAATTACAAGCTGTTCATTTTCAAAAAGAGGTATTTCAATGGTTTTTCCCGCATCCATAACATTGGACTTTCGATCTTTGAAATCAAGATTTTCAAATCTTCCAGATACAAATGATTCCAGATTTTCTGTATCAGGAGTATACAGTATTTTTTCAGGGTTGCTATCCTTTCCCATCCTGCAAAGGTAGCCGCAATCGCTGTCTGTAAGTTCAACTGTAAGTTCAAGGGCAAAACGAGCTATTTCATCGAAAGAAAAAACTTCCAGCCGATTTAATTTTACAAGGGCCTCAAGTCGGGATTTGTTCATTAGAAGAGTGGCTTCAGCACTTTTTTGCAGGGAAATGTCTTCAAAGATACCTATTCCACCCTGTAAAACTCCATCCAGAAGCAAGGAATTGCATGTAATTTTTATAGATTTGGATGAACATTGAGTGTTAACCTCGTATTCTCCCCTGTAAGAAAGAGCGTTTCCGGAAAGCACCTTTTTTATCTGGCCAGACACATCCTTATCGGGAATATAATCAAAAATTTCAGGTTCTTTCTTTTCATCAATAATAGTCTTAAATATAGAATTGAAGGCTTCATTAGAGTTGCTTATTCTGCCTTTCCTGTCAAAATAAACAATCCCAATAGGTGTCTTTTCAAATATTGACCTGTATTTCTTTTCAGCCTCTTTGAGATGTTCTTCTGCTTCCTTTTTAGCCGAAATATCCCGAAATACGACCATTAATGCAGGCCGATTGCCATACTCAACGAGGGAGGATGAAAGTTCGAAAGGAGTGACTTTACCTGATGTTGACAGTAATTCGACCTCATATGTCATTTCCCTGTATGTTTTTTTTTCAATATCTTTGGTATATTTTTTGTACAACATTCGCCGATATTGAATCGGAAAATAATCCAAAAAATGTGTGCCTTTTATTTCATCCCACTTTTTACCAACAATTTTTCCGAATTTGCGGTTTGCAAACTGGATTTTCTCATCTTGAATTATGATTATTCCTTCAGAAATACCCGATGCGAAAATGGAGAGCAAGTTTTTATATTTTTCAGATTCGTTTTCAGAAAAGGGATGTTTTTCTAGTGTGAGCATAAATGCAGGTGTATCAGACGAATCAGGATTCAAGTAATGAGCTGTGAATTTGTAGGCTTCACCTGCGCTATCTTCAATGGAATGAATCGTTGGTTTATTTTGTGAGGGGATATTTTTGAGGGACTGGACAATTTCTTTTTTGGTAAAGGGCCATATTCCAATATCAAAAACTGATTTTCCATAAGGGTTTTCTGGAATTCCTAAATAACTGCTGATTTTGGAATTTGCATATATTATATTGTATTTTCTATCAAGTAAAAGAATACCAGTGTCCAGAAAATCTAATGCGGGCTCCAGATTAATTTGCCCTTCTTTTAAAGTAGGTTTTTCCATAATGTTCCTGCTAATATATTGACAATTAATACTATATAATGCAAATTAATCTCATGTTTATAAGGGTATTGCGTAACTAATATATGTATCCTCTTTCAATGGTAACGATGCTCACACCTAAGACTCGCTTCCTTCACTCCAATCGATGATTCGTGTTCATAAGGTGTGAGCGTATCTTTTAGCAACAGTTACATCTTACACACCTTCTGAGTGGTTGTGATTGTCGTGGTTGTGCTGATGGACAGCAGTTTTCACTATTTTAATACCATGATTTGTGAAAATTTCCTTGACAAAGAAATCCACAAGTTCCATTAATTCTGAACGAGAAACATTTGAAACGGCAGAGAGAATCTTTATGGATGGCTGATGAGAAAACGATTCAACCATTTCGGTTTGAGGTGATTCACAGGCACCTGTAACACTGGAACGGATCTTTACCATACCGGTTTGGAAAATGATTTTCAAGTGGCCAACGAATTCCGGATTCATCTTTACAATTTCTTCCTTTAGCCCATTCATCAAAATTGATGCAATTGAACGTGCTCTGGAAGTTTCAAGAAAACCATTATTTAATGTAAATTCAGATGCATAAGTGGCCATGTTAGAACACTGTATAGAATTCATCTTTCTCTCAGCATTTATTTTTCTCTCAGCAAGCCTTGGATAAACTACATCACCCAGTAAATGCTCAATAAACCCGGATAATTCACCATAATCTGCTTTTGCTGAAAAACGCAAAATTTCTGCTTCTGGATTCAATTGCTTTATTGATGACTCAACTACGGGTATGTATAGTTCTTCAATTAAATCGATCTTATTTATTGCGAGGATTTCAGCATCAATAATTTGCCTCTGGGAAAACTGTTTTGTTTCTTTCATCACCTGCTTGAACCTGCTTCCGTCGACCAGTGTGACCAGAGGAGCAAAATCCACATCATCCAGATTCATCAGCATAATTTCATCCCTGATTGTAGCAGGAAAAGCTATGCCTGTAGGCTCAATGATCAATATCTGTGGATCAAAGTCTTTTTTTATCTGTGATACTGTATATTTCAAATCTCGTTTTAGGGTACAACAAATACATCCATTTGTAAGTTCTATTGAGTCAAAACCGTAACTGGAAATAACATCACCATCAACTCCTATTTCCCCTATTTCATTTACTATTATAGCAGCTTTTTGGCCTTTTTCTCCAAGATATTTTCCAATGCGGAGAATTGTAGTGGTTTTCCCACTTCCTAAAAATCCTCCCACCACGAGTACTTTCATCCGTTAAACCTTCTCTAGATTATTGTTCCATTGATGATTCCTGCATCATAATATCCAGATTTTCCCATTTAAACAGATCATGGGGACAGGCATGGATGCATTTCTGGCAATGAGCACCATCGCATAAATCAGTACGTATCATTACTCTGTTGTCTTCGTCCTCCATTGTAAGGGCATCATTAGGACAGACCTTGACACACTTATGACAGGCTTCACAGCCTTCAATGATCATCGTAAGATAGGTTCCAACCTTGTCAAGAACGTGAAGACCTTCTTCCCCCAGTACAGGAATATCTTTCACTACACGCTTTTCAATAGCAGGGACCGATTTTACAGCATCTATTGTAGGTAGTTTCTTTTTCTTCAGGTATTTTTTGAGGACTTTGAAAGGCATGCCTTCTCCCCAATAGGAAAGTTCGAGAATATAGGCTTCCTTAAATGCATCATCCATAGCAAACATGACATGTGTTCCAACGATTTCCTCTGCAATTTTCTGTAATTCCCATAACCTGTCCTCTGATAGCAAAATTTCTCTGGCAACTATCAAGGATGTGTTCCCAATTTGGCTAATTTGGTCTACATCATAAGGGATCATACCAATATTGTGCGCCTTAATAGCATCCATATAGGTTCCTGCAGCACCTGACATATATGCAGTTTTTATATCCTCCATTGCTATTTTGGCAGCATTACAAAGAGTTATGTGACCTGCCCTGATAGCCCCAATCGCCCTGCCAGCTTCTACAAGATCATGTTCGTTAAACTTTATTCCATCCTGCAATTGGATGATGCTGTTTTTCAGGTTTATCTTTGGGAGTACTACAAGACCATTATTGATAGATTCATCAATTAAAGAAATTACACCTGTTCCTGTAATACCATATGCTTCTATGTCTCCCTTATCTATTACCGTACCATCATCGGGTTTTACGAGGTCACCCTGTACAGTATCCATATTATCATTAAGGACATAATTACGCAGTGCTTTATCTTCAAAGGACACGTCGGATATAGCATGAGGGCGGGCAATCGTACCATTTGAAATTTCCTGTCCTTCCAGGGCCGGTCCGGCTGCAGCTGAACCTGTATATATTACATTTCCTACTTTCAAAGCCATCTCTGCATTTGTTCCGTAATCCGTTGCAATTGAAATGTCTTCATTGTCCAGCATACCGGATTTAACAATAAGTGCAAGAGCATCAGCTCCCACTTCATGTTTGATTGCAGGAGGAATAACGACACTGCAATTATCGAGATTTTCAAGACCCGGGATAAAAATACTTTTTACAACAGCAGCTTTGCGTTCCTGTTCTTTTATGTTATATTTTGCTTTTTTTCTCTGTCCCGCATATGCAAGGTCATCAATTGGTATGCCCTGAAAAAGGGATAGCTGGATAGGATTTCCACAAATTGCGATTCTATCAGGAGATGAATGAATCCCAAGTTTTTCAAGAATATTCCGGAAAGCACCTATTACTAGTTCGTGGGCAAGATCCTGTCCATAATTCATGGCAAAATCCAAATGATCCATGACATTGGCTCCCGGAAGAGGGTTATTCATGGTAATCACGGTTTTATGGATCTCACCACTTTCAATATCTACTTTCTGAGCCCTGAAACCACTGGTTCCAAGATCAATAGCAACTCCCACTTTCATATAACCACCTCTTTTAGTTAAAAGGGATGTGATCAGGCATCCCTTATACAATCAGGAAAAGTATTCATCTCTTCCTTCAACCAGTGCCTTTACATTCTCAAGTGGGGAATTTGGAGCAATACCACAGCCAGGGGCAACTACAGATATCCCATCATCCAGGGCCTTTTTCACTTCCTCTTTTACCTTATCAGGAGTTCCGCTGAGTATTGTGAAAGGACTGGATACATTACCAACAAGTGTAGCGCGTCCTTCAACTGTTTTTTTGGCTCCCTTTACATCCTTTACCTTTTCCTCGATACTCAAGCCTTCAAATTTACAATCTGCCATCATATCAAGGATTGGTGTTACATTTCCACATACATGCAATATTTTTACACAATCAACAGCTTCTGCAAATTTTGCAAGACAGGGTTTTAGTGTATCATTGAATGTGGTTGGATTCATAAGGTCAGGAGAAGCCACCGGGTCTGCCACACATATCATATCTACTCCACTATCCAGAAGGATATTGGCATATTCGATACACGCGTCAGTGGCAAAATCAAGGATGGCGTTAAAGTCATCGGGCTTTTTGATAGACCATTTCATGAATTTCTTGACACTGGCAAGATCTGAGGCCAGGGTAACCGGTCCCTCCATTCCTGCTATAATCGGTACATCTTCACCTACACTATCCCTAACAATGCCTGCAGCTTCAACTACTGCCGGGACCCTGCCCAGTTCAGCCAGGTTATCAGGCATTTTGAGATCATCAATTCCTTTTTTGTAGGGATGTTCTGTTATTGAGGGTTGCCTGTTCTGGGTACCCATGTTTACTTCACAACCCATGGCTTCGGCAAGAACCGTCAGGCAAAATGGATATCTTACAGCTTCCAACCCGGCTTCAGTATGGGATGCCAATGCCAGCTTTGCCATTTTGGAAGCATCTGAATGAGCCTCGGGCCAGGATGCACCGGTCATTTCCATGAGTTCTACTGTTGCGGTCTGTGTAACAGAGGCAACCGGGGCTTTGTCTACAGACTCGCCCTTTAAAGCATTCGTTAATCTGGTTTTTTGGGTCATTTCTGACATACTTTCAACACTCCAATCTATGAGTAGGTGCCTTATCTAAGGCACCTTATGATCAATTAATTTTGCAATTTTATTATATATAAAGGTTTTTATCTCTTATATGTTACATATATAGGTTTTGCAAATATCAATTCATAGATGAAGAATTTATATTATCAATAAACATGTTTTTTGCTACTTATTTTTCAATACTATTGTCTGTATATTAGGTACTAATAGATAAAATGTAGTAAAAATACTTATATATTATAGTTAAAATCAACGTCTTATAAACTAATATATAAAAATAATTGTAATTACAAATCGACATCATGTAATTGATAAATATAAAATGCTTATTGGTACCGATTATTTATCAAACGAAATATTAAAGTTCAATCTCTTTCAAAGAAGAGGAATATCTTTATATATCAGTAAACTCGAAAGCAACAATCAACATAAAAATAAAACATCATAGCATAAAATACTAATATGAAACAATATTTTTGTTCTTGATGATATATTCCAGAAGGCAAATCTGGCAGGTTGGGAAAATACTTCTCCTCCTATTATTTTTATGCATAACAATAAATCCGGCCGGATGTGCAACATTTATTGAAGCAGGAGATACAAATAATCCTGATGGTGTAGTGGTACTGATAGTTGATGGTCTTGGCAACGGATACATAAATCCTGAGTTGGATGTAAAAGCAATCGATGGTTCCATTCTCAAAAAACCCGTTTTGTCAAATCTTCCAAAAATATATAATCAGGCTGCGATTTTCGATTCTGTTTATGTCCCTAAACTGAAAGGTAATAGCGGACACAATGTTATCATGACAGGTAACAGGGATGCAGATGACACAATGGTAGGTTATGATAATGCCAGTATTTATGACGTTGTAAAGAAACATGGATACCTGACAGTTGGGGTACTGGAGAGAGGGGACTCCGAAGAAGTAGTTGCAGAAAATGACCTTGTTCTCCATGACACAACCAATTCCATAAATGAACCTGTAATGCAGATTTCGACATCCGAAAATAAGGATATAGATCATCCCCTTCCACTTCTTACAACAGAGTTTGAGACACACGCGTCCCGGGCACTATCCAGAATGGAAAGTACGCCTTCAGGCACAATCCAGAGATATTATACCTACAATAAATTGGCCCTGGATGCTGCAATGGATTCTATCAATATCCTTGAAAAGGAAGGCAGGGATAGAAAATACTTCATAACCGTCAATATTGCCGCACTTGACACAGCTGGACTCTACAGGGGCTATGAAGGTTATAGCCAGTGTATTGAAAACCTTGATTCCCTGATCGTGCCCCTTTATGAAACATGTCAGGAAAACAATCTGGCACTGGTTATCACGTCTGACCATGGTATGGCTTTTCCTGATGCTGAATCAAGAGGTGGGGCAAAATCAGAGAAATATGCCTCTGCAAATGAGGTTCGCAATGTGCCATTGATAATTTTGTCCCCCAACATTAAACAACAACGAATTCAGGAAACGATTGGCCAGGAAGATGTAGCACCAATTCTGTTGAGTACGCTTGGCATTGCGGATAGGCCTGCTTTTTGCGAGGGAAAGGAAAAAAACCTGAAAGAATATGCAGTGCTAAAAGTCGTGTCACCGGGAATTACCAGCATGAAACTTAGCAGTAGTGGTAAAGAAGTTTGTTCTGGAAGCAATGATTCCATGTACTACATAACCGGTCTGGAGAAAAATAAACAATACACCCTGGAAACAGTAATTGATAGCAGTGGTGAGACGTACAAGGATACACTATCTATCGAGAACGATAGGGTAATTGAAATAAAGGAAAAAGATGAAAATCAGGACTCTACTACTTCTCCGGAAAACAACATGCACCTTGTGGGAGGGATTTTGATAGGAGTTATTAATCTCACAGGTCTGACAATGATTTTCAGGATAATGCGCAATTGATAGGTTTTTAAGGGATTTGGAGACATCTATCTATATGCTAGTTTATCACAAATTATTTTAAATATCAGTACTCTATAAAAGTCAATGAAAATCGGCATTTTGGGGCCTGAAAGTTCATATTCCGAAAAAGCTGCAAATATATGGAAAGCACATCTTGGAACTAATCCGGATATTTCATATCTGAAGGATATTTCAGAAGTATTTGAGACCCTTCAGGATAATTCCATAGACTATGGTGTTGTCCCAATAGAAAATTCTATAGAGGGATCTGTCGGTGTTACTCTTGACCTGCTGCTGGAGCATGAATTTTCAATCATTGGGGAAGTTGTGGTTCATATCCATCACTGCCTGCTTTCAAAGGGGAAGAAAGAGGATATAAGAATAATTCTGTCCCATCCTCAGGCACTGGCACAATGTCGCCATTTCATCCGGAAGAATTATACGGATGTGGAAATAAGGACTACAGGTAGTACTTCACATGCTGCCAAACTTGCAACGGAGTTTTCGGAAATGGCTGCCATTGCTTCCAGAAAAGCGTCTGAAAGTTTCGGGCTTGACATTCTTGCAGAAGATATACAGGATTGGAAACCTGATCTCACCCGGTTTGTAGTAATTGCCAGAAAACAAGACAAGCGAATTCAAACCTGTACACATGACTGTAAAACTTCAATTATTGTCTATCTTGACAGGGACCACCCGGGTGCCCTCTATGAGATGCTGGGGGAACTTGCTACAAGAGGGATCAACCTGACAAGGATTGAATCACGCCCTTCCAAAATGTCCCTGGGAGATTATGTGTTCTACATCGATATGAACGGAAGTACAAAAGATCCCAATGTAAAAGAAGCACTTGATAGCTTGAATCAAAACGTTTATATGTTAAAGAATCTGGGTTCCTACCAGAGTTACATGGAAGAGTGAAATTCAATGACCGGGGCAGAGGATCTTGAACAATTCATTCATCGGCAGGAAAATGCTGTTCGCAAATACCGGCGGTTGTTTAAACTGGCAGAATTTGTCATCCTGACCCTTGCCATTTATACTGTCCTGCTTTTGATAAATATGGAAAACGCATTTGGACTGGTAAGAGCACTGGAATTATATGCCGATAAAAGTTATGATGTTGCTTCATTGACAATTTCATTTTCAACTATTGCACTTCTTCTTATTTCAATTGGAATTTCCCTAATAATAACTTTGCTGCTCTATAGAAGAGAAAAAAACACTTCAGTTATCTTACTGGCAGAAGAGAAATATCCGATCCTGAAAGAAAGGCTCAGGACAGCCTACGATAACCGCAATCTGAACAATGTTATAATCAATGATTTGATTTATTCAGTACTGGAAGGTACAAAGGAAATTCATTCATCTGCTTTTCTTGACAGGAAAAAACTCAAGGTCGTATTTATCCTTTTGATTTTCACTATCTCGGCCCTGGGTATAGTTATATATTCGGATTTTCGCACAGACATAACTCCCGAAGGAATGAAAGAAGTAATCGACAACATCCCCGGGATTCCCGGTAATGATAATACCCCTGAAGATTATTTCCCTTCTGATGGAGAAGGAGATGAGGCGGGAAAGGAAAATATTACAGGTGAACCTGTGGTAGTCGTGGTGGAAGGTGAAGAAGTGGACCTGAGTATTCCACCAGGATCGGAATCCGGCTTTACACCTACCGGACAGGAAGATGAAAACCAACCGAAATTCAAACCCTCTTCTTCATACGAAGTCGGACAGATGACTGCTCCGGCTTATCGTGAAGAATTTCCGGAAGGGTATGAGCCAATCATAAAATCATATTTTGAAGAATTAACCAGATAATGTAGCAGGAGTAATTATATGGACAAAAGTTCTCAATCAGGTGAAACGGATATCTACCGTAATACCAGTGATATTTTTACCAATCTTTTCAATGAGATTTCAAAGGTAATTGTAGGACAGAAAGAAACAGTGGAACAGATTATTGTGTCTATCCTGTGTAATGGGCATACACTTGTGGAAAGTAATCCAGGTCTGGGAAAAACCCTTACAATATCCACAATTGCAAAGGTTATGGATCTGACATTCAGTAGAATCCAGTGTACTCCGGATCTGATGCCTGCAGATATTACAGGTACTCATATTATAGAGGAAAGCGGCGGGCACAAGGAATTTAAATTCGAAGCCGGACCTGTTTTTGCCAATATCGTGCTTGCGGACGAAGTAAACAGGGCATCCCCTAAAACCCAGTCAGCTCTGCTTGAAGCAATGCAGGAAAAACAGGTGACTGTTGGGAATGATACATTTATCCTGGACAAACCCTTCCTTCTTCTGGCAACCCAGAATCCCATAGAAATGGAAGGTACATTCCCTCTACCCGAAGCCCAGCTGGACAGGTTCTTGCTCAAGATCCTGCTGGATTACCCCTCTTTTGATGAGGAAAAGGAAATCGTGCGCCGTTACACCATGGTGGACATACCTGAAGTAAACCGGGTTCTCAAGAAAAGTTCGGTGCTGGAACTGCAACGCCTGACCCGGGAAGTACCGATTGCTGAGGACATAAAGGCCTATGCTATCAAAGTCGTCATGACAACACGTAATTGGAAAGAACACCTCGAATACGGTGCTTCCCCACGTGCCTCTATAGGATTGATACTTGCAGCCAAGGGCCGCGCACTTATTCACGGGCGTAATTATGTAAGCAAGGAAGATGTGGATACAATGGCTTATCCAATACTCAGGCATCGTATAATGCTGACATTCGAATCCGAGCGCAGAGGTATTACTCCGGACAAAGTTATTGATGAGATCATCAAAAGAACTGAATGAACTTTCCCAAAAATAACAAAGGGCCTCTTCAATGACTGAAAAAAGACATAGCATTGATGTTAGTTTCCTGAAGGAACTTGACAGGTTTTCCTTTATGGTACGCAAGCGCGTATCCAGTGTGTACGCCGGTAGCCGTCGCTCAATTCACAGCGGAAAGGGACTGGATACCAGAGGATACAGGGAGTATCACTGGGGTGATGAACCAAGGACTATTGACTGGAATGCCTATGCACGTACCGAAAAACTCTATGTAAGGGAATTTGAGGAAAGTAAATCCCTGACAAACCATATCCTGCTGGATGCAAGTAACAGCATGGAATATTCATCAGACGGGCCTACCAAATTCGAATATGGGGCGATGCTTGCTATCGGGTTTGCTTATCTTGTAACAAAAGATAATGACAAATTCGCAATTTCCACATTTGCCACCAATGTTAGCTTCAGTCAGCCAAAACGTGGCAGGAAATACCTGCTCAGAGCTATCGACAGGCTGGCAGAAGCAGAAACCGGTGGCGAGACCTCCATAGAGGAATGCGTGAAACAGTATGAAAAAGCGATACGTTCGCGTTCCCTTGCAATAATAATTTCTGACTTTCTGGATGATCCAAAATCCATTGAATCCGCTATATACAGGCTTTCAATCCATGAACTTATTGTAATACAGGTAATGGATAAAACTGAAAAGGACCTACAAATTGATGGTCTGGCAAAATTGACTGATATGGAAAGTGGTGAAGAATTGCAAACCTATGTCAGCAAGAATTTCCAGAAGAATTATCAGGAATTGCTCAATGAGCATGTCTACAGGATACAGCAAGCCTGTGATCATGTAGGTGCGGATTTTTACCAGTTTTCAAACGATAAACCAATCTTTGAGGCTTTCCTTGAAACACTGAGCAGCAGGAGGCGATGGTAATACCCTTTGATAATACAATGGCCCTTGCCGCTCTTGCAAGTGTGATCCCCTTAATAATAATTTATCTTCTCAGGCCCAAACCTGTCCAGCTCAGTATACCTTCCCTGATGTTCTTAATGCAGGTGGAAAAGCAGAAAAAACGTTTTTCATCGATCAGGAAATTTCTGAAGGACCCACTGTTTCTTATCCAGTTACTTGTACTCATACTGCTTTCCACAGCTGCAGCAGCGCCATTTTACACTTCACAGGAAGAGCTGAGTGATGAACATACTGTAATTGTCATTGACGCCTCCGCAAGTATGCAGGCAGGCAATCGGTTTGATGATGCAACACGCCTGGCTGAAGGATATCTCAGCAAGAAGAACAGTATAATACTGGCTAAAAGCAGTCCGGAAATTGTTGTTGAGAACACTGATTCATCGCAAGCATCCGATGCGCTTGAAAATATCGAGCCCAGCGACACGATAGCTGATATTTCTGGGGCAATGTCCGAAGGTATGAGACTGCTTTCGCAGAGAGGCGGTACAATGGTTGTGCTGTCCGATTTTGCCAGCTGGGAGGGAGAAGATCCGGTATCTACAAAACAGCTTGCCCAATCCTATGGGATTGACACTGCTTTTGTTGATGTAGGCTCAGTAGTGGGTAATGTGGGAATCATAGATGGTTGGATAGGCATCGAAGATGGTAATTACGTGTATACCTGTGTTGTCAAGAATTATAATGACTTTACCGAAAGGGTTGATGTAGAAATTGAAAACCCGGCTGGTTCAGTAAAGCGCTCTCTTAATGTGGGACCCTCGGATACAGCCCAGTTTCGTGTGAATCCCCTTTCTTCGGGGGTTACATCAATATCAATCGCAGATGAGGATAATTTGCCTGCAGACAATAATGCATATGTTGTAATTCCAACCCAATCGGATACGAAAACTTTGTTTGTTTCGGATGAAGGGAAGTTACCATCAAAAATTGCTCTTTCTACACTGGCGTTTGTGGATATTTCTACGGCCGAGGGAATTCCTTCTTTCACCGATGATTACCGGATAATGGTCATCGGGCTGAAAAACCGCTCCCTTGCATCCAACGAGGTAGAAAGGCTTGACAGTTTCCTGAACAATGGCGGCCGGGTAGTGGTTATAGCCAGCCAGATGCTTGCAGGCGGCAATGCCACAGACCAGTTCCAGAGCATGCTCCCGGTTATACCCGGTGATGTGGCTGAAACACAGAATATCCTGGGTATCGATCTGGAAGTTGTCCAGTCCTCAAGTCTTACCGATGATGTCAAATTCAACGAGATTGCCATGTATAAATATCTCAATGCCACACCGCGCAATGATGCAACCGTTCTGGTTGCAACCGAGCAGGGAGACCCTTTACTTGCCCACTGGTCTGTGGGAGACGGGACACTGGTATATTTCGGCTTCAATGATGAATTGGGTGAGCCGTGGAACAATTTCCACAACCTGCCTGAATACCCGGTGCTCTGGGCACGGCTTACAGCCTGGCTCGGTGGCAGTGGGGATATAAGTGATTATAACCTGGAAACCGGAGATGTCACATCCCTTGCCCGGGAAATGACAGTACAGACACCTACCGGTACAATAACCACCCAGAAGGTATTGTTCGAACAGGTCGGGACATATAATATCGGAGGACGCACCGTGGCGGTCAACCTGTACAGTGACCGTGAATCGGATACTACCAGGCAAGGATCGGAGGTAATGGAACGTGTTTCAGACCAGAACAGGGACAGTCCAGATATCGTCCGCCAGGATAGTTATGAGGCAAAGAACTATCTGGACAATTACCTGATTATACTGGCTATCCTACTGGCAATACTTGAAATCCTGATTATACGCAACCGGGGTGAACTGTGATGCTTTCCTTTGAACAACCCATTATACTTGCATTAATATTACCCGTGCTGGCAGGTGCCCTATACCTTATGCTTAAGGGCGGTAACAAAAAACTGCTCATTTCCAGGGCAATTGTTCTGTCCCTGTTGATAGTGGCCCTTGCTTCCCCCTTTACTCTGGTAAGCCAGGTAACAGAACAGGAAAACCCGCAGCTTGTGATAATCTCGGATGAAACCGATAGTATGCAGCTCTTCGAGGAAGGTGTGGCCGATGAACTCTATGAAAGCCTTACCACCAAAACCCCGACCACCCTTGTCAGGCTGACAGGTGACAAAACCGCTCTGGGAGATGCCATCGTGCAGTATGCCAGCAGTGATAACCAGGTCGTGCTGGTGACTGATGGGAACAATAATTACGGCAAGGACCTTGAAGAAGGACTGGATTTTGCACAAAATATAGGATCCACTGTATATGCAGTTACACCGGAAATTGAATCAAACGATCTCAGTATTCAGGTAAAAGGTGACAAAACCGCAGTAAAAGGGAATGAATACCGGTTTGAAATAATTGTATCCCAGGCTAAAGAAGTACCTGTGGAATATACATTCAACGCCTATGCGGATGATGAATTGATACGCAGTGGCACCTTCACACAGAGCAGCAGACAACGCAGCTATCAAATCCCTTATAGATTCAATGAGCTCGGTGCACATGAGATCAAAATTGAGCTGAGCACACAGGCGGATGAGGCCGATAATATTAATAATAATTTCCTTAAATCGGTCTACGTGGTACCAAAACCCAAAATACAGTACATAACTGATGAACCGGACTCTCCACTATCCAATATCCTGTACAACCTTTATGATACCTCTACCAACTCCAACATTTCTAATCTGGATTCACAAAAAGCTGTGGTAATCGATAATATACCCGCCAATAGAATCTCCGAATCAGATGTATCAATTCTGAAACAATATGTATCCAATGGAGGAGGCGTTGTTGTCACCGGAGGAGAGCGATCTTACGAATATGGTGATTACCTGAATTCTTCAATTGAGGATATCTTACCGGTAACTTCCACACCGACACAATGGAAAGGAGGAAGGGATATTGTCCTTGTACTTGATATTTCTCCTAGTACTGAAAAACACGGCACTCTTCCAGAAATACTGGGTAATGCGATATACCTGGTCCAGAAGGAGGAACTAAGAGGGGCCTATATGGGAGTTATCGCTTTTGGTAAGGAGGGACATGATGTTTCTGGTGGACTGAAGTATCTTGGTACGGCAGGCAACCGGGAATTTCTGGAAGAAGAAATACGCCAATTGCGACCAAGTACCACAAGTGAAACATCGCTCCATCAGGGTCTTGAAGTTGCACAGGAATGGCTTAATACAGAAACCGGGACATTGGATCTGGTGGTAATTTCTGACGGGGGTATAGAAGATTCCTATGAAGAAAGCCTAAACATGGCCAAAGACCTGAAGAAAGATAATGTGAACTTCTATTTTGTTCATATTCGGTCTTCAGCTCCCTCCCAGCAAGATGAGTCAGGTAATGTGTATGCTGAAAAACTTGTTGAAAACGTAGAAGGTACAACCAATAATTACTTCAAATTGGATGCCGGGCAACGGGCCAATATAATCTCAGATGAATCCATTGAACCACCATTAGATGAAAATGAATCCACTTCATCTTACCAGCTTTTCGAATTCAATCCTTCACATTTCATAACCCGGAATTCAAATGTGAAAGCAAATATAACCGGCTACAATGATGTCACTCCAAAACCCGGAGCTAACAGGCTTGTCGTTGCTTCGAATGGGAAACCTGTTGTAACTACATGGAGATACGGACTTGGAAGAGTTGCTTCGATCACCACAGATAATGGCAAGGATGGAGGCTGGAGTTCACAGATGTATTCCGGTAACAACTCACAGCTGATATCAGCAACCGTAAATTGGGCCATAGCCAACCCACAACCTGAAGAAGGCGCGGTTGTGGAGGCGCCGGATACATGGTTCGGGCTACCTGCCACAATCACCCTTACAATGTATGATGAGAAAGTTCCGGAACTTACATACAGGGGTGATGAACTGGAATTGGCTTTTGTTGGGAAAAACACCTATGAAGCCCAGATATTCCCAAAAACAATAGGGATGCATTATGTGAGTGGTTATCCAATTGCTGTGAATTATGCCATTGAGTACAGGGATGTTGGCCTCAATGAAGACTTGCCTTCCCTAATTATCGGAAATGGTGGTAAGGTCTACAGCCAAAAGGAAGCCAGAGCAAATCTCCTCACAGATGCCCGGCAGAACTCTCTTCAGAGCCGTATGGAGCCTGAAAGCTGGAAGATGTATTTCATCCTGGCTGCCCTGTTGCTTTTCCTGGGAGAAGTGATGCTTCGTCGCAGTATGGAAATAATCGAATCCAGAAAGCAAGAATGAGATTAAGCCTTAATATGGCTTTAAAATTTTTAATGTATTACAAATATCAGGAGCAGTTAGCAGATTTTAATCCGGTGGTGTTATATCTGTCCATGACAATGTAAGAATTGTCCGGGATTTGTGCAGCATTGTTCCGGGCTGGATCAGCCAAGTTGGGGGACTACGGCTGATACATGGAGTGGGGGATTAATATGAGAACATGGTTGGGCATCCATGTTCTCAATCTACTTTTGGTTTGCTAACGAACTAATTATGAACTTTTTTCAATCCAACTTCTTAAAAATACATAACATTTAAGTATTACAGACATGTTGCTGTATATACAATATCAAAATTGTCTGTAAGCTATTTTGAATAAGTATTTCCTACGGTGAATTTAATATCTCTTTGTAATTTTCAATGGGACTATAATATTATATTGATATCTAAAAATCAAGAGAGGTTATGTTATATACAAAAACATCCTATTAGATTATGTGGTGATTGGGAGAAATATTCTCTCGACATAACCTGACGGGGTGGGACCCGAGCGGGTTTATAATCGGTGGGGTACGATAATGGAGGCATAGGAAAGAATATATAAGGTATAACTCCAAAATAGAATTATGAGTTATATCTATCTGATCGGAGCCATAATTTTTGAAGTGTTTGGCACCACCTGCATGAAATTATCTGATGGTTTTTCAAATATACTACCCTCTGTTGGAATATTCCTATTTTATGGAATCAGCTTTACCTCGTTAACGATTGCATTGAAAGAAATCGATGTTAGTATAGCTTATGCAATCTGGGCAGGTATGGGAATAGTATTGATTACATCAATTGGTATATTCTGGTTCAAAGAGCCCGCCACTGCAGTAAAAATGATATCAATCGTTTTCGTAATAATTGGGGTAGTCGGTCTTAATTTAAGTAATGGAGGACATTAAACCCTCCATAAAAAAGTTATTTTTTAGCTACAAATTTGCGATACAGGCGTGCCTGGAAACCGTGGTATTTTGAAAAACCTTCAGCATCCTGCTGATCTATGACCTTGCTGTCAAAGGATACAAGGTCCTCTGAATACAAACCATTGGGTGAAGTCCTGGCCATAATGTAGACATTGCCTTTGTACAACTTCACAGTTACAGTGCCCGTAACACGCTGCTGTGTGGAATCAATGAAGGCGTTCAGGTCTTCATAGAGAGGTTCATCCACAAGACCCAGGTAGGCAAGTTCTGACCACTCAGCATCCACCATAGCCTTGAATTTGAGTTCAGAGCGGGTAAGCACAAGTTTTTCCAGATCCCTGTGTGCAGTCAGTAAAACTGTTGCTGCAGGGTGCTCATAATTCTCCCTGGCTTTCAATCCCAGCACACGATCCTCTATCATATCGGTCCTTCCGACACCATGGGACCCGGCGATTTTGTTCATCTTTTCGATAAGAGTTACTCCATCCATTGTCTTACCATCAAGGGACACAGGAACTCCGTTCTCAAAACCGATTTCTATGGTCTGTGCATCCGGGGCCTGCGCCGGGTCCACTGTCCAGTTGTAGATCTCTTCCGGCGGGATATAACCCGGATCTTCCAGTTTGCCACCCTCTATACTGCGGCTCCAGATATTCTCATCGATACTCCAGGGTTTGGAAGATGTTACAGAAACAGGAATACCATGTTGTTTTGCATACTCTATCTCCCATTCACGTGTCAGGTTCATGTCACGCATCGGAGCCACTACTTCCATATCCGTAAGACGGAATACTGCCTCAAATCTCAACTGGTCATTACCTTTACCGGTACATCCATGGGCAAGCATTGAAGCTCCTTCCTTTTCTGCGATTTCCACGACCTTTTTAGCAATAAGGGGACGTGCAATGGATGTTCCCATTACATATCCTTCATAATCCCCGTTTGCCTTTATGAGAGGGAAAATATAATCATTTACAAATTCTTCCCTGACATCAAGGGTAAAATGCAGATCACTTATATTCTGGGCTTTTTCAGTAGCCTCCTCAACATCTTCCCGCGGCTGGCCTACATCCACCGCTACGGTTATTACTTCATCACAATCGTACTTTTCTTTAAGTAAAGGAACACATATTGATGTGTCCAGACCACCTGAATAAGCCAGTACTGCCTTTTTGACCATTATTAATACCTCAATCTAAAATAAAAAAGAAATAAAATCAGCCGTAAACTTAATTGTTCCGGCGGATCTCTTCATGATATTCGTTAATTGATTTAATCGTGCTGCTGCCCTCAGCCATTGCTTTAATGGCTTCAACTGAAGCACGCGCAGCCTGTATGGTTGTAATGTACGGAACCTTGAAATCCACTGCTGCCCTGCGTATATGGTAACCATCTTTCCTGGATTGGCGGGATGTCGGGGTATTTATGATAAAGGCAACATCGCCTCTCCTGAGCATATCAATGACATTGGGACTGCCTTCATGCACCTTCATGACTGCCTCCATACTGATACCTCTATCGGAAAGATAACGTGCAGTACCTTTTGTACCCATGAGTTCAAGTCCCATTTCCTGCAACCTGCGGGCAATTTCTACAATCGCCTCCTTATCTCGCTCCCTGATGGACAGGAATACTTTTCCATTCAGGGGAAGGAGATTATCAGCACTTAGCTGGGCCTTGAAAAATGCTCTTCCAAAGTCATAATCAATACCCATCACTTCACCGGTACTTTTCATTTCAGGGCCAAGCACAGGATCTGCACCGGGTAATTTGTCAAACGGAAGGAGGACTTCCTTGACAGAATAATGCTTCAGGGAAGGTTCCCTGTCCTGCAGGTAACCAAGATCCTTAAGACTGTGGCCGATGATAACCTGTGCAGCGATCTTTGCCAGAGGAAGCCCGGAAGCTTTTGATACAAAGGGAATCGTACGGCTGGACCTTGGATTTGCCTCCAAGACATAAACCTCGCCATCTTTTGTTGCCATCTGGATGTTTATAAGACCCTTGACCTCAAGCGCCATAGCAATCTTTCTGGTATAATCCCGAACCGTTTCAAGAATGTTCTCAGAGAGATCATAAGGAGGAATCACACAGGCAGAATCACCGGAATGTACTCCTGCTTCTTCGATGTGTTCCATGATAGCACCGATCAGGACATCATTGCCGTCACTCACAGCGTCCACATCGATTTCCACCGCACCCTCAAGGAAATCATCAATAAGGATGGGATGTTCGGGTGATACCCTGACAGCTTCTTTCATATAACGCTCCAGATCTGTGGAATCATAAACAATCTCCATTGCCCTTCCCCCAAGTACATAGGAGGGACGGACAAGGACCGGATAACCAATATCATTTGCAACCTTAAGGGCTTCTTTTTCGGATGTTGCATAACCTGCATCCGGCTGATTGATTTTCATTTTTGCAAGACGCTGGTTGAATTTTTCCCTGTCTTCTGCCACATCCATATTTTCAGGGGAAGTTCCCATTATCTTCGTCTTCAGGTCTGTGCGCCTGGCAAGTTCCTTCTGCAGGGGGATTGCAAGGTTAACCGAAGTCTGGCCTCCGAATTGTACGAGCACCCCATCCGGATTTTCCCTTTCAATGACATTCATTACATCTTCAAGGGTCAGAGGTTCGAAGAACAACTTATCCGAAGTATCATAGTCAGTAGAAACCGTTTCAGGATTGTTATTGATGATATGGGCTTCTATATCTTCTTCACGTATGGCCTGGACTGCATGCACCGTACAGTAATCAAACTCAATTCCCTGCCCGATACGTATGGGACCGGCACCCAGAATCAGGATCTTTTTTTTGTCTGTGGGCTTACATTCACACATCGTTTCATAACATGAATAATAATAAGGAGTTGCTGCAGCAAATTCTGCTGCACATGTATCCACCATCTTGTAAGTGGAAGTGATGGCCCCGTCCCTGCGTATATCATTTATTTCTTCCCGGGTCTTTGAACAACATTTGGCTATTCTGCTGTCAGTAAATCCCATTCTCTTGGCTTTTATAAGGAGATCAATGTCTGTTTCTCCATTTTTGAAAAGTTGTTCTGCAACCTGTGACTCCATATCTGCAATGTTGGCCATTTTTTGCAGGAAGAAACGGTCGATGCCCGTATATTCAGAGATTTGTTCAATGGAGTAACCTTTCTTCAGGGCTTCATAGATAACAAAAAGACGCTCACTTGTCGGCGTTTTGAGTAATGTGACAATCTCCGGATCATCCCTGCCCTTAAACTCAAAATCCATATCGTTGTCCAGGGAACGGATGGCCTTTAGCATGGACTCTTCAATCGTCCTTCCGATGGCCATAACTTCACCAGTACTCTTCATTGCTGTGGTAAGAGTCTTGTCTGCAGTTACGAACTTGTCAAAAGGCCATCTGGGTATCTTTGTAACCACATAGTCAATGGTTGGCTCAAAAGATGCAGGGGTTTTCTTTGTGACATCATTGAGGATTTCATCAAGTGTCATTCCCACAACAATCTTGGCGGTTACGCGGGCAATCGGATAACCGGTCGCCTTGGAGGCAAGAGCCGAGGAACGGGACACACGGGGATTGACCTCCACAACACGATATTCGCCGTCCTTTGTTGCAAACTGGATATTACATCCACCCTCAATACCCAATTCCCGAATTATCTTGATAGCTGCGGTCCTGAGCATCTGGTGCTCTTCATCATTAAGTGTCTGGGAAGGGGTAACTACTATTGATTCACCTGTATGGACACCCATGGGGTCAATGTTTTCCATATTACAGATAACAATGCAGGTATCATTGGAATCACGCATTACTTCATACTCAAATTCTTTCCAGCCCAGGACACTTTCCTCCACGAGTACCTGATTAATGCGGCTCAGCCGGATTCCCCTATCCACGACCTGCAATAGTTCTTCCTTTGTATGGGCAATTCCCCCGCCTGCACCTCCCAGGGTATAGGCCGGGCGGACAATAATGGGAAGACCAAGTTCCTCTATCACTTCTTCTGCTTCCTGCAAAGAGGAAATAGCCTTGCTGCGGGGAACTTTTTCCCCGATGTTTTCCATGGTCTGCTTGAAAAGTTCCCGGTCCTCGGTATTTGTGATTGCATCAAGAGGCGTACCCAGCATCTCTACGCCGTATTTTTCAAGAATACCCAGCTCTGCAAGTTCACTTGTAACATTAAGACCCGTCTGTCCACCCAATCCGGCAATTATACCGTCAGGCCGCTCTTTTTCAATGATTTCACCGATTAGTGGGGCTTCCAGGGGTTCAATGTAAACAGAATCCGCCATTTCAGGATCTGTCATAATAGTTGCCGGATTGGAATTTACAAGTACGACTTCAAATCCTTCTTCCCGCAGGGAGCGGCAGGCCTGACTTCCCGAGAAGTCAAATTCTGCAGCCTGTCCTATCATAATTGGACCGGAACCTATGAGCATTATCTTTTTTATGTCAGTCCTTATTGGCATCATTTATCGCCCCCTGCCATTTTGTAAATTTTGTCAAAGAATTGTTTTTCAGTATCCATTGGTCCAGGATGCGCATCCGGATGATATTGTACACTCAGGATATCAAGGTCCCGGTGTGCCACACCTTCAATCGTGTTGTCATTGGTATTGAGCTCGGTAGTGTAGAGATCGGTTGCCTCAAGAGAATCATTATCAACGGCAAATCCATGGTTCTGGGAAGTAATATGTACAATTGATCTTGAAAGGTCCTTTACCGGCTGGTTGGCCCCCCGGTGCCCGAATTTGAGTTTGTATGTATCTGCTCCCATAGCCCTTGAAATAACCTGATGACCCAGACATATACCTGCAATGGGTAATTCCGATGCAAAATAGTTCACAGCCTTTGTGGCTTCTATCGCATTCTGTGGATCTCCCGGACCATTGGAAAGGAAAAGAAGATCAGGTTCATAATCACTTATTGCTGAAGCAGGTGTTGATGCAGGGACTACTGTTACATCCATGCCTCTTGCAAGCAGGCTATCTATAATATGGGCTTTCATACCCAGATCAATAAGTACAATATGTTTTTTATCAGATGTATCAATCTTGCTTTTTACATTATATGCTTCATTACATGTTACTTTGGAAATTAAGTCAATATCTGATATTTTGGGTTGCTCCCTTGCAAGCTGCACGGCTGCTTCGCCGTCATCACTTCCATTAATAAGGGCAGCTCTCATTGTACCATGCTCCCTGTTATTTAGGGTGAGCATCCGGGTGTCAACCCCGGCAATACCCGGTTTTCCCTCATCTTCCATGAGTCTGTAAATGGTGCGTTTTGAACTGTGATGAAAAGGGTCAGGACATGCTTCCCTGACTACAAGGCCTTCGGCCTTTACACCATCTGATTCAAAACATTCATCGCTGACACCATAATTACCAATAAGGGGATAAGTGAACATAAGGATCTGACCCTTATAGGAAGGATCACTTAGTGCCTCCTCGTAACCGGTATATTGAGTAGTAAAAACGAGTTCTCCGCAAACTGTACCTTCGGCACCAAAACCGGTGCCTGTGACAATTGTCCCATCTTCCAAACCAATTACTGCACTCATCATCGGAACCTGCCTATAAATGTAAAAAGTAGGCTATAAGTATTTCGATGGATGAAAGAAAAGATTCATTCAAAGTACAAGTAGTTACAAATATAAATTACACTTTCCTGAAAATTAATCTGGCTATCAGGAATAAAACTATGCCAAGTACAAGCCCTCCGGCAAACAAAGCAAGATTATTACTTATCTTGCCTAATAGTCCAATAGAGCCTTCATCCATATCCTGATTGTTTTCGGAGGTTAATACAACATCCTCATTCTCCGTTACATTTACATTAGTGTCCGTTACATTTACATTAGTATCTTCTACATTAATACCGGAAATCTCATCTGTGCCTTCAGGATTTTCCATTTCCAACATCCAGAGATCAAAGGTTCCATTTGCTTTGGTTCCAAAGACTATTTTTTTACCGTAAGGGCTTACGGCAGGAGAAAATTCAACTTTCCTGTTGTCGGTAAGTGATTGTCTCTCATCATCCTCAGTATCAATCAACCATAGATTGGTTTCTCCTCCCTGATCAGAAACAAAGACTATCTTTTCACCTGATGGCAGGAAAAAAGGATCGACATCATTGGAATTACCATGGGTAAGTTGCCAGGATGTATCAAGTTCTACATCTGTCAGCCATAAATTACCCTTTAAAGAGTAAATTATTTCGCTCCCATCAGGAGACCAGGAAGGCTTACCTTCATCTTCTGAAGTAAAAGTCAACTGCCTATGTGATTTGTTTGTTATATCCATTACCCAGATGTCATAATTACCCGCAATATTGGATCGATATGCAAGCATTGAACCATCCGGACTTATTGAAGGTGAGCGGCGGTCTGCACCATCAGTTAATTGTGTAATATTGGATCCGTTGGCATTCATCTTAAAGAGATTGATGTAGGTAGAAGAACGCGGTTTTCGGGATTCTGACGCGAAATAAATTTCCTTCCCATCTGCAGAAAAACAGGGATCACCGTCCCATTTCATTCCATCATAAATAATATGTGGATTACTACCATCTACATCCATAATCCCGATTGCCTGACCATTCATGTAAGTAATCTGCTTTCCATCCGGACTCCATGCAGGATAATGATAGTCACTGCTATAATCATCAGTGAGAGGATATATATCCGCAACCTCTATTCCGGCAAATACCGGTGTTGCGGAAAAAATGATAAGGACCAGGCAAAAAAAAGCCATTAGTCCTGTTTTCAGCATTTTCATCACTCTTATTAACTATTTATGTGTTCTTCAATCTTTTGCTTCAGGATGTTACTTACAACCTTACCATCAACTTTTCCACGGAACTGGCCCATGACAATCCCCATGAGAGGGCCAACAGCTCCCAATCCCTTTTCATTGACAAAATCAGCCCTTTCCCTGACAAGATTGACTGCAAAGGATTCTATTTCAGAAGTATCTATACCTGAAAAACCAAGTTCTTTCAAGGCTTCATCTATACTTAAATCCGGTTTTTCAGCAAGCAGGCGCAGTAATTCATCAATACCTTCTTTGGCAACTTTGCCTTCTCCTATGGCATCAAACAAGGCAATAAAGTGATCATCCTGTAGTTTTTCGACATCAATCCCGTCCCTGCGAAGTTCAGGCAACCTGCCTGTAAAAGTACGGGCAACCAGAGTAGCACCTATTGAACCATTTAAAGAAAATCTATCCATGATTTTTTCAAAAAGGAGCAGATACTTTGAGTAAACGATTTTTTCAGCAAGTTCATCGTTTAAATTGTATTCTTCTGTGAACCGTTTACTTTTATCGATAAGAAGTTCAGGGGTTTCAACGGATTCAAAGTAAGAAGAGGATATATCAATTACGGGAACATCTGTCTCGGGATACATACGTGAAGCACCCGGCAGTGGTCTCATGTATGCAGTATTTCCATCAGGCAGAGCCCGTCTGGTTTCCTCGGGTACAAATTCCAGGGCTTCGCGAGCCCTTATAAGTACACTTTCCATCGCACCGTGTGCCTTTTTGTAAGAATCGGCAACCAGTACAACTGCATCCCCATCAGCAGCTCCCACAGATGTTCTCAGGGATTCCACTTCATCTGCAGTGATGCCATATTTCGGGAGTTCGTCGGTATGGAAAATTCCACCCACACCGGAAGGTTTTGCCCTGTCTGAAAACTCCGTGCCAAGCCTTCTTCCAGGCTGCACTTCTTCTCCTATGATACCATCAAAACCGATTAACCTGATTGCAAGGACTTTTCCTTTTTTAAGTGCACGTTTGATAACCTTGGATTCGGTGTCCCTGAAAACATCAGTTACATCAAATATTTCATTATGTACGCCCGCAGACCTCTGTTGCAGTTTTTCACGGATACGTAACAGGTTAACCTGTCTTTCGACTTCAAGTTCGACAATGGCTTCGATCATATCCAGGGCCTGTACACCCTTAACCTCGACCCTTGCACCTTCAGCAATTGAGATATTCACATCCTGGCGGATGGTCCCCTGTCCCCTTTTGACCTTCCCGGTAGAACGCAACAACATACCTATAATCCGGGCTGTTTCCCTGGCATGGGCAGGGGTTATTATATCGGGAGCAGTCCCGATTTCCACAAGAGGGATTCCCAGCCTGTCAAGGGAATAAACAATGCTATCCTTTTTATCCTCAATCTTCTGGGCAGATTCTTCTTCAATACACAGTACATCAACACCCACCTCATTCAGACTTGTGGGTATCGTTCCGTCATTTGCAAGGAAAGCAGTACGTTGAAAACCGGTTGTGTTGGAACCATCAACAACTATTTTACGCATTACATGAAGTTGCTCCACTGGTCGCATGTTCATCAGTTTTGCAACCACAAGGGCAATGTCCAGGGCCTCGGTATTCAGTTTGCGGGGTGGTTCCTCATCATATTCTACAAGACAGGTAGTATCATAGCCCTTGTAAACATACTTACGGTTGACCTTTGTCTGTTCCACAGCCGCACGGTCTTTTTCACCCATTTCACTTTCAGTGGCCCTCAAATACCTGTAGAATTCTACATTGGACTCTTCAGTTTCACGCAATGTAGTCGGGCACCTGCAAAACAGTTTTTCTTTTGAATCAAGCTGCTGGTGGATCTCCAGTCCGCACTTCAGGCCAAGTTCCCTGTAATAATCATCATTGTTCATATGGATATCACCAAGATCTGCTAAACAAGAACATGTAAAGGTATAAAGTAGTTATTTTTCGATATCTGAGATTTGCTCTGTACCTTCTTTTCTTTTTTCCCATTTGCGCCTTAATTTCACATCTTTAAGGGTAGGGCGCAGCTTTTCCATTTTCTCTTTTACCTTTTCCTGCAATTTTTCATCAATTTCCGGGAATTCGATATCAATGTGCTCTTTTGCCTTTTCTTCAGGCATTTCCAGGACTCTTGAGGTATCCGGTCTTTTACGTTTGCCGCTTACCAGCGCATCAATAGCATCTTCCCATTGTTTTGACCAGGGGGTATCGGGTATTGGAGAATGGCACACACTATCTCTTTTAACTTCCATTACATTATCAGGACAGGCTTTCTCGCAGGCACCACAGAAAGTACAGAGATCATCCCTGGCGGCTATTTTCTGCCCGCTTTCGGGAATATACCAGAGATGGGAAGGGCAGACATTGAAGCAGGCATGGCAACCGGTAGGATCACATTTGTTTATGTTTGCATCGATAAGCTTTAACTCACCCTCAAAAGGTTTGGTAATATCCACTGCATCATAGGGACAAACAATATCGCACCAACCGCATACCGTGCATTTCTCCGGATCAATCCGGGCACCACCCTCTATTACGGGTGCTTCCCCGCGTCTTGTCCCCTTCACCTCGATAGCATCTTCCGGACAGAGGTCTGCACACAAGACACAGTAATCACACTGGTCCTCATCCACAAGTAGCTGCTCAAAAGGCATGGGATCGATCGCTCCCGGTTCCTTTTCAAGCAGCATGAAAGCATCACAAAAACGTGCACAAAGGCCACAAAGTGTACACTTATCCTCATCAATGATGATCTCGCCTTCTTCACCCTCTTTAAACGGGGCAAGTTCCTCCTTGGTCTGCATTTCAATTTCGAGATCAATTGCATCTTCGGGACAGGTTACTTCACAAAGCAGACATGGAAGACATTTTTCATTTATCGTTGCCTTTCCTTCCAATACAGGGAACAGGTCATCTTCCGGGAAATCACCTTCTGCAGACATCCGAAATGCATTTACCGGACAGAAGTTGGCACACATGGAGCAGAATGTGCATTTATCAAGATCCAGCATTACAGGAGGGGCATCCATTCCAGTTGCGATCTCATGTATAGGGCCGGCTTCAAGGGCCTCAGTGGGACATATCCTGACACAAAGACCACAACCAATACACCTTTTGTAATCGTAATCAAGTGTTCTGGTACCCTTATCGGTTTTTTGCCGATACAATATGTGACTGTCTTCCACATCCATTTCCTTTTCCACGGAAAGGGACTGCTCTACAGCACATTCTTCTTCCAGCTCCTCACTCATCTGTCAGCCTCCTCAAGTTCAGAGCCGATTGGACCGATTGCTTTCAGGTAATCAACAAAATCTTCAATCGTATTGGCAAATTTTTCTCCTTCTGCAGCTGATATCCATTCAACACGCAACCTGCCGGAATCAAAACCTGATTCCGTAAGAACCTCTCCCAGATTTTCCATCCGAGTTTGTGCATGATAGTTACCATTCACATAATGACATTCCCCGAGACGACAACCAGCAACAAGTACGCCGTCTGCACCCATGTCGAAGGCCTCCATCACAAAATCAGGATCTACACGGCCCGCACACATTACCTTTATAATTCTTACATTGGTGGGATACTGGATTCGGGATGTTCCGGCAAGGTCTGCTGAAGCATAACTGCACCAGTTGCACAGAAATGCAACAATCAGGGGAAACTCATCTTTTACTTCCAGAGCTGCCTTTATCTGTGCCCTTACCTGTTCGTCGGTATGCTGATGCATTGAGATAGCATCCACCGGACAGGCTGCACTGCAGGTACCACAACCATGGCAGGAAACCTCATCAACAAATGCCTTGCCATTTTCGATTTTGATTGTACCGTAATCACAAACATCTGCACAGATACCGCATCCGATACAGGTATCAGAATCCACATGAGCGCTTGAGGGCTCCGTGCGAAGCTCACCAGGTTGAAGCAGTCTCATAGCCCGGGATGCAGCCGCACTACCCTGTGCAATGGAAACCTGTATTTCTTTGGGTCCTGAGGCACAGCCTGCAAGGAAAACACCGTTGATATGTGAATCCACCGGTTTCATCTTGGGATGGGACACAGCAAAGAACCTGTCAGGCCGGCTTGCCATTTTCAGCATACCCCCAATTGGTTTTGCGGACGTGTCAGCTTCCATGCCGGTGGATAATATGACAAGATCGTACTGTTTTTCTTCTATTCTGGATTCCAGGGTATTCTCATACCGCAGGGAAAGAGAACCATCGTGTTCCTGCACAATCTCAGCTACTCGCCCCCGTACGAAATCCACCCCTATTGCCTGGGTTTTGGTGTAATATTCTTCGTACATCTCTCCTGAGGCACGTATGTCAATATAGTGAATAGTTATTCGAATCTCCGGATAGCGCTCTTTTAGCAACTGGGCATTTTTCATTGCTGACATGCAACAAACCCGGGAACAATAGGGATTTCCCACAGATTCATCCCGCGAACCAACACATTGTATAAATGCCACTTCCTCTGCAACCTCACCTGTTGAAGGACAGGTAACCCTGCCCCTGGTGGGTCCTGAAGCATTCAGTAGCCGCTCAAGTTCCATATTTGTCATGACATCGGGATATATGCCATACCCGTACTCCTCTTTCCTGGATGCATCAAACAAGCGATATCCTGTGGCGATAATTATTGCTCCAACATTCAGCTGGAATCGGGTGGTCTGCTGCTCAAATTCCACTGCATCTGCAGGACATGCCTGCGCACAGAGGCCACAGCCAACACAATAATCACTATCAATATATGCAACCTGTGGAACAGCTTGCGGAATAGGAATATTGATTGCCCGGGTTTTACCAAGTCCACTATCAAACCGGGAAGGAATTTCCACAGGACATACCCTTGAACATTCATCCACACAACCCTTGCATTTTTCTTCGGATACATATCGGGGCTGAGTGGTACCGGTAATCTCAAAGTTACCGACCGAACCTTCAATTGCAGTAATTTCAGAAAGGGTGTGAAGTTCGATGTCAGAATGGTTAAGAACTTCGGTCATCTTTGGGGCAAGGACACAGATGGAACAGTCATTTGTAGGAAATACTTCATTCAACAGAGCCATCTTTCCACCAATCGTGGGCTCTTTTTCAATCATATGAACTTTATAGCCCGTATCTGCAAGATCCAGAGCTGCTTCAATACCTGCCACGCCCCCACCTATTACAAGTACCTCCTTACTAACAGGTGTACTCTGGATCTTGAGGGGTTTCAGAAACTTTAGTTTTGCCACACCCATCTTGATAAGATCAAACGCTTTCTGGGTGGCCATTCTTGGATTATCCATATGCACCCAGGAACACTGTTCCCTGATGTTAACTATCTCAAGAAGGAATGGATTGATACCTGATTTTTCCAGTACTTTCCTGAAAGTAGTTTCATGAAGTTTAGGAGTACAGGCTGCAACAAGCACACGTTCAACATTATGTTCTTCAATATCCTTTGCAATCTTTTCTTGCCCGGAATCCGAACACATGAACTGGATATCTGATGCGATCACAACATCATCCAGGGATTCTACCTGTTTTAGAAGAGCTTCAATATCGACTACACCTGCAATATTGAGCCCGCAGTGACAAATGTATACTCCTATTCTCATAAAAGTGCCCCTTTGTGGCTCTCTGATTTCATTTTAGACATGATATACCTTTGGATATAAAAAACGGTCGTGTGGATTGTGTGAACACCGTGCACAAAAGAAATAATATAGAAGGAGAATATAACTAAACCATTGAAAGGTGATCAATGATGGGACTGGGAAATTTTATCAAAGGACTTTTCGGCAAAGGCGCACCCTCAATGTCAACGTCAGAGCCTGTTACAGAAGCTATAAATACAAATCTCTATAAAGTTAATTCCCTGGCTTTTGAGCAGGAAGTTGTGAAAGCAGAAACTCCTGTAGTTGTCGATTGTTTTGCAAAATGGTGTGCACCCTGTAAGAAAATGGCCCCTGTGTTCGAAGAAGTCGCTGCCGAATATGAGAACCAGGTCAAATTTGTAATAATTGACCTCGATCAATCAAAGGATATTGCCAAACAATACCATGTAGTTGGAATCCCGACACTTTTGCTCTTTGACAGTGGGGAAGTAAAAGAAAAACTGGTAGGCAATACCACAAAAGATAAACTTAGAGCATCAATCGAAGAGGTATTCAAAATCAAATCTGAATGATTAAGGTGAAAAAACTATGGTCAGTCAAGAAGACAAAGCAAAAACAAAAAACTGGGTTACTAAATATGCTCAAAAGAAAGGATACAAACTAAACCCCGATCCTGAAATGCTGGATCTGGTAATTGAGGGGCTGGCGAACAACAAAATAAAGTACGGCAAAGGTTACTGTCCCTGCAGAATACCTTCAGGGGATAAGAAGGAAGACAGGAAAATAATATGTCCCTGCGTCTACCATAAGGATGAAATTGCAGTTGATGGTTCATGTCACTGTGATCTGTTCTTCCAAAACGAAGACAATGGTATAAAAGAAGAGCAACAAAATGATTCAGAAGACTAAGATTTCCTTTTGTCCTCCAGAGTGGTGAAACAATGGCCAATGCGATGGAGATATACCAGCTTCTCCCGAAGACTAACTGCAAGAAATGTGGCAAATCCTCATGTATGGCATTTGCTGCAGCCTTGCTTTCCAGGGAGAAAAAACTTGATGAATGTACTCCGATGCTGGAAGAGGAAAAATACAGTGAAAATTACACAAAACTTAAAGGTCTGGTTTCACCTGCAGAACAGGCGTCAGAAACCGGCATGATTGTACATGAGGAGCTATGCATAGGTTGTGGCAATTGTGTTGTCGCCTGCCCTGTAAATGTCGCAGAAGACCCAAAAGGTGCAGGTAGTGGAAACGCACCTACTAACGAAAGGGTAATCCTGAAAGTTGAAGGCGGTGTAGTACGCCTGTCCAACGTGGAAGATTGCCGCAGATTCGGAGAGAATAAAATACTTTGCAGCGGTTGCATAGTTACCTGCCCCACAAAAGCAATTGAATTTGTCTGATTTTAGGAGGGAGCCTTTGGAAAGAGAATACAATGTTTGTACAGGATGCGCTCTTTTGTGTGACGATATAGAACTGAGGGAAGAAGAAAACAAGACCATTATAGATAGTGCCTGTCGCAAAGGGGTTGCGTGGATAAAAAATTGCCAGCATCCTCTAGAGTGTACTGTGGATGCAAAAGATGCCACATCTCAGGATGCAATTGAAAAGGCAGCTGAAATTCTGAAAAGTGCCAAAAATCCCCTCATATTTGGTATGGGAAATTCGAGTCTTAAAGCCCAGGAAAAAGCCATTGAACTGGCAAAAAAATCCAATGCCTGCATTGATGACACCTCATCGTTCTGCCAGGGTCCTTTTGTTGAAGCAATTCTCAATGATAAAATCAAAAGTTGTACACTGGATGAAGTAAGGGACAAGGCTGATGTAATTGTATACTGGGGATGTGATCCTTCAAATTCCCATCCCAGACATCTTTCTAAATATTCTTATTTTCCCAGGGGAAGAATGCGCCAGAGGGGGTGGGAAGAAGACAGGACGGCAATAGCAATTGATGTACGCAAATCGGATACAGCAATAATATGTGAAGATAATTTTTACCGGATTCCTCCAAAAGCAGACGCCGAATTTGCCCGGGCTCTGACAGAAGCCCTATCAGGAAAAGTACCGAAAGTAACCTTTGGTATGAAACCAAAAGAAATTCTTGAACTTGCAAACGTGCTGAAAAAAGCAGAATTCGGTGTGATATTTGCAGGATTGGGGCTGGTTTATTCCATGCACGACCTATCCCCCATGGAAGATCTTCTGGAAGCCCTGAACAAGAAGACAGACTTCCATTTGATGCCTATGGTCGGGCAGTATAACATGCGTGGCTTCAACCATACCCTGTTTGACCAAACAGGCTATATTAACAGGGTAAGTTTTGATGGGGAAGATATAGGTCATGGGCCCCAATACTCAGTTGTGGAGGTATTGAAAGAGAAAAGAGTAGACGCTGCCCTTATCATCGGTTCAGACCCCCTTTCCAGCCTGCCCGGGAGTATAGCTGCAAATCTCAAAGAAATCCCAACCATTGTAATTGACCCCTGTAAGACCTTCACTTCCCAGATTGCAAATGTGACAATCCCGTCGGCCGTTACTGGTGTGGAATGTAAAGGGGAAGCAATTCGGATGGATGGGGTCAAAGTCGAACTAACACAAATGAGAAAATCGGATAAAATGGCCGATGCAGATATCATTGAAAAAATAATGGAGGCCATATGATGGGTTTTGATCAGTTCCTTTCATCTCCTGAAATGGAAATCCTCATTATCACTCATCGTGATATCTTCCAGAGTGCAGCAAATAGTGATAGCCGTTTCTCAGATGATTATGCAAACCTTACAGCAATAATCCGGCTTGATAAACAGGACATGAAAAAAGCTGGACTGAAGGAAGGAAATCTTGTAACTATTGAAAATAGTGCAGGGAAAGTAGTTGTAAAAGCCCTCCAATCCACCTATGAAGAACCACATCCTGGCACCGCTTATATGGTAAACGGACCCTGGGTAAATGCACTTGTATCTGCTGAAACAAGCGGTACGGGAGTACCTGCATTCAAATATATAGAAGCAAAAATGAAAAAATCAAAGGAAAGTTCAATTACTTCCTTTGAATAATTCAAACCAGTTCCCGGGGCTGTTTATGTTCCGGTAACACCGGCAGGGGCATTGTATTTATAAGGACAGGGGATTCCACTTCCTTTGCCCTTTCAAGCAGCATTTCCTTACCCTTTTGTGTTAATGCAAAAAGCGGTACTGCCGTGCCTACCTGTGCAAGGGGTTTAATTAATTCCCGTATCTGGCGGGAAGCACACCCTGTCGTAATGTCCACATGCTGGAAAAGTTCCATTGCTTCCTCTTTTCCCAGACCTGTGGTATGTGCCGCAACGATAAGCAGGTCCAATTCACCTTCAGCTTCAAGTTGTCTCAGGCGTGCTGCATTTTCGGAATGGACCACAGTGACTGCAATTCTCCTGTAGCCCAGTTTAGCTGCTTTCAGCACACCACCCTCCGGGTTTATTTCAGCAGTTGATGGATCCAGTACAATTCCGCCCTTTTCTGCTATACCATTAATTACAGCATCAATGGGTTCTGTTTCAATCAGTCCTGAGATACGGGCACCCATTCCCTGTACAAGTTTAGGGTTGTTTGTGATCACAGTGCCCGCTCCATCGCACACGGTGACAGTAGTATCAAGCATATCCCGATTCAGGCCGGTCATCATGACTTCAGAAGCACCGAATCCTACGAATACATCCTGCTCCAGTTTCCTTTCGGATGTGAAAAGACCAAAATCCTTTATCCGATATTCCATATTTTTCCGCGCAGCTTCTGGAGTAATTTCCTTGATTCCATGCACCTTATCAAAAATGGGACACCATTTCACGGTAGGTTCCCCAACCTCGATAACTTTGCCATTCTTTACAACAATCCGGGTCTTTCCCAACAATTCCATTACATGTGGCATATGTTTAAACATCCTTTTAGAGTGCTTCACGATGATCGACTACACGTTTTGCTTTTCCGGTGGTGCGAGGAATAGTACCTTTTTCCGCAAGATCAACATTGGTGCGTATATTCAGTACACTTTTAAGTTCATTTTCGACATGTTTTTTAACAGCAGCCAGATCTTTCAGTTCCCCTGTAAAAGCATTATCGGATAGTTCCACCCTGACAGTAATTTCATCCATTTTATGTGCATTACGTTTGAGCAGTATCTGGAATTGATCGGTAATCTCATTAATACCCACAAGCACATCCTCAATCTGGGATGGGAACACATTAATCCCGCGTACGATTAACATATCATCTGCCCGGCCCATTATACGGGAAATTCGGGTGCTTGTTCTTCCGCATGCACATTCGGATTCAAGCAGTCGGGTAATATCACCTGTATGATAGCGTATTACAGGAAAGGCTTCCTTGGTGAGGGATGTCAGGACAAGTTCACCTTTTTCCCCCTCGGACACCTGTTCCCCATTTAAATCCAGTACCTCTACAAGGAAATGGTCATCCCATATATGTAACCCATCCTGCTCTTCACACTCAAAAGCAACCCCGGGACCGATAAGTTCAGATAGACCATAGGAATCATAAGCCTTCATTCCAAAGACATCCTCAATATCTTTTCGTGTGTTGGATGACCAGGGTTCTCCTCCAAAGGTGCCTATACGTAATGAAAGTTTATCCAGAATATCCATCTCTTCTGCGGTTTCAGCAAGATAAAGAGCATAAGAAGGAGTACAATTAATTGCAGTTACTCCAAAATCCTGCATCATTTCAAGTTGCCTGGCAGTATTGCCGGTACCCGCAGGGACGGTCATTGCACCAAGTCTTTCAGCACCGTTATGGAAGCCAAGCCCTCCGGTGAAAAGTCCATAATTCAGGGAATTCTGGAAAACATCATCCGGTCCAACTCCTACCATTTTGAGATCACGGGCCATCATGTCTGCCCATGTACGAATATCATTTTCTGTATATCCGACAACCGTGGGTTTTCCACTGGTTCCAGAGGATGCATGAATACGGACTACATCTTTGTTAGGAGTTGCGAACAGTCCGAAAGGATAGTTGGCACGGAGATCGGATTTTTTTGTGATGGGAAGATTTGTGATATCATCAACTGAATTGATATTTTCAGGGCAGACATCAAGTGCTTTAAATTTGTCTTTGTAGAAAGGAACGTTTCCATAGACGCTTGCAGCCGTTTTTTTTAGTCGTTTTAACTGTAATTGGCGCATTTCATCTTTTTGCATGGTTTCATATTCTGGCTGCCAGTATTTCATCACAGGATCACCTTTTCGTTTTTGATTGGATTCAATATTTATAAAGATTTACCATGTAAAATTTGCAAATTTAACGGTATTATGATACTGGTAATTTTCTTTTATGAATTCAGTTATATAAATAAATCAAATAAGAAAGGAGAAGTTACAGAGAATTACATGATGGCAGCCTGTGAACCTATTCTTTGGGCACTCCTTATCCAATCAGGTAATCTATGTGTGAATTTCCTGCAGACTTCATCCAATCTGCTTAATTAGATAAACATTTTGTACTCCGGAAATCTATAAAGATATATTCCCTTTAATAGATAACCCATAAAGATATCCGGATCATGTCATGAAAGAAAACCAGCACTCTATTGACAGACAACTCTACATCCTGTCTTTTTCCAAGGTATTTAAAGATCTGGCAACAGGTATGCTACTGTTTTTTATACCTCTATATGCGGCCCGGCTTGATGCAGGAATAATAGCAGAGATGCCTGCAGTACTGAAAGCCGGGATTGCAACTGCAGCTTTTGGAATTGCAAATTCAATATCCCAGCCTTTTATGGGCCGCTTGAGTGACCGACTCAACAGGAGAAAGGATTTTCTTGTTGTGGGATATGTCATTTATACCCTTCTCTGTTTATCCTATCCCTATACTTCCTCACTTGAGAGCCTGACAGTACTGCGTGTTATACAGGGAATTGCCATTGGAGCTACAGTTCCTGCGATTGTAGCAATGGTTACCCACCTTTCCACTTCATCTGTAAGGGGCCAGGCAATCGGGATATACTCAAGCCTGAGGGGTTTTGCTTTCGGGATAGGTTCCATCATCGCCGGAGGAATCCTGGCGATATCAAACTTTGATGTTGGATTCTATATATGTGGATTTCTTGTACTTGCAACTTTGTTATTGGTACAATTTTTCGTAAAAGAAACAGCACCCCCACCACAACCAGAAGAACCAAAAACGGCGGACCATGCAAACCAGAAGGAGTACTATGTCCTTGCAGTTGCAATTTTCATGATGATGGTGGGAATTACCATCGTCCTTTCCCTTCTACCGGCCTACCAGCAGAGGCTTCAGACAGGGGAGTTTTTCCTCAGCCTGGCAGTTTCAGCCTATGTAATATCCCGTATTGTTTTCCAGACACTAATGGGAATTCTGTCTGATCGCATAGAACGCAAATGGATAATTATCTCAGGTATTGCCATAAATGCCCTGATTGTTATCGGATTGGGGCATGTAATACATATTGAAGAGCTAATAATACTGCGGATTATGCAGGGAATATCAATGGCGGCAGTTGAAACACCCTTAATGGCATTGGCAGTGGACATGACAGGCGGGCATTCAACAGGCAGTCGGATAAGCATAATTACAAGTGCCCAGGCGGCAGGTATGGCAACCGGACCCCTGTTTGGGGGAATACTGGCCGGGTATGTCTCGTTCGAGACACCATTCCATATATGTGCGATATTGATATTGATTTCAGGGTTGCTAATAATGAAAGGGATTCAGAGAGAAAACATTCGAGAATGGGCGCCACAATAAACTAATTTTCTACATAGCCTTATATAATCCGACAAACAAAGTTATAGATATATCTAATATACTGGAGGAGAAGTAATGGTATTAGAAGAAATATGGGGAATCGTAACCTTACTGGCTACCATATGGGTAATATACGATGTATTTACCAATAATCGAAGACTTAGTACCATTATGAAAATCATATGAGTATTAGCTGCATTGTTGTTTGGTGTACTTGGAGCTATAGCTTACTATTTCATTGGCAAAAAGAGATGATTAGCAGATTGAATCGCTTGTTTGCTAAAACTTATTTTACATTATTAATTATTCTTAAAAAACTATATTTAGTTGAAACGATGTGTACGATTCAGGGCTTATCAATATGGTATGGATAAAAGTAAAAGAGGGTAAATACCTGGCTTCTGACAAGATCAGTACAATATATAAAAAAGTAGAAGGAAGCAATGCGCGATTCCTGAGAATTTATTGTGACCAGACAATAATATATACAAATGATTTGCACAGGGTGGTTAAAAGCAAAAAAATTCCGGAAGATGTTCTTCTGGACCCCGAGTACTATAAAAAATGCCAGGATGCAGATAAATTGATACAGCTGTTACTGCAGGAAATAGAAGATGCTAAAAAAAGGGGTGATCTTATAATGGATTTGCAAACTATCCTGAAAAAATATGATTATATCTGATTTTCAGATGACAGGATAGTGTCATGCCTTTTCTCAAGCAGATTTTTCTCTGCTGACATTTTTTGAGCGTACATTGATCATCTCCACTACAAAGGTTACTGCTATGAATGAAAAATATACCCAGAGCAAAAATCCAATTATGGAACCTATGGCTCCGTAAACTGTGGTTATATTGCCATAAGACAGGTAAAAGGCTAAAAAATACTTGGCTATTGTAATCAGTAATACCGTAAAAAGTGAACCCTCCAGTACATATCTCATGCCGATTCTGGCCTCAGGCAACACTCTGTAAATATATATGAATAACACCAGGAGGATGAGGAAATTCGAAAACGAACTGGCATATTGTATGATTTTCAGGTTAAAAGGGACCAGCTCATTCAGTAAACCATATCCCATCAGGAAAAATGCTTCAACGAATGTGTTCAATACCAGCAAAAAACCAACCACAAATACTCCTATCACAGACGCAAAACTTTTTTTCAGGAAATGATGCAACCAGTCAGATTCAGGACCGGGGAAACCCCACATATTATCAATTATCTTCTTGAACTGCCTGAAAAGGTTACCACCGGCCCATACGAGGAGAAGGAAACTTATAGCTGCCCCGGCGGTAAGGGATGCAATATCGGGTATCTGGTAAAGGAGACCTTCCACCAGATATATCAATGTCTCTCCTGCTACCAGATCGATGTAGCCGATTATGGCAGACTCCAGATGACGTGCCTTCAATAAATAACTCCCTACGGACACGGAGAACAAGAGTATAGCAGGCAGGCTTAGGATAAGATAGAATGAAAGAGCCGCACTGCTGGTTATACCGTCATCTTCATTCCACTGCATCAGTGTTTCCCTAAAAAGGCCGGATAGCACTTTCATTAATACCAAATTGGTTTACTGACGTATATATTTCGTTGTCCTGTATCCAAAAGACAATTTCAACAAGAACTATGTGTTATGAAAAATCGTAAATATAATTTTATTGTAATCTATATATTTATTTATATCTTGTCAGTTTATATCATTATGGTGCGATATGAGCTGAATCCATTGAGTAATGGATTACCTTCTACAGCTCAATAGAAGTAAAGGTGGTATGAGATTATGAAACCAAAATTCAATTACTTATTGCATTCATTGTCCTTATGACAATGTCCGTAGGCGGTGTTCTTGCCGGAGATGACTGCCAGAAAACGGTTACACTTTATGCAGGACAACATATAGACGTAGGAATAGTAAACCTGTCGGAAATATGTGTAGATAACCAGCCGACCCTCAGAATAACCTATGAAGTGGACGAATCCTGGAGAATAACAGAGACACATATGGAAGTAGCCGATGATCCTAATGAACTGCCGCAGAAAAATGGGAATCCGATACCTGGTCAGTTCACATATAAGGATGAATGGGAAAGTTATCGGGAACAGGTAACATACGAAGTACCCCTAGAATCCTGTAATGAGACCTTCATTGCAGCCCATGCAGTAGTTGTAAGCCCGTCAAGTAGTGATAAAAAGAATGTGTGGGACGTAAGTGAAACTGCCTGGGCAGACGGTGAAGACTTTGATGGCAACAACTGGGCAACCTACTTCAACTATACACCCTGCTGCATCGATTGTGGTGGCGAGCAGACTTTTGAAGAAAATACAGATGTTGGTGATGAAAAAGACAAACCGGATAAGAATCCGGGGAACAATGGAAAAGGAGTCGGACAGAGCATGATAGATAGGATTTTCTCATTCTTCATGCGAGGATAAGTAATAAAAGGGGAAATATTCCCTTTTTATTCGTTTTTCCATACACCAGACATACTTGAATTTTTGGCATTGTTAATTAAATATTGCTAATTCTTTATTTCTGTACTTCATTAACAACAAGACGGAATACCGTAACATTTCAAGGCTTTTTGTATAACATTTAGATTTTCTTCTCAACCTTGCCAGAAAATGCATAAATATACTGTTGTATCCTTCTATGGTATATGCTTTCCAGTGATCTGTCATGACTTCTTTTATATCAATGTCCCTTAATTTGTCCCAGAGTTTTATCCCCGTTTCTGTGCCTCTGCTACCAAAAGCACAGTTGATGAACTTTTTCCCAATTCTATCAATAGCAATCCAGATCCAACAATATTTTTTTTGTTACCAATATAAGTGTGCATCTCATCTAATTCAACAATCTCTATGTCATTTTCGCTTTTTAGGTCCTCTAATTCCTGACCAAATTTTCTCATCCAATTATACACAGAAACATGGCTTACTCCCAAAAATCTCCCTATGGAACGAAAACCTAATCCTTCGAGATAGAGTTGTAAAGCCTGTCTCTTTACAGAAGTGGAACTAGCAGTTGATTTCATCTCAACGGTAAGTTATATCCGCAATCGTGACATTTATAGCGTTGACGCCCATTGACTTTACCATTCTTTTTGTGATTGGAACTCTTACATCTAGGACAATTCATATAGTTATATGAACGCTTAACCTATATAACTATTTTTAATTAACAAAGCCGAATTTTTTAATGTACTTATCTGGCCATAAAACGGGAGCCTTCAAAAAATATAAAGCTGTAAGGCCCTGCTCATTTGCGTTTTCTTCTCATAAACATTACAACTGCTATACCAAGAAAGCCTGCAGTCAATAACGGTTGGGCAGTCGGGATATCGAAAGCCGGCTGTGAATCATGTCCGAAATAGTAACTACGGTCATAGTCCATTACATCTGGACCTACTGTCGGTGTTCCGGTGGCTGTTGCTTTGGTCTTTTGCAGACCCAGCAATGCAGAAGTCGTCTCTGTGAATTGAACAGATTCCCCTGGCATAAGTATGGGAATGGTACCCATAACACCACATTTATTGTCTTCTACCACAACATTTGTCAGGTTGACATTGCCGGTATTGCTGATGTAAAAATCCCATCTGACCTCATAGTTCCACCTGATGTATGGACCGTATCTCTCATCAGCATCCTCGCCATTGGTATGCTTTTCGATATCAATGGCTGCACTGATCGTAAGGGGTAGATAATCAATGTCACTGTCATTGATGTAAAAAGATGAACCACAAAAACCATCATTGTCTGCATCTGTACAGGTTTCACTATGTCCTGTACCATCAGGATGTGCCCAATAGTTACCACCAATGGAAGGTCCTCCTACAATGTTTGGACCTAATGTTTTTTTGATATTCCAGGAGTTGCCAGCACTATCGGACATCTTAATGTTAATTGTATTGTTGAAATAGTTGTCATAAATAGTATTACTACCACTATCTACCAATTGAATACCTGATGAACTGCTGTTGGATACGATATTGCGGGTCAGTGTATTGTTTCTGGATTCATTGAGGAAGAC
This sequence comes from Methanohalophilus sp. WG1-DM, assembly GCF_004104135.1. Lineage (NCBI taxonomy): Archaea > Methanobacteriati > Methanobacteriota > Methanomicrobia > Methanosarcinales > Methanosarcinaceae > Methanohalophilus > Methanohalophilus sp. WG1-DM. Next base: position 259,782 of record NZ_RRBA01000001.1, on the reverse strand, counting down.
GGCATAATAATTTTTAGAAAATTTATTGTTACTTATTGTGTTGTGCTGGACACCATCAAGAAATATTCCAGCTTTAGAAGTACCTGTAGCATTTGTTATATCAAAGCCACTGATTGTCACGTTATTTCTGGTCACATTGAAAACATAATCTGCTGAAGAAGCCGCCTGAACTTTAGTATCATCCGGGTTCCCGGACTGTGAAATAATGATGACTGATTTGTTCACATCAACATTTTCATTATATGTACCTGGATAGACAATAATCGTGTCAGTGTCATTTGCCACATTTACAGCATCCTGAATTGTTGTATAATTCCCGCTACCACTGTCACCCACAGTAATTTCAACAGCCATTGCCGCTGATGAAAGTAATGTCAGTGCTATCACGCTGGCCATCAAAAGTTTAATCTGCATACCTTACCCCCACTTGAAACTTATATTCAACCGCTTTTATCCTTGATGTAGTATACAGTCGTATATATGTATAAATCTTCTGAACCACAGGTACTAACCAATGGTACGCAACAAGTGATCCCCGTAGTTCCTACGGTGCTTCAAATACCTATCAAATTCTGTTTATTTAAAGCAAACTTCTTAATATTAATTGCAGCATTGACATCTCTGTCATGGGTTTCACCACAATCAGGACATTGCCATTTACGGTCTGCAAGTGTAATGTCTTTGTTATGATACCCACAGACATTGCATATTTTCGTGGATGGTTCAAATTGTCCAATTCTCAATATGCTTTTGCCATACCATTCTGCTTTATATTCCAATTTAGTTACAAAAGAACTCCATGATACATCAGAGATAGATTGGGCAAGACAATGATTCTTTAACATGCCATTAACATTCAATGTTTCCAGTGCAATAGCTTGGTTTTCGCTAATTAATCTGGAAGTTAATTTATGCTGAAAATCATTTCTCTGATTTGCTATTTTCTCATGAAGTTTTGCTATCTGCTGTTTTGCTTTATCTCTATTTTTTGAACCTCTTTGTTTTCGTGAGAGACGTTTTTGTAATACTTTCAATCTTTTTATTGAATTATTAAGATGCCTGTGGTTATCTATTTTTTCACCGTTAGACATAATGGCAAAATCCTTAATTCCAACATCAATACCAACCGTACTATTTTCATCAAAATCCTGTTTATCAGGTAATTCTTTACCATCATCTACAAGAATGCTAATGAAATATTTACCAGACGGTATCTTTGATACTGTTGCGGTTTTACATTTTCCATCAAAGTGCCTGTGCAACTTTGTTTTTACCCATCCAATTTTGGGAAGTTTGACTTTATTATTATCAAAATCCACTTTATAATGTTGTGGAATTGAAAATGATTGCACTGGATTTTTCTTTGATTTAAATTTGGGAAAACCTATTTTCTCACGGAAAAACTTGGTAAAAGCATTCTCCAGATTAAGAGTAGCTCCACGCAAAGATTGTGAATTGACTTCTTTCAGCCATTCCATATCTTCATATAATTTTGGAATTGTTTTATTCAATGTGAATCTGGAAATTGATTTTCCGTCTTGCTCATAGGATTTAATTTTCTGTTCTAAGGCCCAATTATAGATTACCCTCACACAACCAAAATGCTTGCTAAACATTTCTTCTTGCTGTTTTGTTGGATACATTCTATATTTGCAGGCTTTCAACATATATATTCACCTGTGTCTTTGATACTATTTGTATTCTGTGTCAAAACAATGAAAGACGCATTCAGATCCCACCTCACGGAAGTAGTCTTCTGCTTAATTAGATAAATTTGAACCTCTATTTTTTATATTATGAAACATAAAAAACACTAAAAACATTACTCCAAAAGAGAAAGGAAGACAATAAATAATTAAACATAAAATATTACAGGTAATCCATGTTTAACAGCCAAAAATTAGCGGTTTTTGTAGACGTGCAGAATATGTTTTATTCTGCCAGAAATATCCATTACGGGAGACTTGATTACGAAAAACTTTTACGTGCTGTCGTAATGGAAAGAAAATTGACAAGGGCAATAGCCTATCTTGTAGAAACCCCGGATATCGACCAGTCAGGTTTTAAAAGTTTTATTGGTTCAATTGGTTGGGAAGTAAAAAGTAAGGCCCTGAAGGTAAGACCTGATGGTTCCACCAAAGGAGATTGGGATATGGGGATAGCAATTGATGCGATTTCAATTGCACCCAAAGTAGATACCATTGTGCTTGTTAGTGGAGATGGCGATTTTGTCGATCTGATAAATCACCTGAAAGCTGTTGGTGTACGGGTTGAAGTCCACTCTTTTAAAGAAAGTACAGCCGAAGAACTTATTAATGCCGCTACAGCCCATTATCCAATTGAAAGAAGGATGTTACTGGATAGATGAACAAAAACCTCCAATTACTCACTGAAGCTGGCTGATTTAACAAAAATTATTTTTTGGATCGACCAGAATGCAGGCACGACAGATGTCACCTGATGTGGGCCCACCACATATATTGCACTCTTTTTTACTTTTACCAGAAGGTTTCTCTACATTTGCTATCGAAGATAATAATGAGTTATAATTATCCGCAAACTGCCCGGTTATATTTGGATATTTTGTTTTCATACTCAAAAACATTTGTCTGACTTCTGCACGAAGCGAAGGTCCTGCATAAGGACATTCTGGAAACTCACGAAATATGCCTTTGAGGATTCCATATAATGCAATTTCATACTCATTTAAAACTGAAAAAGGCTTTATCCTCAATGATTCCTTACCGGAATTCGGGGATGCAGTATTAATTATTGCATCTATATTTGCGGTAAGTATGTTCATCATGGCGGTTTCGGCCTCATCATCTAGAGAATGTCCTGTCGCAAGTTTTGGGACAGCCATGCTAAAGGTTTCCTGCTCCAGTATTTTTCTCCGTAGAACACCACAAAGAGTACACGCTGAAACATTTCTTTTTTTCAAAAGGCTGGGTAGGGGTCCACCAAAAGTTTCCCTGAAAGATATTATCCTGTGCTCAATATTCAAAAAATTTGCAACTTCCTGTGCATAAGCAAGGGTTTGTTCCCTGTAATTTGGTATCCCTTCATCAACCGTAATAGCAGTAAGTTTCACTCCCTCAAAATCTGATAGTATTTTGGACAGGATATACAAAAGAACTGTGCTATCCTTACCCCCTGATAATGCAACTGCTATATGCTCATTATCCAGAATAAGGTTTTGATCTGCAATATGTGTCCTGACTTTCTTTTCTACCATTTCACAGAAATGAGTTGTACAAAGGAGATTTTCCCCTCCTGATACTGCGTTTGCTCCACAGGTTTTGCATAGAAGAGGTGTTTCAGCCGCCATGGGATATCCTATATACTTTTAGGGTATCTTCAGAATAAACAGTCGTTTCGACTGGTATTACGGTTCCTTCCCTTGCCACGATAACAGATAAAGGATTTATATCTGCCATTTCCAGTACATCTTTCAACGGTATACTATCAGCCTGGATTTCTATAGAATTATCTGATATATGCAGGATCATTTTATCACTTTACATTAACTCTGTTTGAGGGATTTTGCTTTATTTTGCGGATAATTTCAATGAAATGCTCTGTTTCTCTCCGGACATCATCACTGCAAACGATTGCGGAAATAGCAACCAAACTATCCGCTCCATTTTCAACAACTGACACACAGTTGTCTTTATTGATACCCCCTATGGCAACAATCGGAATATCAATTATAGTTTTGACAGCCTGAACCCTTTCAGGTCCAACACCCATACCTGCATCCTTTTTAGTAGTAGTGTCAAAAATCGGGCTGAAACCTACGTAATCAGCTCCCTTTCTTTCTGCCTCGATTGCTTCATCTGTATCATGAACTGTAAGGCCGATTATCTTATTTTCACCCAGAATCTTTCTCGCAGCATCAATCGGCATATCGTCCTGTCCGATGTGTACCCCATCAGCTCCTGCAGCCAGGGCTACATCGATACGGTCATTTACCAGAAAGATAGCATTATCCCCACATATTTTCCTGATCAGGATAGCTTCTTCGATCATCTCTTTTGTGGTCTTGTCTTTCTCCCGATACTGCACAATCTTACACCCGGCCGCTACTGCACATTTTATATCGGACAATGTACCTTTCCTGGATAGGCCGGAATCTGTCACAAGATAGAAATCGATATCATTAAGCAAAGATTTCCAGAATGGCATAAATTGAGCCCTCATAGATCTGTAATTTCAGCCATCAACACTCTCAATATTTATCATAGGTACTGCTTTTTCATCAGTAAGCCCGGACACTTCATCATACAAATGCATCTTGAAACTGCCACTGCCGGTTGACTTGACAGCCGCAAGTTCCCCGGCAACCCCGAAGAAAGACAAAGCATCTATTGCTGCATCACAGAAATCATCGTTCAGGGCTGCAAATGAACCTATTATTGAAGCCGCCATGCAACCGGTGCCCACAATTGAACCCATTTCTGAATGGCCGTTTTTTATGGAAAAGATCCCTGAACCATCACTGACTATATCTTCTTTGCCGGTCATCACAACAGTACATGATCTTGAGATGGCCAAATTTTTTGCAAGCCAGAAAGGATCAGCATTGATAGAAGTTGCTTCAACTCCTTTTGTGCGGGCATTTTCACCTGCCAGTTTTGCAATCTCAGAATAGTTGCCTTTAATGATATCAACATGAGCACTGTCAAGGATCTTTGCAGCCATTTGATTTCTGAATTGAGTTGCCCCTACCCCTACTATATCGAGTACCACAGGGATTTGTTTTTCGTTTGCAGCCTTTGCGGAAATTATCATGGATTCAATAAGTTCAGACGTCAGGGTTCCAATGTTAAGTACAAGAGCAGAGGAAATTTTAGTCATATCAGCACATTCTTCTACAGCATGAGCCATTACGGGAAGTCCACCAAAGGCCCTTGTTATATTTGCACAGTCATAAATTGTAACCCAATTGGTGATATGATGGACCAATGGTTTTGCCTCTCTCAGTTTTTTTAATGCATCTTTCATTGCCTTCCTCCGTAAAATTCCCATTACTGTTTTTCACAATCGTGAATAGATGTTGTATAATATCTAATAAACCTTACGTCAGCCATATCAATGTGAAAAAGAATAAGATAACAGGCCAAAACCTGCAGGTCTATTGGCTTTCTACAATTTATTCACAAATATCATTAGCAGTATAAATCTTGATAATTTCACCAGCCTGTTCATCTCCTGCCCTTCTGGCAACTATTTCCTGAAAAGCCATGACATAATCCGGTCTCAAGCAACCAAGGCTTTCCCTGCCACCTTTAATCAGGTCCAGCAGATATTCCAGTTCCTTTTCTGAAAGCGACTCCAGACGATGGGAAAAATCAGATATATCTTTGGAAAAATGATTTGCAACCGGTGGTAGGATTGACTTGAAATTGACCCCTGAACTGCTGCATTCCAGATCACTGCACTCAGGAGCAAGCTTTTTCAGTAACTCTATGTCTTTTCCATCTAGTTTGCGTGCCATATAGTTCTTTTTTGGGAATTATTGGTTAAAAAGGTGTGTTTTACCAAAACCAGGAAAATGAATTTTGCCGGTAGCATCCCTATAATATTCAATCCACTCTTTTGGTACTTGCAGCAGTCTTATCGGGATCTACAACCACATCGATAATAGAAGGTCTGGTGGATTTGAATGCTTCTTCAAGGGCTTCATCCAGTTTTGCCGGATCCTCTATCCTATAGCCTTCGCCTCCGGTAGTGTTAGCATATTCCGCAAAATTGGGATTGGGGAAACTAACACCAAATTCAGGATAACCGGACCTTAGTTCTTCCTCTTTTATGTTCTTGAGTTTGCCGTCATTAAAGACAATGACATTGATTCCTAACTCTTCGCGCACAGCAGTGGTGAAATCAGCCATAAGCATTCCAAACCCGCCATCTCCTGTGACACAAATTACCTGCTTGTCAGGATTATCAAGTTTTGCCGACAGGGCTGCAGGCAGTCCGAATCCCATACTGGCAATATTGGCACACATGAAAGTCTCCTGGCCTTCACACATGAATTTCTTGTAGAACCAGTAGGTATGGTCGCCCACATCTACACAAATTATAGCATCAGTGTCTGCATGGCGTTTAAGGGCCTGTATCACATAACCGGGATTTACAGGGATGGAGAGGTCCTGTGCATCGGCTTTTAGTTCCTCATAATGCTCCTGTTTCATCTGATCTATATGTTCTAAAAACCCAGTGTTTTCTTCCTTTTCATCAACAAGAGGAAGAAGGTCTTTAAGTACAAGATCCGCATCCCCAACAATAGCGGCATCTACATCAAAGGTTTTTCCGATTTTGGTCGGATCGATATCTATCTGGACAATCCTGATTCCTGAAGGAACAAGGTTGGCCTGTCTGAATCCCGAACCTATGATAACTATAAGTTCACTGTTTTGTACAGCTTTTGCCGCATGTTTTGACCCTATGGAACCAAGTACACCCAGACTATAACGATCGGTTTCGTATACCACACCCTTAGCCCTGGAAGTAGTGGCAATAGGGGCTTTGATTTTTTGTGAGAGTTGTGTTAGCAATTCACCACTGTGACGACAGCCCCAACCTGCAAAGAGAGTGACTTTCTCGTGATTGTTTATCAATTCTGCAGCCCTTTTCACATCTTCAAACCTGGGAGCAGTCTGGTTTGAAACCAGCCTCTTTTCAGCGGAATATACATTCCCGCTAAGTTTGCCGGCCAGGATATCAGTGGGTGTGCTGAGTACCGAAACACCGGGTTTTTTGAAGGCATATTTAGTAGCCCTTGTGACCAGACCGAGTGCCTGGTTCTCCCGGGCAATGGTTTCTGTAAATTCAGCAAAGGAGGAGAACAGTTCTATCTGGTCGATTTCCTGGAAAGCTTCACTGCCGAGATAGACCTCTGCCACCTGACCGGCAAAGGCAAGCACCGGACTCCTGTCGGTGGCAGCATCCATTAAACCGGTGATAAGGTTTGTAGAACCTGGACCTGCTATGGAGATACAGACGCCCAGCCCGCCGGTGATCTTCCCATGTGCAGAAGCCATGAAAGCAGCGGTCTCCTCGTGTCTTGTGAGAATGAATTTTATTTTGTCACTCCTGTGGATGGAGTCTATCAGGGGCAGGTTGGAATCCCCGGGAATCCCATAGACAAACCTGACACCGAAGACTTCCAGTTGTTCGACGATCTTGTCGGCAACAGTAGTTTCTACTGATTCGTCTTCTTCTTCCCCGCCTTCAGGAACAAAAGCAGATTTAGGAGCCCCGCATACCGGACATGTATAGTCATCAGGCAGTGAATCAAAATCCTGCCCTTCAACCTCCTCATCATAAACCCAGTTACAAACCGAACATCTGTATTTTGCCATGCATTTCCTCCAAAATTCCCCTATTATATGTGGTATTCATGTGACAGGATTGTTTATCAAATGTCAGGAAATCCAACCAATGATTTTCCCTTGCATAAGAGGCAAACATCTCCCCCTCAAATTGTCAATAGCTGCAAGTCTGATAATTATATGCCGAAACTATGTTGGTACTAGTGAATGATAATTTTTCCTGTGGGTTTATCAAAATGCCTTGAAAAAGAAGAAATATAGCATAAAAACTTTTTATTGATTGTTCTTATTACTACATATTAACGGCATCTGCCGGGGATGCTTTCTATGCTTATCCAGTTCAAATCCTCGATGGAATTGAAGAGAAATATAAGGAAAATGAAAACAAAATCCACAATCAGAATGATTTAAATATACCAAATTTTGAATAAAGTATCACGGGGACATCAATGCCAGTCGATAAAAATATCAAGAGGATTCTCGAAAAAATCGGTGACAGGAAACTCATCTGTGTCACCAAGACAATAGAACCTGAAAGGATCAACGAAGCCATCCGGGCCGGGGCTACCATAATCGGAGAGAACCGGGTTCAGGAATATGAAGATAAGCGCGAGGAAATCCTGCCCTGTGAGACACATTTGATAGGTCACCTGCAGACAAATAAAGTCAAAAAGGCCGTTGAGTTTTTTGATGTCATCCAGTCAGTCGACTCCCTGAAAGTAATAAATAATATTGATAGTAGAGCCGGGGATATCGATAAAGTACAAAGGGTCTTCCTTCAGGTAAACATAGGCAATGAGCCACAGAAACATGGTTTCAGGCTGGATCGGATCAAAGAAGTGATAAAAGAAATCTGCTCCCTTCAAAATATACGTGTGGAAGGCCTGATGTGCATCCCTCCTTTTGTCCCTGCCGAACAAACCCGTCCCTATTTCCAAAAGATGAAAGCCCTGTTTGATGAAATAAAGCAGGAAAACCGCGGCAACATCGAAATTCAGGAATTGTCAATGGGAATGTCCAATGACTACATGGTAGCCATCGAGGAAGGGGCTACAATGGTGCGTGTGGGTTCGGCCATATTCGGGGAGAGGGAGTATTGAGAATTCAATGGGCCCGCTGGAATTCGAATCCAGGATCTCCGCCGTGTGAAGGCGACGTCATAACCGGCTAGACTACGGGCCCATAAAAGATATTCACCTAAGTGAACCACAATAAAATATAAGGTTTTCGACAAATTAGGAAATGGGAGAAGACAATTTTATAGGAATGTAAAAAAGAAAATGTGTGGTGACAGATACCACTTTTATTCAACGTACATCAATTTACCTTCTTCTCCGGGGTCGACCTGGTACCTGGCATCAAGTCTCCATTCGTAATTTCCATTGTTTTCACTGATTGCCCAGATGTCGTAATCCCAGTGTACCCTGTCACCATTTTCATCCAGCTTTGTCCAGCCGGTGACACCGAAGTAAGTATCAGAAAGGGTATTCATTGCCAGTTTAGTACTTTCATCATTCTCAGGCACTGCATCGAGATCCACGAATGTAGCCAGCCAGAGAACATCATATGCAGCCCAGTGCATATGTTTCAGGAGCCGGGCCAAGTTCTTCCTCAATTCTGGATTTGACTACCTGATAGCGGTCATTTTCTTCCTCATAGCCATAGATTGGTGCCTTTAGATAATAAGTGAATCAATGGTAAGGTCTATCAATCCGGTACAATATTATGCACGACAATCAAATATACCATCGGGAAAAATGATAATAGCCAGATTTGCGCTTTCTGAAAAAATAATCATATAACAGGCATCATTATTACTAAGGGAGAAATGGATTATGTTCGATAAAATATTACCACAACAAAAAAGCATGTCCACAAAATTAGGCGGATTACTTGTACTTGTAGGAGAAACAATGTTCCTATTCTCCTTGATGAACTTCCTGATGATCACAAGGTTGCAATATTACAGCGAAGGGGATTCTTTCATACGCACTCTCTTTCCTCACTATTTATTATTTGTAATAGCCCTATTCCTCGTGGCATTCACAGGTATGTGGTTTGCCTATGTTTATATCCTTCCCAGCAAACAAAAATTCTCCCAACAGCAGGCAGTAAAGGATGCACGCAGTCCGATGTATAACCGTCTGGTAGAAGTACATGAAGACCTCAAAGGTATTGACAGTAAATTGCAGGACCTATCGGACAGACTTGATGAACTTGAAAAAAACCAGCGTCCGGGAAAAGAATAAATGACAATCGATATTGAGCCGCTATTGGATGAACCTGCCCTGCTGGTAAAGGGCCAATCCCGCATCCTTGTACTCTCAGACCTCCATATAGGTATCGAATGGGACCTCTACAACAGTGGTTTCCTGGTTCCCAGCGGTCTTGAAAGACGACTCAAAAAGATAGAGGGTTATATCGAACAGACCAAACCCGACAGGATAGTACTGCTGGGTGATATAAAACACAATGTCCCACAAATTTCATGGCAGGAGCGGGATGAAATACCCATGTTTCTCGAAAAACTCGCCCTGCATGCAGAAATCGATATTTTCCCGGGCAATCATGACGGTGGAATTGAATTCCTGCTGCCAAAAAACAAACGTATTCACCTCCACCCCTCCAGAGGTGACATAATAGAGGGGGTTGGATACTTCCACGGCCATACATGGCCCGATCCAAAACTCCTCACAGCACAACATTTAATTGTAGCCCACAATCATCCGACCCTGCGAATCACCGACAGCCTGGGGTATTCCACATCCGAACAGGTCTGGGTTAAAACTAAATTGAATCATGGAAAACTAAAAAACCATTTTGAAAAGATCGGTGTTGAAATACCGGAAAGTGACACACAACCCGATGTTGTAGTTATTCCTGCTTTCAATGAACTCTGCGGAGGGGTAGCTTTTAACGAAGCGATTCTTGATGACCTGCTCGGGCCTGCATTCTCTTCGGGTTCCGTTGATATAGCAAATGCGGACATCTACCTGCTTGATGGAATGTATATGGGCAAATTGAAGGATATAAAAAAACTCAGTATTACAAAAAAGCGCGCAGGCAAAAGGAGGCGAGGGCGATGATGGATACGGTATTTGGCCAGTTGCACCCTCATATCAGAAAGGCCCTTGCAAAACAGCAATTCCATACACCCACCCAACCCCAGCAAGAGTCCATTCCACCCATACTGGAAGGCAAGAACGTCCTGCTTATTGCACCCACCGGTTCGGGAAAGACCGAGTCTGCAATCCTTCCTCTTTTTGATCACATCCTTTCCAAAAACCCAGAGGAAAGGAAAGGCATTTCTGCTCTCTACATAACACCCCTGAGGGCACTGAACCGGGATATGCTGCACCGCATACAATGGTGGGGCCAGGAACTCGATATCAAGGTGATGGTGCGACATGGGGATACCAGCCAGTATGAGCGCCAGAAACAATCAAAAAACCCTCCGGACTTATTGATTACCACTCCTGAAACCCTGCAGGCAATGTTTACAGGTAAAAGGTTGCGCAAAAATCTGGAATATGTGAGTTTTATCGTGGTGGATGAGATCCATGAACTTGCCGAATCCAAAAGAGGAGCACAACTGGCTATCGGGCTGGAAAGACTGGTAGAATTATCAGGCGAATTCCAGAGAATAGGCCTTTCTGCAACTGTCGGCAATCCTGATGTTGTGGCAGCTTTCCTTGCAGGGGCAGAAAGGGACATGCAGATAGTAAAAGTGGAGATGCTCAGCCTGCTCAAGTTCAACGTGGTAACCCCTCACATGGAGGATGAAGATCTCAAAACCGCACACCAAATAGGATGTTCTGCGGAACTGGCCACACATCTGCGCTGCATTCAGGATATTGTAATGCAGAAAAAATCCACCCTGATTTTTGTCAACACACGTCAAAGTGCCGAAGTGCTTGCATCGGGTTTCAGGATGCTGGACCTGCCCATCGGGGTACACCACGGCTCCCTTTCCTATGAAGCCCGTCTGGAAGCGGAAGAGAACTTCAAGAACGGGGATTTGAGAGGCCTGATCTGTACATCCTCGATGGAATTGGGAATCGATATCGGTAGCGTGGATCATGTAATCCAGTATGGCTCTCCCAGACAGGTTGCCCGGCTGCTGCAAAGGGTTGGCAGGGCGGGACATCGCATTCATGAAATTTCGGAAGGAACGATCATTGCACTGGAATTTGATGATATCGCCGAAAGTATGGCCATCGTTGGAGCTGCCAGGGAAGGTCGGGTGGAGGATATTTCTCCCCAGAGCGGGGCCCTGGATGTAATCGCCAATCAGCTTTCAGGTATCGTGCTGGACTTCGGGGATATAGAGATTTCCCGTATACTTTCCATTCTCAGGCGAACCTATCCTTTCAAAGATTTAAGCCTGCAGGCGCTGGAAAAGATCGTGGAGCAGGTAACATATAACAGGCTTGTGTGGCGGGATAAAGGTTCCAGTATCATCAGTCGGCGTAAAAGGAGCTGGCAGTATTACTACCAGAACCTTTCCATGATCCCGGATGAGAGAAAGTTCGAGGTTTATGATATCGTCACCGGCAAGGCGGTCGGGACACTGGATGAGGCCTTTGTGGTAAACTTTGCCAATCCTGGGGCTATTTTCATAACCCGGGGAGAGGTGTGGAGAGTACTGGAACTCGATCCTGAACGGGGGCGCATAAAGGTTGAACCGGTGCGAAGTATGGGGGAGATCCCCAGCTGGGTCGGAGAAGAAATACCCGTTCCCTTCGAGGTGGCACAGGAAGTCGGGAAACTACGCCGGGAAACTGCAGACCTTATTGCAACAGGTGCACAAGAGGAGGAAATCATCAATACATTGATGGAACGTTATCCTGTGGACAAATATTCAGCAGATGGGTTTTTCCGGCTAATCAAAAAACATGTGGATCAGGAATGCCCGATGCCACATGACCGACAGGTCATTATCGAGAAGCAAGAGGATGGAATGGTTATCAATGCATGTTTCGGGCACAATACCAACGAAACCCTGGGCAAGGTACTGACAGCCCTGCTTGCGGCCCGTTTTGGTAGCAGTGTGGGACAGGAAACAGACCCCTATCGCATTAAACTAGCCCTGCCGGTAAGTTTTCGTGCCGAACAGGTACGCTCCATGATAGTCGATACACTTCCCGAACATGTGGAACCCATTCTGGAGATGACACTGAAAAATACCTCCCTTTTGAAATGGAAGATGGTACAGGTAGCCCGTAAATTCGGTGCCATCAGTAAAGACGTGGACTACGACAAGATCAGCATGAAAAAACTTATCGACATTTACGAAAACTCGGCTATGTACGATGAGGTATTACGAGAAATTTTCCACAATATGCTGGATGTAAGTCGCACAAAGGAAATACTGGAAAAGGTGCAGCAGGGAGAAATCAACATCGCAACAGGCCCTCCATCTCCTCTGGGAGGAGCGGGATTCGATGCGAAAAAAGACCTGATAGCACCGGAAAGAGCTGAAGGTTCGATCATAACAGCACTAAAAAACCGTATTGAAAATGACAGGGTAATCCTGTTCTGTGTACACTGTACTAAATGGATATCCCGTCGCAAAGTGAAAAATGTGCCTGAGAACATTGTGTGTCCTATCTGTGAATCTAAAATGGTGGCTGCCCTGAAACCCTGGGAGGAAGAGGAAATCAAACTGGTTAAGAAAAAAGATCGAATAGATTCAAAAGAGGACCAAAAACGCATCCAGAAAGTATTTCGTAATGCCAACATCGTAATGACACAGGGAAGGACTGCGGTTGTGGCCCTGGCAAGCCGTGGAGTTGGTCCTGAAACCGCCACCCGTATTATCCAGAAAATGCAGGTGGATGAGGAAGGTTTCTACAAAGACATCATGGAAGCCGAACGCAACTATGCGAAAACGAAACGTTTTTGGGGTTAATGAATTCTGCATTTTGTTTCCTTCCAAAAACTAAAATACATTACAAACTGTTATTCTTACCATGAGCTCAACTATTGAAGAGTTAGTCCAGTCATTGAATCCCAAACAGCAAGGTTATGTGAACCTCGAATTGCCCGACCCGACCAACGGTGAATACCTGCTTACTGTTTTCAGGCTCGTTCCAGGTGGGGAGATGAATATGCTACAGGCAGCTGCTGAAATCGCAGCGGAATCATCAACTGGTACGAATTTCAGGGTAAATACCGAGACGAAGTTCTCAAAGGTCATGAACGCCCGGGTCTATCAGATGGATCTGGAAAGAGAACTTGTGTGGATAGCCTATCCCTGGAGACTATTTGACAGGGGGGGCAATGTACAGAACATCCTGACCTATATCGTGGGAAACGTCCTGGGAATGAAAGAGATATCAGCCCTCAAACTGCTGGATGTCTGGTTTCCTCCCTCTATGCTTGAACAATATGACGGCCCCGGTTTCACAGTCGATGACATGCGCAGTTATCTCGGAGTTTACGACAGGCCTATTCTCGGTACCATCGTAAAACCCAAGATGGGGTTGACTTCTGCCGAATATGCTGAAGTCTGTTATGACTTCTGGGCAGGCGGTGGGGATTTTGTCAAGAATGACGAACCACAGGCCAATCAGGACTTCTGTCCCTACGACAAGATGGTAAAGCATGTAAAAGAAGCCATGGACAAGGCAGTAGAGGAAACGGGAAAGAAAAAAGTCCATTCATTCAATGTCTCGGCACCGGACTTTGACACCATGATCGAGCGCTGCGAAATGATCAGGAATGCAGGGTTTGAGCCTGGAAGTTATGCTTTCCTCATCGATGGTATTACCGCCGGATGGATGGCTATCCAGACAATCAGAAGGCGGTATCCCGATGTTTTCCTGCATTTCCACAGGGCTGCCCATGGTGCCTTCACACGCCCAGAGAATCCCATAGGTTTTTCCGTGCTGGTACTGTCTAAATTCGCACGTCTGGCAGGCGCCTCCGGCATCCACACGGGTACTGCAGGAGTCGGAAAAATGAAAGGAACTCCAGAGGAAGATGTAGTTGCAGCCCACGGTATTCAGTACCTGAGTTCACATGGCCATTTCTTCGAACAGAGCTGGGCCAAGATCATGGAAACGGATAAGGATGCTATATAGCTTGTGAATGAAGACATAGCCCATCATGTCATCCTGGAAAAAGACAGCTGGAGAGGCATGAAAAAATGTTGTCCAATTGTTTCCGGAGGATTGAACCCCGTCAGGCTGAAGCCTTTCATCGATGTAATGGGTAACGTTGATTTCATCACGACCATGGGATCAGGAGTACATGCACATCCGGAAGGAACACGATCAGGAGCCAAAGCACTGGTACAGGCATGTGATGCCTACCTGCAGGGAATCGATATCAGGGATTATGCCAAAAATCACAGGGAACTTGCCCAGGCTATTGAATTCTTCCCGGAAAAATAAAATCGTATAATTGGGAAGTGCTTCCTGTGCGTGCAATTGCTGCGGGCCTAAAATGACGGCTTCGCAGCAATTTGCCAGAAAAAATCAGTCGTACTTATTCATGTAATTTTTATAGGCCCGGATATATTCGGCATGGGGCCAGATCAGAGGAGTCGTGACATATGCAAGTCCATCCTTCCACTTGGGGTGAGCACGGACATGTTCTATCATTTTCATCTTGCTGTCCCTGAGAATTTTGGCATTGGTATAATCCTCCAGCCACAACTCAAACCGTTCTATAGTTGATATATGTTCAGGCAACTGGTACTCATGAGCCATATCAACCACCCATCCCAGATACATTTCTGCCATTTCTTTTTGATCAATATTTATGAAATGGTTTGCAAGCTCACAGGTAAAATGACACCAGGGGCCATAGCCACCATTATTCCGATCCCAGTGTTCAGGGTAACGGTTCAGGCCGCCAATTTCCTTATCCCATAAATTATCATGAATTCGTTTTACAGTAGACTTTATCTTGACATCCGAATCCGGGAGAAGGCCGAAATAAGCAGGTGCATATTCCACAGCATCCACATCAATAACACTGGAGGCAAATGCATCATAACCTATTGGATTACTGCTCTTATCCTTCACACGGATACATTTTATAAAGGAACGCCTTC
Organism: Methanohalophilus sp. WG1-DM; assembly: GCF_004104135.1. Lineage (NCBI taxonomy): Archaea > Methanobacteriati > Methanobacteriota > Methanomicrobia > Methanosarcinales > Methanosarcinaceae > Methanohalophilus > Methanohalophilus sp. WG1-DM. The sequence continues at coordinate 244,386 of NZ_RRBA01000001.1, read as the reverse complement.
GGGGACTGTAGAGTCGTGTCATGATGGCATTCCTGACCTTTCCTCCTTCTTCCTTCCACTTTGAGACGTCCTTGCCCAGGGCCTCGCCCATCTTCACAGCCTCCAGTACACCCGCACAGCATGCACAGTTGGCATAAATCTCAAAACCATGCTCATAAGCCGGATATTCATGAATACTGTTAACTGTATGAATAAGATCAACTTCTTCATTTTTATTCATCAGGATAAAACCGACTGCTTTTTCGACAATGGGCCAGTATTCTTCGATGAACTTCTTATCAGCCATCTTATCAAAAAATGAGCCACCTGTGGCCTCGAAATACTTCCCCAGCGCATAAAGGATAAGACCGTTTCCGTCTATCTGCAAATCCTTGTAACTTGCATCATTGCCGTCTATATCATACCGCTGGGAAAACTCACCCAGAGGCTTTTGCGCATTCAATATAAATTCGAGCCCTCTGCGGGCCTGGTCCATAAGGTCAGCATCTATTGCACCAAGGATATCCATCGAATGATCCCTGGGATAGATGAAAGGATATCTTGTACCGGGAGGACTTGCATAAAATCCACCCTTTTCATGCTGATTTTCACTGAGAATCTTGACACTGTTTTCATAAAGCCTGTGGGCTTCCAGATAATTCAATAGGATCACTCCTCTTCAGGATATTCGATTTTAAATACGGAAAACGATTTATCAAGATAGCCGGAAACTTCATCCTTAGAGATGCCGGACCTAGCAATAGCCTGCTCATTATATTCTTTTGTATTACTTACAGGTGATTTGCTACCCAGATGAAGGAGTTTGGCACCTGCCAGCTCAGCACGTCTTTTACTATAGCTATTATGCAATATACCCACGGCACTGGAAAGTGCAGGATAGTTCCAGCCTTCTTCAGATTGGTGTTTCTGATTCCTGACAAAATCGATTAGTTGCTGGTATTCTTCTGGCCTTTCCCCATATATTTCTATAAATTCTACAAGGTCATTGCCAAATGGGCATACAGGCAAATAGTTTATGTTGTCGTCCCTTGCACCCTCAAATCCTGGACCTTCAATCTCAGCAAGCCTATAACCAATGGATTCAATCCAGTGGTAAGTCTTTTCCGGCCCTACCATATCCACCATTTCTATAATGCCCACAAGAAAAGCCTTGGGAAGCATATTTTCAAGTCGTATCACAATAATTCCCCCTGTTCTAAGATCAAACTATATCTCTGTTCTCATTAGATCCGATTAATTTAATAATTGCACGGTTCCATCCCTCAGGCCCTATGCCTTCAACCCTGTTTATATCATCATCCTCTATGGAAGGATCATGTTTACCATCTGGTTTCTGGACAAGGAAAGCCACATCCACCGTCTGTAACATGGGCAGGTCATTCTGACTATCTCCCAACCCCACACTTACCACAGAGGGATGAATTTTCCTGTATAATTCAGTCAATATCGAAACTGCCATTCCTTTATCATTATCTCCCATCAAATGCCAGTATCTTCCGCCTCTGGTGAAATTCAACCCCTGCGCAAGAATGTGCTCTTTGAGCAGTTCTGTTCCTGAATCATCTTCCATTTTAAAGGCTTCATCATATTCCCTTTCTTTGGCAAGTGTTGCAGATTCAATGCCAAGACCCGTATCCTCACTTACCTCTTCAGCGTTAAGGTCACCAAAACCAGTAATTGGGAGAGAGGTACGATCTCGAATAATCGAAAGTACCCTGCGAAGCTCTTCATAGCGGGTTCCAAGTTCAATTATTTCATAATCCTCATTTTCGCTTGTATACTCATAATCTACATTGAAATAGCCACGGGGGATGAAAATAGCCCCCCCATTTTCAGAAATAAAAGGATGATGAATATTTAGTTCCTTAACATAAACCTCTATTTCAGCGCGGGTCTTACTGGTACAGATAATCAGGGGAATGTCCTTTTGAGCAAGCAATTTTATTGCATCAAGGGCAGCTTCATATGAATAGGTATCATGATCGATCAACGTACCATCAAGATCGGTAAAAATAATATATTTCATTTTTAAACACTCCCTCACAGGTATCACATTATAGTACCAAAGCTCTGTAAACATATCTGATTGCTATTATTATCTCTGTAGATTTCATTTGTTAGAAGAAGTATATAAATAATTGGAGAAGAAACTGTTTAGACCTGTAACAATATGCAAAACTGAAACTACGATAAACAATGAAAATAGTTACAATTTACATGGACAAGAAATAATAAGTGGACAGGTATTACTTCACATGATGCAAAAGCTAATTTCAATATTCAACCCCCATATGGGTATTGCAACAAAAAGTAACATCATTAATAAAATCGGGAAAGGACAAACTGAAATTATAATGCCCACTGCAAATCATTTAGTAATGAAAATACAAGGAAAATCCAATACAAATGGAAATAAAAAATCAGCTATAACTATTGTAGATAATGGTTTATGTGAAAGTAAATCTCATGTCCTTGCAGAGAAACTGGACACTCTCCTGAAAGATGATAATGGGAAACTGCAAGATCCGGGACTGTATATCGAAGATTTAAAGAGAGACTTAATTGGTGGTTTTGCTTTCATAACAAGAAGCAATAAGTGGATTACCTGTGCAACTGATGTGCTAGGAGTGAAATCTCTATGGTATTCTACAGAAAATGGCTTTGCAGTTGCATCTGAAAAAAAATATCTTGAAATGACTGGTTACTATAATATTGAAAAAGTTGACCCGCGAAGTACCCCTAGTTATGATACCGAAGAGGGAACATTACATACATACAGTACCTATGAACTGAAACCATCAGTTGAACCTGCAACAAAGCAACCTGATGAAATCATAGAAGAATTATATCGGCTGCTTGGAGAATCTGTAAGCAGGTGTCTTCCTCCTTCCAGGATAGGAATTTTGTTTTCCGGAGGTGTGGATTCCACACTTGTAAGCATGCTGTGCAAAAAATATAGCAAGCAAGATATCTGTTGCTATGTAGCAGGACTTGAGAATGAGATACAAGCACCCGATGTACAGCATGCACGAAAAATAGCAAACGAGCTGGAGTTGCCTCTGAAAATTATTGAAGTATCTCTCGAGGAAACAGAAGAAATCCTAAAAAAAATCGTTCCCCTGATAGAAACTACAAGTGTACCCATGGCGGGGGTTGCCCTGCCAACTTATATAGCAGGTCGGGCAGCAAAAGAGGATGGGATCAACGTTCTTTTTACAGGTAGTGGGGCAGATGAAATGTTCGGTGGCTATAACAGGCACAAAAAAGCAACTGACCTGAACAGTGAATGTCTGAAGGATACACTCAACATCCATCTAAAAGATACTTATCGGGACGGTTTGATTGCATCCGAACTGGAGCTGGACTTACGCTCCCCTTTTCTGAACAGGCACGTTGCAGAATACGCTCTGGGAATCCCTGCTGCCCTTAAGCTTAATGAAAAAGGCAATAAGATGATACTGCGCCAGGTGGCTGAAAGGGCTGGAATTCCTGCAGAATTTGCACTCAGGAATAAAAAGGCTGCCCAGTATGGGAGCAAGTTTGACAGGGCTATCGAAAAACTTGCAAAACGAACTGGTTATAAAAATAAAACGGATTATCTGAAGAACATGGAAAAAAATTACAAACCCAAACTTGGAGTACTGTTCAGTTCGGGAAAAGATAGTCACTTTGCAATGTACAAAATGAAAGAGGCAGGATATCCGATCGAATGCCTGATAACAGTAAAAAGCAAAAATCCGGATTCCTATATGTTCCATACACCCAATATCAATATGGCATCCCTGCAATCCGAAGCCATGGGGATTCCCCTTCTTGAACAGGAGACAGCAGGGGAAAAGGAAGTTGAGCTTGATGATTTGAAAAAAGCAATCGAGAAGGCAAAAAAAGAATATGGGACCGAAGGAGTTGTAACCGGTGCCCTGTATTCAACTTACCAGAAAGAGCGAATAGAAGGTATCTGTTCAGAACTCGGAATGTATGTGTATTCACCTCTATGGCATATGGACCAGGAAGAAGAAATGCACAAATTGCTGGAAGAAAAATTTCATTTTCTATTCAGTAGCATAGCAGCTTATGGTTTAAACAACAAGTGGCTGGGTAAAGAAATTACCAAAAATGAGATCGATGAACTGGTAAAACTAAATGATAAAATAGGGCTGAATGTCGCCGGAGAAGGAGGAGAATTTGAAAGTTTTGTTCTTGACTGTCCCTTATATTCCAGAAGGATAGAAATAAAAAAGAGCACTGTCATAAATATTGATGAGTATACTGCACGCCTTAATATAGAGGATGCTATACTTGTACAAAAGGACAGGACACAAAATGAGTGATTATATGCCTACACCATCAAATGAACCAAAACAGATTAAGAAAAAAGAAGAAGAGCCGGGGGAAACTGCTGATGAGGAAATCGATGACTGGTGTGAACTTGTAAGCGGTGATGAACAGGAAGCAACAGAAACTGACCGCGAGATGAAAGAATGGTGCAAGGGAACTACATCCAAAAAGGAAGAAGAGTAATTATTGGCTTCCTTACGACTAATGGGGCGTAGGGGTAGAGAAAGCCTATGACTTTAGTCATAGGATGAATCATACCCCACTCATTTAGTTAATCACAAATGTTATATAGATGTCAGACATATAATACATTATAATGGCAACAGAGAGATGGAAACATAGCAATACAACGGTGTATAACATTGGTTTTCATTTAATATGGTGTCCTAAATATAGACGCAATGTTTTAGAAAATGAGATTGAAGCACGTTTAAAGGAACTTCTCTATAATAAAGCAGAAGAAATCGGAGTAATCATTGAAAAAATGGAAATAATGCCCGACCACGTTCATCTATTTGTGAAAACTACACCTACAATGAGTCCTCATTGGATTGTTCAACAATTGAAGGGTTATACATCTCGTATTTTAAGACAAGAATTTTCAGAAATGAGAACTAGACTCCCGACATTATGGACTCGAAGCTACTATTGTGAATCTGTAGGTCACATTTCGGAAACAACAGTTAAAAAATACATTGAGGAACAGAAAAATAAATGATACTCACATACAAAATCAAGCATCATCGAGATTTTTCCGATGAACTAAAAAAGGCTAAACAAGTAGCTCACTATGTATTAGAGCATCATCCGCATTCAGCTAAATTCAGTTCCAAAGATGTAAAACAATTCGGATTAAAATCAGTGATGAGCAATCAGATTATTCGTAAATACGGGCGTAATAAGAAGATAAAACGTGTCAATAAGGTTAAATTAACAATCCCTAAACAGGGAATCCAGTATGCCCCTGCATCACAAATTATCAAAATAACAGCATTGAAATTGGAACTTAAACATGAAATCCCCATCTACTTCGACACTATCAATCAGATTGAAGTAGATAACGAATATCTCTTTGTTTCTGTAACCCACAAAGAAAATTCAGAATATGAAGCTACAGAATGGTTAGGAGTAGACCGAAATACTACAGGTCATATAGCAGTCGTAGCATCTCCTGATACTGGAAAAATTATGAAACTCGGTAAATCAGGACAACATATTCATGAAAAATACAAACATATCCGTAAAAATCTACAAAAGAGAGGTAAATATCGAAAAGTAAAACAACTCAAAAACCGTGAAAGTAGAATCGTCCGAGACATTAACCACAAAATTAGCAAGAAGATAGTGGGTAATGCCTATGAAAATGGCTACGGAATCAAGCTCGAAGAACTCAAGGGCATCCGTAAGAACAAGAAACAAGCAAAGTCATTCCGTTATTCCTTGAATAGTTGGTCTTTCTATCAGTTCCAAATGATGATAGAATACAAAGCCAAACTACTTGGAGTTCCTATCGCTTATATCGACCCTGCATACACTTCTCAATCATGTAGCAGATGCGGTCATATAGGGGACAGAAATGGCAAAAACTTCCAGTGTCCTTCTTGTGGACACGTTGAACATGCGGACGTTAATGCAGCTTTCAACATTGCATTATCTCCAAACATAGTTCGATTTGCTACAGAAAGTGATGTAGCAAAGGGGAATACTGGTATCCCCAAAGCGGCAATGATTAGAAAGCAATCAACCGTAGAACCCCACGCACTTTAGTCGTGGGAGTATGTCAGAAACACATGAGTATAAATATGAAACTACCAGATCACCGTACCAAAATTGTATGCACGATTGGCCCGGCTTCCAGTCCCGAACCCGTACTCAGGCAATTGATACTTAAGGGGATGAATGTAGCCAGGATTAATTTTTCTCATGGTGATCTGGAAAAACACAGGGAAGTTATCCAAAGGATACGTAGTTTATCAACTGAGTTGGGAGTAACTGTGGCAATCCTTGCAGACCTGCCGGGCCCCAGAATAAGGGTTGGAGACCTGGAAAATGAACCTTTAACTCTTGAAAAGGGAGATACTGTTTATCTTACCCCTCTGGATATAGATGGTGGGAAAAACATCATACCGGTAAATTACAAAAGGCTTTATGAGAGTGTAAGCCCGGGTAGCAATGTATTTCTCAATGATGGTTTTATCCAGCTTAGATGTCTGGGTAATACCGATAAAGGGGTAGAATGCAAGGTTGAAATCGGGGGTTATCTCACATCCCACAAAGGAGTGAATTTGCCAGGCTCCCGGATCTTTCTGGATGCTGTTACGGATGATGACCTGAGATTCATGAAGTTTGCCCTGGAGGAAGGAGTAAACATATTCAGCCTCTCATTTGTAGAAAGTGCATCTGATATTGAAAAGTTGCGACAATTTGCCCAGCAGCATGGTGAGTCCATTTATGTCGTGGCAAAAATAGAAAGGGAAGAAGCGGTAAAAAACATAAATGATATTCTTGAGCATACCGATGCCATAATGCTTGCAAGAGGGGATCTGGGAGTGGAAACTCCGATCCAGCAAGTGCCGGTTTTGCAAAAAGAGATTATACATAAGGCAAACCTGCGGGGCAAACCTGTCATTACTGCAACACATATGCTTGAGTCAATGACAGAAAATATTCGTCCGACACGTGCAGAGGCCACTGATGTGTCCAATGCAATACTTGACGGAACCGATGCCCTGATGTTATCCGGGGAAACGGCAGTCGGAAAATACCCGATTGAAACCGTGTTGATGATGACTGGAATCGCTTCAAGGACCGAAAAATGGAGGAATGAAACTGGCTGGGGAACTGAATTGCTTACAAAAGGCATTGATGAACTTACCATGTCAGTTAGTGATGTTATTGCCCTGCAGGTTTACCAGGCCATCAAACGTTTGAAAGTAGACCACACTGTAACACCCACCATTTCCGGCCAGACTCCGCGCAGGATTTCCCGATTTAAACCCGATTGCTGGATATTCGCTATGAGCAGAAGCCAGGAAATATGTGAAACCCTTGCCCTTTCATATGGGGTTTATCCTATATATTCCCCGAATAAAGGTGGCAGCTGGGAACAAACTGCCTCTACATTGCTGAAAGAAAATCAGATAGCATCGGTGGGTGATCTTATAGTATTCACAGAAGGCCAGTCTCCCGGTAAGCCGGGAGGGACCAATATGCTGAAAATTTTTCAGATTGAATGATTTTAAAGTGTTTGTTCTGCAAGTAACGTAGAGATGTCTTTTATCGCTGGTTTTGGTTCTCCTGAAACACTTTCCAGATGATACTGGCAAAAGGGACAGTAGCTTACAAGTGTCTTGCCTTCCTGAAGGTTTTCAAGGGTTAGATTTGCTATCTTACCGGAAATTTCCGGGAAATTGGGTTTGACACCTGCCGGTGCACCACAACAAACCGTACCTTCAAACAGTTCTTTTATGGAATATCCCATAGCTGAGATCAATTGTCTGGGAACATTCTTTTCTTTCCTCATGGGACATGCATCCCTCAGAGAAACCGTACCTGTGGTCTTACGTGGCTGCAGTCTGCCTTCCCTGACAAGCTCACTGAAGAGGTCAAGAGAAAATACCACTTTGAATTCCGGTTTTTTGCCTAATTTTGCATACTCTTTCCCGATGACCTCGTAACATCCCGGACATGAGACTACCAGTTTTTTTATTCCCTGTGATTCGATGTAATCCACATATTTACGTGCATGTTCTGCAGCTTCATCCAGATGACCGTTATCAATCAGGAAAAGGCCACAGCATTTTTCCTCTTTAAGTAACATGGGTTTGATATCTGCAGCATTCAGTAATCGGATCGTTGAGCGTGCAATCTCCGGCTGAGCAAAGGATGCCCAGCAGCCACCCATGTAAGCAATTTCTGATTTTTCAGCGATTACCAGATCATTGGTTACCCAGTCAAAACGATGAGCATCGTCCATATGTCCCGGCACATTATTTACAAGAATGTTCTGACAGATCTTTCCGGTTTTCTCCGGTTCCCTGCCCTGCTCTGCGAGCAGTTGTCTTTCCCTCTGTATAATATCCGTGATTGGAATGTCCACAGGACAGACATCATCGCAGGCACCACAGCGTGTCGAAAGATACACATTGTTCATTTCGTCTTCTGTAAGTTCTTTTCCTGCTTCAATACGGTCAAGCAGGGATATTTTAGCCCGGGGCGTAAAAGAATCATTACCCGTAACTTTTGTAACAGGACATACATCAAGACATTTGTTACATTCGATACATGAATCTGCAAGTTCCTGTAAATTTATCATAAGCTACCTCCGAATATATTCTGTTATAAAATTATGTTTTCGTATATTAATAAATAAGTAATTATTTGTACAAAAATAAGAAAAAATATCAGTTAATATACATCAGCCCCAGTTACTGATGATGTGCCTTCCTGACAGTTTCGTCACCATTGCCGTAATCTGTACAACCTATTACCAAAAATCGGCTCAACAGGATTTCAAGTACAATCATTGTCTTTTTCACATAATCCCCCTTAATGTCCATTACAAAATAATGTGTCCTGTAGAATTATAAATATGCTGCTTAAATTTTGGCATTTAATGGGTCAATATTTATTCTTCAAAGATATCCACAGGTTTTTGATCACAACCTTTCTGGAAAAAAACCGTAGTAATCCCGGCATAAATCTGTACAGCCTGATACGAAAACTTCCAGAGGCATCTATTTCTAAAATTTCATTATTAAAACAGGGAACAATCTGATAATTACATTGAGGGCAACTGCGCTTAACTATTCCAAGAGCCGCATGTAAAAATCCACACAGAATGCCTGTATATGCGGGATCATCAAAACCATATCTCATATCAAGAGAAAGAGAACGAAAATGGATAGCTTTTAAGATATCTGATACAAACCTGAGGAGGGGATTTTTTATCTCAAAGAAAATAGAAGAATACGATGATAGATCATTTACAATCGTTGGGTTGTTTTTTACCGAACGATCTGTTTTAATTTCATCCTCTTGTTCTTTATTTTTTTTATTGCTGGAAGGTTTGATATTTCTGGAGATTCCCAACCAGGTTATTTTCAGGTTTGTTTTGTAACTGTTTCTTTCTAATGTAAACCTGTATGTTACATCAAATGCGACAAAAAGGAATAAAATTGCCACTACCAAAAGCAGCAAAATTACAGAAAAAATAATCATAGGCCACATAGACCCGGATACTTAAATTGCCCGTCTCCTAACGGAAACAGGTTAGTCTTTTTCCTCATTATCTGACTCTTCTTTTACTTCTTCAGGTCTGTCAGAGGCATGCTTATTCCCTTTCATTCCTTTGAATTTCCCGATTAGTTCCGGAACTGCTTCAATGACCTTATCAATATCGCCTTTGCCGGATACACGCAACAACTTTACGTCTTCTTCAGATATAACAAGAAATGCAACAGGATCTATTTTTGCACCTGCACCGCCGCCGCCACCAAAGCTCGATTCGGTTGCACTTTTCTTACCTTCACCGCCACCGCTACCAAAACCAAAGGATACTTTGCTGATGGGTATGATAGTTTTTCCACCTGCTTCCATAGCTTCCCCTACAACGGTTTTAGTGCTGACCAGTCTCTCAAGTTCCTCAGAGACCTCTTTCATTACATCTTCTACTCCCATATTGACACTCCCTGATATTCGATAGTTTTTGATATAATAAGATGGGTACTGTTACTTAAAAAGATAATCCAGCATTTTCTGGAGGTGAAAAACTTATAGTTACATGTTAAACAGAAGTATGTGATAAAACTTAAGTATATAAACACATACTTACACATCACATTATGTTTCTAAAAGAAATTGAAAATAATTATTAAAGCCAGATGGATGTGGAACAATGAAAGTTGTAGGTTTTGTAGGAAGCCCACGTAAAGATGGGAATACAGATGTACTTGTACAGCAAGTTCTTGACGGTGCCTCTGAGAACGGTGCAGATATCAGGAAATTCAACATCAATGCGATGGATTTTACGGGATGTCAGGCATGCGGCTACTGTAAAGTCCATGAAAGATGCAAACTCGATGATGATATGGAAAAAGCTCTGGATGCAATCATTGATGCTGATGGTATTGTTTTTGGCTCACCCATTTATTTCGGCCAATTTACCGGACAGGCACGCTCATTCATAGACAGGTTATATTCCCTGATTAACCCGGATTTCTCTCCGCGTATCAATGCCGGTAAAAAACTTGTATTGGTGGGTTCCCAGGGGTTCCCCGAAAAGAATCAGTACAAACCGGTATTTGAAGAATTGGGAGGGCTGATGAACCAGTTTTTCGGAATGGAAATCAAGAATACATTGCTTGGTACCGGATACTATGAGCCCGGAGCAGTCAAAGATAACACTGAATTAATGGATGAGGCAAAAACTGCCGGAAAAGAATTGCTCGACTGATTACCAACATTCCTGCCTGTGTATTTTCATATCACAGGCATAAATTTACTTCTTACTTACGGAAAACACCGGTATAATGTGGCCATCTGAAATACTCCCCATGCCTGCCGGAAAGTTCTGAAAGACCTGCTTTTTTCATGTGTTCTACAATTTCTACAGGGGACATACCATGATCATGCTTGGTTGGCTCCCTGATGTAGACAAGACCGGTTCCCTTAAGTTTGCCTGCAAGGGAGTTTAATATTTCCTGTCTGTCCTTTTCCTCAATATCATGGAGGACAAAATGAATGAAAACGGAATCAAAATAATTATCAGGCAGATCTGCATCTTCGATCTTTTCACAGATAAACTCAACGTTGGAAAAGTCCTTCATCCGTTTTTTTGCTTTCTCCAGCCAGAAAGCAGAGGTGTCAATGCAAACCAGATTGCCGCTGTCTGAAAGGGCGTTTGCTATATGCTTTGAAACAGCGCCTCCTCCGCATCCAAAATCCAGAATATTTTCATCACCTTTCAACTGTAGACCCTGAATATATTGCTTATAGCGGAAACTTCCCAGACGGTTCCAGAGCACTTCCATTCGCAACTTTTCAAAAAAGCCAGGGTTATCAAAGCTCATGTAATATAATCAATAATCTATTTCATTAGTTTTTCGCCAAATCCCAAACATTGCAATATAATTTTCTTTGATATCAGCAACGGTAATATACATAAGTCTTTGAACCATGTGTATATCCATGCCAGCAAGAATACATGAAATCATAGAATCCAAAAGGCTTATCATAAGGCCGCTGGAGGAGAAAGATTTTACTGGTTTTCACAGGTTTATTTCAAATGATAAAGCTACAAAATATTTTTTCTTCAGCCAAAAACCTGCATCCTATAAAGATACTCGCAGGTTTTTCCGTAAAACAATGAAAAACTACGATGAACCAGATCAGGTCTATGCCTATACTGTTGCAAAAAAGAGCAGTGATGAATTTGTCGGTTCTGTTGGAATGCTTCCTGACCCGGATAAGGGAGCTTAGCAGGTTTACTGGTCCATTTTACCAAAGCACTGGAACCGGGGATTTGCAACCGAGGCTATCCAAATATTCTTGCATCACGCTTGCCGCAAACTGGATTGCAAGCAGTTCATCGCTTTTTCGCATGAGGATAACATTGCTTCCAGGAAAGTTGCTAAAAAAATCGGTATGAAAAATGAAGGACCTACAAAGGTAAAAGGGGTTAAACATAGACCCCTGCGCTATACACTGGACAATTGTCAATATTGAATATGGACATTCAATCGACCAATTTCAATTAAAAGAACTGATTAAAAATCGATTCAAAAAAGTTAAGCAGGATTTTGTTTTGTAGACAGGCGATTTAAATCGGCGATTAATTTTTTAGTGTCCACATTCTGCTTGTTTGCGATCTGGCATATTTCATCATATAATAGAATAAGTTCCATTTCGTATTCCGATTCTCCCTTGACTCTGGACCAATAATCCAAAAATATATCCCTTTCAAATTCGACAAAATTACCAGCTATTTTTAAGAAAATTGCCAGTGGATTTGTTTCTACAATCTTCCCAACTTTGCCAGTCTCATTATTCTTATAAAATTCCCCATGTCTCATCTGTTATTCACCTCCAATTCCAACTACATATTTGATTTTCTAATTTATTAAGCATAGCGACAGGTTTGGACTTCGGGGCTTGTATTTTCAATTTTTATATCTTTGACCTTAACATTAATTGCTTCACTGACCCTTAACGGTGGGGTGTACATCAACAGAGCCGACATTTTATAATCTCAAACAAATTAACTTTTAATCTGCAAAAAAATATTAAAAGAACAGGTTGGAGCATTCAATAATAAAAAATGTAAAAACTCATAGTAAAAATATATGGGTATGAATAAAAATAAAAGGAATGTATGTGATTTATTCCAGAATGAAAATCTGATACTCCCATTAAATCTATGATTTAATAATCTGTCAAATGATTACTTAAACTTTATCGATATAGCTATGCCTGTAGCTGAAGATCTAATCTTTCAATTATCTATGGGTCGGAAGGCGCATGGTTCCAAAACCGATTATTGAAAGTTCATCCCCGTTCTTTGGCATTTTCCTGTATAACATTAAACTCCTCCCGCATTTTTGAATTATTAGCTTGATTCTCATTAATCTTTGATTGAATCCTTGTTTTTAAGACAAATCAATCTGTTACCTTTATGCCTGATTGAGTAATCACTCAAAAGTAATTGGGTAATCAAATTCATTGGTTTTTATTAACGAAGCTTTTTGGAAATATCAAGAGAAGAGCTTTCTTGCTGCCTCCTCTGCCCATTTTATAACTTCCTTTACAGGGATACCACTTGTTTTAGCAATCACTTTACAATCCTCGAACTCAGCAGAGATATTGAGCAGGACACCTTCTGAATCCCTGGCAATCTTCACCGCGGTTTCATAGATTTCCCCTTCAATTTCAAATTTAAGTGACTCTATCCTTCTGTCAGCCATTAACCTGTGCCGGGTTGGTATTACCCGTACTCCTAGGGACCCAGTCTCGATAATGATCTTCCGTGCGAGTTTTGCAGTATCCTCAGGCTTTGCAATGACCTTGATAATATGGGCTGGGCGGCCTTTTTTCATTGTTGCCGGAACGATTGCAACATCCCTTGCTCCCATAGCAAGCAATTCCTCGAACAGGTTACCCAACACTTCTCCGCTTACATCGTCAGCATTTGTCTCAAGTACTTCTATCATATCCGGGACCAGGCCGGAATACAGCTCAGAAATCACTCCCTGGAGCACGTTTGGTCCTCTAAGCTCGGCATCTCCAGCTCCATACCCTGTTGAAATTACCCTGCCCTGGGGAAAAGTCTCCACAGGTCTTGCAAAGTGAGAAAGGATCGCAGCTCCTGTGGGAGTCAGAAGTTCTTTTTGCTCATTCCCACCTCTGAAATAGAGTTTTCCTTTCCTGAGCACTTCAAGTGTAGCCGGAGCTGGTACAGGCAGGGTCCCATGTGCGCATTCTATTGTACCGCTTCCCACATTGATAGGAGTGCAGTAAACAGAATCACATCCAAGAGAATGAATAGCTGCCGAAGACCCGATGACATCTACAAGTGCATCACTCTGGCCTACCTCATGGAAATGAAGTTTCTCAAGATCATCTACTCTATGAATCAAGCTTTCAGCTTCTGCCATCTTTAAAAAGATATCAAGGGCACTTGCCTCCACCCTGGGAGGCAGTTTTGCCTCCTTTATCGTGTCTAAAAGTTCTGGATATGTGCGTGAATGTTCTCTTTCAGGTACATTGATCTTGACATCAATAGCTTTTATTCCTTTTTTCACTACTTCCCTTATATCCACAGAAACAGGAGCAGAGGCTTCTATAAGTTCTTTTAGGGCTTGCCTGTCAGCTCCGAGGTCCAGAGTACATCCAAGGATCATATCTCCGGCGGCTCCGGAAAAAGGATTGAATATTAGTGATCTCATAATTTTTATTCCTGTTCTTGTTTACATCCTGCTCCTGCGGATGCGATCATGTTCGCTATCCTCGCCGCATATGCTCCTGCAACAAAACCTGCATCGATATTTACGACTGCAAGTGTGGAACAGGACTGGAGCATTGACATCAGAGCAGCTTCTCCTTTGCCACCTGCACCATATCCTGTGGAAACAGGAAGACCTATCACAGGCACATCAACAAGTCCTGAAACTATTGTGGGAAGTGTGCCTTCCCTTCCGGCTGCAACTACTATAGCCCCAGGATTCTTCGATTTCAAATTCTGAAGTTCGGGAACTAACCTGTGGATTCCTGCAACCCCTACATCGTATACGGTAACAGTTTCACATCCCATCTCAGAAGCCACAACCTTTGCCTCTTCTGCGGCTGGAATATCTGCCGTGCCTGCGGAAATGATACCTACAACTCCACCGGTTGCGGGTGCATGAGTGCCATCATGGACCACAACCGTACGGGATCGGCTGTTCCATTCAAACTCATCTTCGCGGAATGCCGCCCTCAGGACTTCAAAATGTTTTTCAGATACACGAGTGATAAGGGCTCGCTTGCTCTGTGAAACCATGACCCTTGCAATTTCCACAACATCATCAGGCTCTTTACAATCGGCAAGAACAGCCTCGACAACTCCCGTTCTGCATTTCCTGTGAGAATCAATTTTTGCTATATCGGAGTAGGATACAAAACCAAGACCACGTGCATGCTGTTCCGCAGTCTCAATATCTATTTTTCCATCTTTGACATCTTTGAAGAGATCTGTGAGTTCCATGTGATAACCCCTTTACTAAAAAAAATAATAATTCAAAGTTCACGAAATAATGAATAAATAAAAACGGAATATTGTCTGGTATTTCAGTAAAGAACCTGAAACAATATTCCTTGTTGTATTTTTGTGGCAGATAATTTATGCTGTTTTATACATGCTTAAACATCTCCATTAAACATCTCCTTTGCCATGGCAATCCTCTGCTCAAGATCGGACCCTTCAAGTTCGCTAACTACGGAATCAAGAATATTTGGTATGTCAATATGCTGTGGGCATTTATCAAGACATTGTCCACACTGGATACAAAGGGATGCAAAACCGCCTCTACCTGCACCAACAGCACCGCCTAAACGTGCAGCATACATAAGTCTTACTGTTTCGGGATCATCCTCCAGGTAAAGGTTGTTGTACAGATCAAAACAAACTGGAATATTCACACCTGACGGGCAAGGCATGCAATATTGACAACCGGTACATTCTACCTTCATCAATTCACGGTATTTATTTTCCACTCTTTTCACAAGTTGTAGTTCTTCTTCTGTAAGTGAATTTGGATGTGCTTCTCCTGCAACCCTGAGATTCTCTTCAATATGGGCTTCTTCGTTCATACCGGAAAGAACCACAGTAACTTCCGGATGGTTCCATACCCAGCGAAGAGCCCATTCAGCAGGTGATCTTTTCTTTGGTGCCTCATTCCATATTTCTTCCACATCTTGTGGTACAGTTTTTGTAAGGGTTCCTCCACGAAGAGGTTCCATTACTATAACACCAAGATTTTTAGAAGCTGCATATTTCAGACCCTCTTTACCTGCCTGGTTCATTTCATCCAGATAGTTGTACTGGATCTGGCAGAAGTCCCAGTTATAAGCATCTACTATGCGATTGAAATCCTTTGATGCTCCGTGAAAAGAAAAACCTGCATTTATAATGCGACCATCAGCTTTGGCTTTGTCAAGGAAATCAGCTACACCTAATTTTTCAATACTGTCCCACAGGTCACCAACAAGAGAATGTAAGAGATAATAGTCAATATGATCGGTGTTCAGTTTCTCAAGCTGGGCATTCAGGTACTTATCCATATCCTCTCTCGTTTCTATAAGGAATGAAGGGAGCTTTGTTGCGATTTTCACTTTTTCGCGGTATCCGTCAGCAAGAGCACGACCCAGGAATGGCTCGCTTGCTCCCATGTGGTATGGCCATGCAGTATCAACATAGTTCACTCCCTGATCGATCGCATAGCGCAGCTGCTTAGTTGCCCTTTCTTCATCTATACTACCGTCTTCTTTTGAAGCGAGGCGCATGCATCCGAATCCAAGAATTGAAAGCTCGTCTGTGTTCTTTGGCATTTTTCTGTATAACATTCTAGTTCTCCTTAGGTTTTGAATTGCACAAGATAATAAAACTGCGGGTGACTGAACAGTCAGTCATAAATGGATTTGCTAGTATATATTTGCTTTGATTGACCAATCACTCACAGACGACGCCAAATTGATACTCGGTCATGAACCATCCTATGTTGCTGACCATGCTCTAATGACTCTCCTTTAATCAACAAATTGTCCAGCATAAATCCAAAAGTAATGATTAGTCTCTCTGAAAATAATCAAGAACATATTAACCCATGATTTATACTATAACATTTTTGCATTATTCAGACATGTGCCATTCCCAAAAGCGGATTGCGATCACTCATAGACGATGCCAAAAAGAATTTAGAGCCGATTTTATTCTGATAATTGTTCAGTTGTAAAAAATAATGAGTTGAGAATCCTTACTTGTAGGAAGCCTCATAGATGGCAACACAGTCATCAATACTAAGTTCGGTCCTGTCACATGTAAACAAAAAGCCCATAGTATCCTTTGCGTTCTTAGCCATTGTTTTGAATTCGTCCGGTGTGATACCGTAATCGGACATCCTGAGGTCTGCAACTCCACAGTCTTCCTGCAATTTCACCAGCATTTTGATGAAATCCATCGGCTCTTTGGCATCCTCCATTCCCATGACCTTTGCCATTTGTACGAACCTGTCATCACAGACATGCTTGTCAATAAAATGAGTAAAATACGCTTTGCTGATCATGATAAGACCTGCACCATGCGGAAGTTCCTGATGATAGGCTGACATTGCATGTTCCAGTGAATGCTGACTGGTGAGAATACCTACGCACATCACTGTACCGGAAAGTGTATTCCCGAAAGCAACCTTTTCACGTGCATCCAGATCATTCCCATTCTTCACAGTTTTTGCAAGATTTTTTGCGATATTCTCAATTGCGGTGATGGCATACATGTCGCTCATAAGATTGGCACCATTGGAAACGTACCCTTCAACACTGTGGAATAATGCATCAAATCCCTGGTATGCGGTAAACTTCGGTGGTACGGTCAGCATAAGCTCAGGATCGACAATAGCCAGGACCGGGAACAGTTCCTCATGTACAAACCCGGTCTTTTCATGCTTTTCTTCGTGAGTGATCACTGTACCCGAATCGGTCTCTGAACCTGTTCCGGCTGTAGTTGTAATGGCTATGACCGGCAGAGGGCTGTTCTTTAAGGGCATTCCTTTTCCGCTACCAGAAGGAATATAGTCCCAATAATCACCTTCATTGGTAGCCATTACAGCAATTGCCTTTGCTGCGTCCATACAGCTTCCACCACCCAAAGCAACAATAAAGTCACAATTGTTCTCTTTTACAAAAGCACCGCCAACCATAACTGTTGATCTTAAAGGGTTTGCTTCAACTTTATCGAAAACTACTGTTTCTACACCTGCCAGTTTCAGCTGCTCTTCAGTCCTTGCAAGATAGCCGTTCTCTCTTATTGACTTGCCTTTAGAGATAACGATCATAGCTTTTTTGCCAGGCATTTTCTGCTCATGCAGATTATTTAATTGACCTGCACCGAACAAGGTTCTGGTAGGTACATACATGTTATAACTCATATCAAATCCTCAATTTTCCTTTCCTGAAAAGTCTTATACATTCAATAACTCATATGATTGAGCAATCAGTCATTATATTTTGCATACTGTGCTTTTTTTTTGATTAATACATTTTTATGTCAGAAGTCCCACCATGAAGTAGAAGGCATTTGCAGGTCTGAATCTAACAGAACAGTCTCACCGATCATTGGAGCAATTATGTTCATATCTCTTTCATTTGCCTCTTCCAGCGCCCTTTCTATTGGTTTATCCCAGGCATGATTAGCCAGCGTGAATGCTCCCCAATGCATCAGCATCATTGTCTCACCATTTACATCCAGATTAGCCTGTACTGCTTGTTCCGGAAGCATATGAATCTCAGCCCATCTCTGGTCATATTGGGCTCCTTCGATCAGGGTGATGTCAAAAGGTCCGTATTTGTTTCCTATCTCCTTAAAATGCGGACCGTATCCACCGTCTCCACTGGTATATATTCGGCTTTTGTTTCCCAGAATGACCCAGCCACCCCATAATGTAGTATCAATGCTGAATGGATCTCGTCCGGAACCATGTCTGGAAGGTGTCAGAGCAACAGTCAGATCCTGGTACTTCGTTTCTTCCCACCAGTTGAGTTCTGTGATCTTCTCTTCGGGAATTCCCCATTTGATCAGATGAGCACTACACCCGAGAGGAACAAAGAAATGCGAAACTTTGCTGTTTAGTTTTACAATTGATTGGTAATCCAGGTGGTCGTAATGGTCATGCGAAATAAGAACTGCATCGATTGGCGTCATTTCATCAATTATATCCAGCATGATATCTTCGCTATATTCGTATCTGTTAATTCCCACAAATGAGACAGGGGAAGCAACAGGGCTCAGCATAGGATCAAGCAATAACTTTTTGCCATCAATATTAAGCAGAAAAGCAGAGTGTCCTAACCAGGTCAAACTATCGTTTTTACTTTTTATCTGTTCCCAGTCTATCGTATAAACAGGGATTGGACTTGCAGGATCACGGTCTGCAAACTCGGAAACTGAAGAATTATTTGCTGGTAGAGTATCTGATGGATCTCCGAATACACTTGTAGGCAACTCATTTACAAAATGTCCATCAACATAGTTACTTAAATGTTGATATGTTTCTTTTTGTTCTGTTGTTGGATCCCCGCCGAAAGCCGGATTTACATTCATAAATACTATTATGCCGACACAAAACAGAATAAAAAACAAGAATGAATGTAATGCGATCTTTTTGAGTTTGACCATTTATATCACTATTTTACATTTATCCTAAAATATGAACTAGATACAGAATGCCATATCAGTGATCGGTCATTAAAATAATAAATTATTCCTGGTCAGCCCGCTCCATACAACCTGAAATCCATTTTCTATAGCTCTATCCCTGTCCTGTGGTTCTGAGTAAAGAATATAGTCAACTATTGTTCTGCTTGACTGATAGAACATTGTTGTTATCATTTCTGCTGGGTAGTCCCCAAGCTCACCATTTGCTAATCCTTCCATCACAAGATCATGGAAGAAAACATACTCTTCCATAACTACTTCACGGGTATGGCTTGTTATGGAAGGAGAAGAACAGAACTGTCCGACAAAATGGAATTTTTCCTGATTCTCTATTCCCCATTCGACCAGATTATACCACATCTTCCTTAATTTTTCTCTGTAAGTTTTCTGTATCTGGACATCTTGTCCCATTCTACTGCTTAATTCTTCTTTTACCTCGAAATACAGGTCATTGATGAGATGTTCTTTTGTAGGAAAATAATTGAATAAAGTACCTGTGGCTACACCTGCTTCTTTTGATATCTGGGCAGTGGATGTGCCGTGGAAGCCCTTTTC
The DNA here is from genome assembly GCF_004104135.1 of Methanohalophilus sp. WG1-DM. Taxonomy (NCBI): domain Archaea; kingdom Methanobacteriati; phylum Methanobacteriota; class Methanomicrobia; order Methanosarcinales; family Methanosarcinaceae; genus Methanohalophilus; species Methanohalophilus sp. WG1-DM. The sequence goes on along the minus strand of NZ_RRBA01000001.1, from coordinate 224,531 downwards.
AGTAAAGAGCTTTAGAGCCGCTTGCAAAAGGGCTGCTTTTTTGTTTTCTACCTGTTTTTTCATGAGTTATCGCTGGAATTGACTATTTAGTCATTTATGTACTAAAAATGATTTGCTACTTAAATACTTTTTGCACACATAAAAAGAAAAATTGAAATGTTGTATTTGTAAAGTATACCCCCCAAGAATTAATCAACAAAAAATTCGGTATCCATCAGTAAAAGGAATATCTCTTCATTGATTATCGTAAAATTTTATTTTTGTACCTGGTACTATTTATTTCGTAAGAACGTCTTTTTTGGGATAGTAATCTGAATAGATAGCTTCAGCCCGATTATAGCAACGACCTTTCTTACATTGAGATTGGCTGGTCAGGCGTGACACCATAGTAATTAGTTCCAGCCTTACCCCACGGACAGCATTCGGGCCTGTTATTCTCAATTCGATGTTCTGTAGTGTTTTGCACAGACTGTTACAAGGCGTGCACCTTTACAGATAATACAGAGTTTCTGCAATGAAAAAAAGCAAGATCCTCTAAGGGTACTTTGCGTTAAATAGAGCTCAGGTTATTTGAAATAAAAAGAAAGAGGGGTTTTTACTTCTTTTGCTTTGCGTATTCCACAAGAGCGTCCATTACACCCCACTTAAAAGCTACTACTACAGCGATACCCCATCCCCATGGTTCCAGGAATGTATATAGAATACCTGTGTCCACAAGCATGGTGTCCAGTGCAATGTGGTTTACTATCAGGAACAAAAATCCTCTAAGCAATGGAGTAAAGACCTCAGCTCCTTCTACATGCATGAATTGCAAGATAGTAAAATCAAAAATGGCACGTTCACTTTTTTGAAGTACGGGCGATCGATAAGATAAAAATATACAACCTTTGTTATAAATGGACGAAGTAAAAATTGCAAAAACCTAAATATACAACTACAAACTAAATATAAGAATAATCTGACAAATGACAAATGGGGTGTTATTGTGGAACAAAATGAATATATGACTATCAGAATTCCAATGATGGGGGAAATTGCTCCTTCTTTCAGGGCCCGTACCACACATGGGGAAGTGAATTTTCCAAAAGATTATGAAGGTAAATGGGTAATTTTTTTCAGTCATCCTGGAGACTTTACACCCGTATGCACCACAGAGTTCATGGTGTTTGCAAAGATGCAGGCAGAATTCAGGCAACTCAATACCGAACTTCTTGGCCTGTCAGTTGACAGTGTCCAATCACACATTTCCTGGTTGCGGTCTATAAAGGAAAAGGTGGAATTTAATGGCCTCTCGGGCATGGATGTGGAATTTCCTATAGTAGAAGACAAGGGGTTGTCAATAGTTAAAAAATATGGGATGCTCCAGCCTTCTGAGAACAAAAGATATATGCGCGATATCCAGTATATTCAGGCAGATAAGGCAACTGATGAAAACGAAATCATAAATACCCAACCTGTGAGGGGAATATTCATAATCGACCCGCAGTCACGCATCCGTTATATTGCCTTTTACCCAATTTCCAATGGCAGAAACCTTGATGAAATAAAACGCATCCTGCAGGCAATCCAGAAAACAGATTCACAAAATGTAGATACTCCTGTTAACTGGAATCCTGGTGATGATGTTATAGTATGTACTCCTCTTTCCTATGAAGATGCAAAGAAGCGCATGGAAGATAAAGAATTGAAATGTTCCGATTGGTACATTTGCCTTAAGAAGGATAAACCCTGATTCGCCCACTTACCACCTAAATCGGTTTACATGCCAAAATTGTTTTTTGGACTTCCCCATCACAGTCAATCAAACAATAATTATTAATTTACAAAGAAATTATAAATTATTTATTGTATTTGTTTTCCTCTTTGTGCTTCGTTTTCCAAGAACTGCTTGCAAAAGATATATATGCATAAATGCACATATATACAACTAATGCTTCATGAAAAGGCTAAATTCTTCAAAGCATTGGGTGACCAAACGCGTCTTGCAATAATAGGATGCCTGTTAAAACATGATCATTGTGCATGTGATTTTGCAGCAATTACGGGCAAAGATCAAACCACTGTATCCCGCCATCTCAAGATACTTTGTGAAGCGGGAATCCTGAAGTACGAAAAAGAGGGTAGATACGTAATTTACAGCATAATGGATGATAATATGAAAGACAAACTTGAAAATTGCGGAATTGAAAAATTTGATTCATGTTGTCCTGATAATGCAGCAGATGCAGTTTCTAAGAAAGAAGTTGTAAAGGATAAATACGGAAAAATTGCATTGGATGTTGTACAGGGATGTGGATGCTGCGGGGATCTCACAAAGGAAGAAATATCAACATCCATTGGCTATTCATCTGAAGATATACAATCATTATCTGCAGCGAATCTGGGGCTTGGATGTGGAAATCCTACGGCAATCGGTGAGATTAAAGAAGGCGATATCGTTCTTGATCTTGGTTCAGGCGGAGGATTTGATAGTTTTATCGCTGCAAGGAAAGTGGGCAAGACCGGAAAAGTCATTGGCGTGGATATGACAGAAGATATGATTGCAAAAGCAAGAAAGAATGCTGAAAAATATGAATTCGATAATGTCGAGTTCAAGCAGGGGGATATCGAGTCTCTACCTGTTGAAACGGGGTCGATTGATGTCATTATAAGCAACTGTGTGATCAATCTCGCACCTGACAAATCCAAAGTATTCAGGGAAGCATACCGTGTTCTCAAAAATGATGGGAGGATGTATGTTTCAGATATTGTTCTTCTGAATGACCTGACCCCCGAGCAGAGGAATGATGAAGATCTTATATGTGCCTGTATAGGTGGTGCATTGCTTAAAAATGATTATCTGGGAATGATAAAAGATGCTGGATTCAATGTCGAGATAATGGATCAAGACAAAGAGATTGGTGAAAATCAGTACTCAGGCTACCCTGTTATGAGTCTCAAACTAAAGGCTTTCAAAGCAGATGCGGGCCTGGATTGATTGCGAGATTCTGATGTGACTTGTTTTAGCGAAATTGAATGCCTCAATTAAATGCACTCTTCGGGTGTTGTATTTTGAGGTATATATTAATTTTATTTGGAATCTGATCGAAAGGGATGATCCAGGGGAATTAAGGCAGAAGATCCTTGATATTTCCTATGTTGAGTAGAAAAAATTGGGGTTCTCAAAGGGTACTCTACATGATTTGAAACGTGGAATCAGGATATACTCGGTGTCGAGCAGGCACAGGCCATTATTGATGACTGGCTGGAAGAACACCGGTATCTTTCGGAGAACGAGGATATCGCTGCAGTCGGGCTTGATATCAAGACATTGGATGCAAACGGCAGTCTCGATGTGCAGGCTTTCAAGAGATCCCTGGAAGCAGAGATTCAGGTCGGTTTGTTCCAGACACCATTTTCCATGGGGGATACTAAAGGATCCACCTATGCTGCAGGATATGTTTCTGAGGCTGACCGGATGGTTGTACTGGAAGGCCTGCAGCACAGTATCCGGAATATTGTGCAGCAGTTCATTGATATGAGGTTGCAAAAGAAAGGCTGGCCTGGAGGTAGTGTATGGGTGGAATTTGAGGAACTTTCGAGACCAAAGATGACCGCTGCAGAAGTACTTGAGTGGTACAATTCTGGTGTCCTGAGCAGGGAGCAGTTGCTTGAATGGGGTGGGTTCCCACAGGGTGGAGTACGTTAATAAAGTCTCTGTAGAAAATCTGTCCTCTACTCTTTATAGTAACATGATCTTGTGTACTATCATTTGATTGAAGACCAAGTGGCTTCCTGTCCCATATCTCTTCTTAATGAAAACAAGTCTCCAAACTCAACGTTCACCGATGGATTATGGATGAGTTTCAGAGATTTTATTATATACACATTTAAATTTGAATTAAATAAAAAATTAAAAATAGGAATTACTGGCTCCCTACTCGATCTCTTTCTTCGCTTACTTCAATTTCTCCATGTTCATTTTCATAGATAGAGATTTGCTTTTCCAAATCTTGAAGAAGCTTTTTGGCTGCCTGTGCTGTCAATATAACCATGTGGTCACTGTGATATACCCAGCCATTCTTGGTTTTGAATTTTTCATTTAACAACTCAATTCTGAAATCTGAGTCTGTCATAGAAACTATAAGGTTTGTAGCGTAAGTCCTACCAAATATAGGAGTGCGGTTGATGCTTACTGTTTCTTTTTGTTCCTCATTTTCTTCTTGGTTTACTATACCTACTTTTTCATTTTTGGTCATTATTATCACTCACGCTGAAACTGCAAATTTACTCATGTCCTCTGAATACATTGATGAAAATGGTATAGTAGGCCACTCACGTTCTTCTTTATTCCAGAATTTTTTAGTATCTTCAACCACATGCATTGATGTATCTTCTGAATAATAAAAGCAATTTATTTCTTCATATACAATTGGACCAACGTCTTGTTTAATGTTATTCAAAATTTCATTATATTCCCCATCTTGTTCAGCAATGAAAAAACTGTTTGCAAAAACAGATCCAATTAACCCTTTGATGATTTTATTATCTTTTAATTGATAATAGTTGACATTTCCTTTTGTTTCTTTTATTTCCAAAATTCCATTGTAAATTAAAAATGGAATTTTGTGATTGATGGTAGTTCTTGAAAGACCTGTGCACTCACTTATTTCAGATTGATTATAATTAATGTCACCATTTCCTGATAAAAAATCAATGATTTTAATCTCGGAAGTTTTTCCTAAAAAGTCTTCCAATGCCATTTCATTTCCTCCTATTCAACCCATATTATGGATTATACTTAAAACTGTTGGTTTACTGTCCAATCAGTTTAACACTAACTTTATTATACATTATTATCATTTATCAAATGATGTCTCCAAATGACGAATATATGGAACGCGAATTTTCCCAATACGAATTACGCATTCTTTATAATATGTGTCGTCAAGGAACCTGGTGCGATAAACACCTTAATATCAATAAAATCACAAACGGTATTCCAAAACACGATTTAGATAAAGCTAAATATGCTGCAAAAGAACTAAAAAACATAGGGTTAATAGCAGCTCAAAAAAAACAAGGTCGTGAAGATTATTGTATGCCAAAGCCAAACAGAGAAATAATAATTGATATATTAAAAAAGTATGAGGAAGATTGGGGCTTTATTCAATATTTAGATTTCATCAAATGATTACTCTGTATTTCACTCATTTTTGCCATAAATACCATATACTACTGCCATTCCTCTGGAACTTATATGGTATCATCTCTGATGCGGTCTATTGAGATAAAACAACTAGAACAGCGCATTATATCTCTTTTTGACAGAACTTTCAACAAGGCTGCGAATGTCAGTACACTGGATTATCGGGACGAATTGCTACGGAACACACGAAGGTGGTTCCAATCAAAAACCTTTGAAATCCAGTTCGATCTCCTGCTGACTGAAATAATAAGACTCGCACTGTCACATGCCGATGCGAACCTGCAGGAGGCACAGGTTGCTGCCTCTATTCCCCATATAAGCAAATCTGCAGCCGATAAACCATATCCCCTGACAGCCGAAGCGGTCCGGCTCTCCACCGATCTGACTGGTAAAGTCGCAAAAAGCATTATTGCTATGCTGGACAATGAGGAGATCTAATACAGGAATTCCAACCAACTGGCCAACAACATCAAGAAATACTGGATAAACGAACCCTTTCCTACAGTCAGGTTTGCCAGGACATTTACAGCAGATGTAGCATTTAATTCGGAATTATACAGGTATTCTAAGCGTGGCGTGCAGGTTGAGTTCTTTGCAGAGATCGATGACCGGACTTCACCACAGTGCAGGGCCCTGCATGGCACGGTTTTCGATGCCAATTCTGGTGAAGCAAGCAGAATGAGACTGCCGCTGTATCACAACTGCCGCAGTGATCTGTTGCCTGTGCCTGTCAGTAGTTCTGTTGATACGGACAGAAACCTATGCGCTAAGGCTTAAGCCTACAGTGGCTAGGAAGATTACAGAGGAAGTTAATCAATGGTTAAATAAACGTGCTAAATACAGGGATAAACAGCATACATGGAGTGCTATATTGCTCCTGAAGACAAGAGAAATGGCTCAATACCTTGTTGGCAAACGCAAAACTATTGATTTCGTATCTCATGTATATGAAATTGAAAGACAGGACAACATGGAAATCAGGCAGTTGTTACTTTATATTTTCTATTTTTAGTGGAAAAATTGGTTTTCTCAAAGGGTACCCTACATGATTTGAAACGTGGAACCAGGATATGCTTTGTGTCGAGCAGGCGCAGAACGTTATCGTTGACTGGCTTGAAGAACACAGGTACTTGTCGGAGAACGAGGATATCGCTGCAGTCGGGCTTGGTATCAAGACACTGGACGCAAACGGCAGTCTTGATGTGCAGGATTCCCGCAGGAAGGCGAGCAGTGATATAAGAAATAATTGAAATATTGTAACTCGATTACTGGAAATCAAAATATTTCAAATAGATAACATCTTCTAAGGAAGTATTGGCCACTATCAACTTTTTTCTTGAAACAATATCCCTGTAATCACCAGTAATAAAAAACATCTGTTCAACATTCAAGCCAACATGATGTGCGTCGATAATAATTTCAAGGTCCATAAATTCTTCTTCTGCCAAACCATCTGCTTCCAATAACCTATAAATGTCGTTATAGGGATTATCACGGGCACATACTTTACTAATTTATTTATATTCTGATAATTATCAAGACATCTTTTTTCCATGTCTCGCTGGAGATTTCTCAAATGATTTTTGGCTTCTTTTATATTTTCTACGGGGTTATTTTTAAAATACTCAATTAAGCAATCCCCGATCTGGTATCTTTTTAATACAGATGATGCTTTTTTTAAGCTGAATGATTGTTTTCTGTTAAATTCTCGGATAATGTGTTTAAATTCTTTCTTTATAGTTCCCAAGTTCTTTTTGTATATATCCCTACATTCCTGACAAACGGTATTACTTGAATATCGATCTAAGGAGCAACGCATCACATCTAGAGATTTTAGATTCCAGTTATCGGTTTCAAAAATATAACCAATTAACACATTGTTATCAAGAAAAAGATTCATCCATGCGCTTCCCCCTTATGATTTTCGTATGCGCATTTCAGTAGTTTCTTAACAGTATCTTCGTTTTTATTTGAAAATTCATAATTGTCAGAAAGAATCTCTTCCCTTAGATCTTCCAGTTCATGATAAAAAGCAGGAATTGATTGTTCATATTTTCTCTCCCATTCATCAATGATGCTTTTTTCATCAGGAATATTTTGGTGATGTATTATTCTGACACCATTTGAAAAGACATCCCAGAATTTGTCCCTTAGGTCAACAATAAGACCATATTGTTCTTCGGAAGATGTACAATCCAAAATAAGACGTACAGTGTCATCCCATTCGAGATACAAATCAAATAGTTCAGGGAAATCATCTTCAGGAAAATTGTTGAGTAAATCATCCAACAACGGTTCCAGCTGATCCTTTCTTGAACCAAATCCCCTTTCTTTACGATTCACAACATCAATATAATCCTGAAAAATAGTATTGAAATCATATGGACTGTTTATTTGATATGAATCTCTTTTGACCTTTTTACCGTAATCTGATTTGTATCCATATTGTTTCCAAAGATAACGAACTATTGAATCGATCGTTTTTTTTATATCTGCTTTAAGTCCATAATCTCTTTTTGGGTGCATGGGTGGGACGACTGTGTCGTCTAAAGTATAATATTCAGTAAATTTTCTGGGAAGAGCACTATCCAGAAATCGGGGTTCTATATAAAACCCATATTTATACCAATATCCTGGTAGTTCCATATCAATTCCTTGTTTTCTCAATCTCGTGTCAAGTAAATTCATCAATTTAGAAAAATGAGAATGATTTAAGACCGGTTTTCTATAAGTATTGAAGGCTTTTAACAGGGAATCTATACTATACTCCAATATTGGATTCGGTTTTGTTACCATCTTTCACCACAAAAAAAGTATTTCGTCTAATTGTTATCAATACTCACATGTGAGTATTGGAAGCATTTGGTATAAACCTTTTGAATTAATTTCATAATCGATTTTTGCCATAAACCCTATATTCCCCTGTCATTCATCCGCCAACACTATATGGCAACTTCCCTGCTGCAGGCAGTCGAAATCAATCAACTCGAGCAGCGTATAATATCTCTTTTTGACTGGACCTTTATCAAGGCAGCAAATATAAGATCACTGAACTACAGTTAGGATCTGCCTAATGAATTCATGGGAATGATCAGACAACACAACCAAAGCAATAATATAAAAAGACCCTCCAAAATGTGTATCAGTATCTCATAAGGGAATTAATATGATCAAAAAGGATATTATTCTGGGAAGACTTGATGAGCTGCTTTTGGAATTGAAAAAGAACTATAAAGTAAAGGAAATAGGCCTTTTTGGGTCGGTGGTGAGGAATGAATACAAAACCGGCAGCGATATTGATTTCCTTGTTGAGTTTGAGAAAGGTGCGGATCTTTTTGATCTCGCAGCTCTTGGAATTTTTCTTGAAGACGAGTTCGGGACAAAGGTAGATATCATCTCGAAACGTGCCGTAAGGGATGAATTGAAGAGCAGGATTTTTTCAGAAGTGGTTTATGTGCATGCATGAGGTGGTTTTCATGCGTGAGTACAGGTTGTTTTTAACTGACATTGTTGAAGCGATTGATGAGATCGAAGATTTCACTTCAGGGATGGACTTCACTGAATTTCTCAACGATAGGAAAACCCAGAAGGCAGTTGTGAAGAATATCGAAATCATTGGTGAAGCCGGCTACGAATGTGCCGGCTGAGATAAAGGCAAGTTATCCTGACATTCCGTGGCGGGTGATTGCCGGTATGCGGGACCGCTTAGCTCATGGTTATTTCGGAATCGATTATGTGATTGTGTGGGATGTTGTTGGCAATCGTCTGATTGGTTTAAGGGATTCTATCCAGGCAATTCTGGTTGAGATAGATTGAGCAGGAAATAACTTAACCCGTCCTACCGGGAATCAGGCGTTAATTGCTAACACTAACGGAGCAACAACCAAAAACGTCACGCTCGTAAATGCGAATATTACTGCAGACGTGGCGGTCAATAATAAGTATCATATCGATAAGTTCATCCTTGATTCGGATCTGGAGAGGAGGATTGCCGGGGAAAAGGGTTTGCTGGATTCACTTAGCATTTCCCGAACACCTGCAAGGGGGAACATCGATGACATAATCAGGAAATATGAATCACAAATACGTGATATGCCATATGAAAACTGATATGCTTTCTCATCAAATGGCAATGTTCTGTTTAGAAAGTCAGGAAGTAAGAGTGCGATTACAATTACAATGGAAGAAAGCAAAAAACTAAAAGGATCCGTTTTCACGCACAATCACCCGGACAGCAGTTCATTTTCCCCCGCAGATATCCTTACTGCCTGCAATCTGGAGATGAAGGAAATCAGGATAACAGCGACAAAAAAACTCCTACACCATGAAAATGAAAGATGGTTCCAACTTTGAAAGTAAGATGTGGAATGAAAAAATAGAGAAATCTATGAAATACCATAATCGCAATGTTAGAAAAGAGTTTGAAAACAAAATCTTCTCAGGTGAACTTTCTACAGATGATGCTAATTTAATGCATTGGCATGAAGTCTGGTCCCGGGTCGTAAAGGATATACCCCAGTTAGAATATATCAGGAGATAAGAACAAATGATTGATATGGTAAACGCAGAAGGAGATATCGTAATCGACGACAGTACCGATTCAGAAATAATCTATAGTCCTGTCTGTATACACTGCAAACATCTCCGTAAGTCGCAGTTGAATCCCAACGGGACCCATCATAATACATGTGATGCTTTTCCTGAAGGAATTCCCGATGAGATCTGGAGAGGGGACAATGACCATCGTGCTTCGTATCCTGGAGATCATGGGATCCGGTTTGAGAAAAAAGAATGATTGAAGATTTCAACAATATTTCTTATACATGCTCAAATGGCACAATTCAAGTGAACAAGATTTACAGAATTCAGGCAGTATCCTCTTCAGTAATTGCCCGATAGACGTTGTTGAATAACTTCTCCTTGATAATCTCGGCAAATTCTTCCTCATTCTTGATCTTGGAGAACAGTTCAAAATTCACATCGATCAACTTGTTCAATTCTTCTCCAAAAATCTCGTTATATATAAGTTTGACATCCTTCTTTTCGTTCACTTCAGAAGATGAAGCCTGACGCATCCGCTGGTTTGCGATCATGTTGGATTGCATGTTTCCCAGTACCTGGGCAACCTTGTCCTCGTCTGTCAGCATCTCTGCACCACTGGCTTCATTGATCTCTTTCACAATCTCCGAAAGCGGTGTCATCTCATCCTCTGGATTCATGATTGCTCCTGGCTCGGGTACAGGTTCCAGGTTTCCTTCGTCATCTGACAGATATATTTGTCCATTGCTGGTCTCCTGCAATCTGAACGAACTCATCTTGACCTTGTCGGTGACCTCCTTTGGCAGACGGTCATATTCTATATGCAACTCTTTAATGAGGAACCTGGAGAACTGATAGAATTTCTCAAGTTCGTCATCAAAGAAGGATATTATCTGGGACAGGAAGGCATACTGGCGTACAAAAACGGTCATTTTCTTCTTGAAATCCCGCCTTTCATCTTCCTCAAGTTTTCCCCATCTCCTGATTGGCTGGTGCAGGGCTGTATAGAGATTTGCCTGTTTTCCTTTAGAAGAAAAGTACTCTGCAGCGAAGTTGTTGATATCTGTATCATCAAAAACACCGAAGTCCCGCAATTGATTCTCATAATCATAGAGTTTGTTGGGATCTGTGGCTTCAGTGAGAGTGGTTTTGACATGATATTTTTCGAAAGATTCCTTGATCTTTTCTGCCTCGTTGACAAAGTCCAGCACCATCGTATCTGATTTATCGGGATGGATACGGTTCAAGCGACTCAGTGTCTGTACTGCATCCACTCCACCGAGTTTCTTGTCCACATACATGGTGTGCAGCAGGGGTTGATCGAATCCCGTCTGGAATTTGTTGGCCACGATCATTATCCTGTATTCGTCTTCATTGAACTTCTCGGCAGTCTGAGAATCGGGGAAACCGTTCTCTCCAGATTCGGTGAATTCCTTGCCCGTGTATTTCTTGTACACATCTTCTCCTTGCACAACTCCCGAGAATGCGACCAGTACATCGAAGGGATAGCCCTTCTCTGCGATCTGCTTCTTGAATTCCAGTTCGTATCGGACTGCATTGGCTCTGGAACCTGTCACCAGCATGGCTTTTGCTTTACCGCCGATCCTGTTTATGGTATTGGTTGCAAAATGATTGAGCATAAGTTCGGTCTTCTGCCTGATAGCATACTCACTTGAGCCCACATAGTTTTTCAGGAGGGATTTGGCAGCCATCTTCTGGTACCTGGGATCGTCCTCGATGCTTTTCATCAGTTCAAAATAGGTGGTGTATGTGGTGTAGTTCTGCAGTACATCCATGATGAAGCCTTCCTCGATTGCCTGCTTCATCGAGTACAGGTGGAAGGGTTCAAAGGTACCATCTGCCTGCTCTTCCCCAAACATCTCCATGGTCTTGTTCTTGGGAGTGGCGGTGAAGGCATAGAAACTGATGTTTTTGGGCTGGAGCTTGAGATCGGTGGTGATCTCATCCATCTTTTCATTGATTGTGTCTTCCACATCCCTGACCTGCTCGTCCTCATACTCCACGGTGTCCTCGGTCACCAGCACCTTTCTGACATCTCTGGCGGTATTTCCTGTCTGGGAGGAATGGGCTTCATCGATCACCACGGCAAACCGTTTACCAGGGGTCTTGTGGAACAGTTCGATTGCAAAGGGGAATGTCTGCAGGGTTACGATTATGATCTTTTTGCCTGCTTCGATGGCTTCAGCCAGTCTTTTTGATTTGTTCCTGTCAATGGCTTCCACCGTTCCCCTGACCTGCTCATGTGCCATGATGGTGTTTCGCAGTTGTTCATCAAGTACCCGCCTGTCGGTTATCACTATAATGGAATCGAAGATGTTCTCATTGTTTTCGTCATGTAATCCAGCAAGTTTGTTGCACAGCCAGGCAATGGAATTGCTTTTCCCGCTTCCTGCACTGTGCTGGATGAGATATTTTCGACCGACACCATTGATCCTGGTATTTTCCACAAGCAGATTGACTGCACCCAGTTGGTGATAGCGAGGGAAGATCAACTGGCGGGATACATTGCCTTGTTCATCCCTTTTGTCCACTATCTGCAGGAAGTTCTGTATGATATCCAGCAACAGATCCTTGCTCCAGATCTCCTGCCAGAGGTAGGATGTATCGTAATCGTCATACATGGGTGGGTTGCCTGCACCATACTGATATCCCCTGTTGAAAGGTAGAAATACCGTAGACTCATCCTGCAGTTTGGTGGTCATGTATACCAGATGCGGATCGACTGCGAAGTGCCCGAAACACCTGCCAAACTGCAGCAGGGGTTCTGCTGGATCCCTGTTGGTCCTGTACTGTTTGATCGCATTATCCACATCCTGCCCGTTCAGGGTATTCTTGAGTTCAGCAGTTATAATGGGAATTCCGTTGATGAACAGACACAGGTCTATAGATTTATTGGGATTTTTTCTGCTGTAGTGAAGTTGACGGATTACGGAGAACCTGTTGTTCCTGTACTTTTTCTGATGGGCTTCATTGAGTGCAGTTTCGGGTTTGAAATATATCAGATCGAAATGACAGCCCGTGTCCTTCACCCCTTTCCTGAGCACATCCAGAGTACCCTGTTTCTGGAGGACCCTGGTCAGCCTGTTCAGGAATTTGTCCTTTACCCTGTCATCGCCATGCCTGTCCTTTAATTTCTGCCATTCCTCGGACTGGGTGGAGCGGATGAAATCAAAGAGCATGTCAGCATCCAGACAGAGTTCCTTATCATAGTCCAGATTTGCACGCTGGATATACTTCTGGTCCCTTACAAGCGATTCCACTATATCGGTTTCGAACTTTTCTTCGGCTGGATCAGTCACTTACAGTCCCCCTGACGTCAATCTTCCCCGTGACGGCACTGGATATGAGTGCAGTACGATATTCCTTCAGGTATTCAATGGATTGTTTCGTTTTTTCGATTAAGTTGTCAATCTGTGATGTTTCTCTGTCGAGGTAATTGGCTATGGCTTGTTGTTCTTGGAGAGGTGGCACAGGAATTTTTAGTTTTTTAATATTTTCTACAGATATCCCTGGTTGGGCAGCAGAAATTGAGTATCTATTAAGATTCATTGCCTTTAGTAACTCTCCCATCCAAAATGTTACGAATTTGGTTGTTGGATTTACGACGATTGCATGTTCAGAAACCCAACATTTACCTTTAGTATAGTTGATGTTTCCACACAAAGCCCCTTGTCTACCAATAATAACATATTCACCCTCATGCGTATATTTTGAAAAATAGCCTCTTAACCCATTACCTCCAAAGACTGGATATTCCCCATATTTTTCGAATTCAGTTGACGTAATATTTTCCCCACTTTTAAGGGATGCCATATAACTGAGTTTTTTAAAATCCCAGTGCTCGGGAATCTCCCCAATCCACTCAACTCCCGAATCCTTCATCGGCACATCTGGATCGAGTCCCTTCGTGACCGCATGGCTGATCAGTGCCGAACGCCTCTCCTCCAGCAGTTCGATGAATTGCTGTTTCTTCTCCACAAGGGCATCGATGCGGGATGTTTCACGGTCGAGGAAGGTGGATATTGATTTTTGTTCTGGGAGGGGTGGAGTTGTAACATTGATATTTTCAATATCTCCTGTAGACAAGTGCTTAACCGTTGTGAAATAAGCGAGATCGTTGATCAGTTTCAATGGGAAGGAAATCAAATAATATAAGTAATTATCATGAATTCCTTCTGTTCCATTAACGCTACAAATTCTTTGGTTTAAAAGAGCTCTCCCGCCTTCCCATTTAACGACATTAAAATCACCATCCATCCCAATTAAAATGAATCCATCATCTACATAAGCACTTTCAACATCTTCTCCATTATAATAGGTTTGTATTTTTTGTTTTAATAAATCACGTATTCTTATTATGGGTATTCCTTTTTCAGGATTAAATTTCGTTGAATCAAATGGATAACCACTATTAATTTTTATGAGATGTTTTGCCTTTGTAACATCCCAATGCTCTGGAATCTCCCCTATCCACTCTACTCCCGAATCCTTGTACTCGGTGTATGGTTCCATCCCCGAAGAGTCCATATATTTGACATGGGATGAACTCATTGCTTCATCACTTCCAATATCTCCAGGATCTCGTTTTCCAGTTTGTTGATGTCGTCCTCGATCTCCTGCAGGGGACGTGGGGGCTGGTATTCATAGAAATACTGGTTAAAATTGATCGTGTATCCGACCTTACCAATCTCTCCGTCCTTTTCATCGGTCATGGATTCATTGATCCATGCATCAGGAACGTAGGGCTGTACTTCTCTCTCGAAATACTCCTGGATGTCCTCATCCAGCGGTACATTCTCATAATCCCTCAACTGGGTATCAGCCTCGATATTGCCTTTATTGTCCCTGCAGATCTCGCCATTCTCATCCTGCTCGGACATCACTGACAGTATAGCCTTTCTTACAGGTGCTTTTATCGACACCTTTGCCCGCTTGAGAGATGACTCGAGGTCTTTGAGAAACTCATCGCGGCTCATGTATATCTTATCATGATCCATTCCTGCAAGCACGTCAATAACTAAGTCCTGCAACTTCCTGCCTGCAGCCTCTTCCCTCTCCTTCTCTGCAGTATCCTTGCGTTTTTTGCTTGTGGCAAGACTCTGGAAAGCCTTCTGCTCCTTCAACTCCTCGATACGTTCCTCGGTAACCTGGCATTTCAGACGCAGGGGTCGCTCAATTGTGATCTTGCGATAACCAAACGCAGTATTATCAAAGATCTGGGAATACTCATTTTCCTCAAACCTGGCATGCAGGCGTGTCAGGGTCTCGATCTGCTCCTGAGAGATCTCATGTCTCTTATCTCCCAGACTTTTCCGCATATTAACATAACAGGAAGTCCCGTCGATCAGCTGGACCTTGCCCTTCCTGACTTCGTCCTTACGGTTTGTGCATATCCAGACATAGGTATTGATTCCAGTATTGTAGAACAATTGGTCAGGTAATGCCACGATCGCTTCCAGCATATCATTCTCCAGAATCCAGCGTCGAATTTCACTTTCACCCGAACCTGCATCTCCCGTAAACAGCGGCGAACCATTCATGACAATTCCCATTCTGCCTCCTCCTTCCTCAAGAGGACGCATCTTTGAAATCATATGCATCAAAAACAGCATCTGACCGTCACTTGATCTGGGCAGGCCTGCACCGAACCTGCCACTGAATCCCCTGTTCGCTTCAGCCTCTACAACCTTTTTATCCTTCTTCCAGTCCTTCCCAAAGGGTGGATTGGAAAGCTGGTAGTGGAAGGTCATGTCAGCATGCTGGTCATTGGATAACGTTGACCCCAGCATAATATTCTCTGAATCCCTGCCATTACCCTTGAGCAACAGTTCTGCCTTGGCAATCGCATAGGTCTCGGGATTGACCTCCTGTCCGTACAGGTGCATATCAACATTGGGATTGATCTCCTCATGTACATAATCCCTGGATACGGTCAGCATCCCTCCAGTACCACATGCAGGATCGTAAACCGTCCGCACAGGATGATTGTGACCGATGATATCCATATCCTGATGGAATAGCAGATGCACCATCATGGTTATCACTTCTCGAGGGGTGAAATGCTCCCCAGGGTTCTCATTCATGTTCTCATTGAACCGTCTCAGCAACTCCTCGAAAATATATCCCATTTCCATATTGCTGACAGCATCGGGATGCAGGTCCACATTCCCAAACTTCTCGACAAGCATGTAGAGCAGGTTGTTCTCATCCAGGAAATCGATGTAATTGTCAATATTGAATTTGGACAGTATCTCTTTGACATTATCCGAAAATGAATCCATGTATGCCAGGAAATTTTTCTTTATATTCTTCGGATCATCAAGCAGTTTTTTCAGATCATACTGAGAAGTATTGTAGAATCGGCAGTCTGCTACATCACACAGGGCACTGTACTTGTCCTTGACCTCCCCTTCTAGTATTTTATTTCTCTCAAGTACCTTCTCCTTTGTGGGTTCAAGAACACATTCAATCCGTCTGATTACGGTAAAGGGTAAAATGAGGTCCCTGTACTTCCCTGCCTTCAGGTCGTCCCGAAGAACCTCGTCCGCCACACTCCAAATGAAATTCGCTTTTTCCTGGAAATTGCTCACATTATCACTGCTCTTCAGTATGTATTTGTTTATTATATATTTGATGATTTTAATCCGAACCTATTTCAAAACTCCTGTTAAAACTTTTTCCAGCACATTAGAAAATATGCTATGTCCAGTAGTCCTTTGAAAACAACATTTCGTCTTTCATATATGCTTGCTATTTTCCTGAATCCCATTTTCAATCATGCAAAGACTCGTTCTATTGTCTCCTTTTCCTATATGACTCATATTCAAGTCTTGTAGGTCTTCCTCTTTTAGGATATTTCCGATTCCTGATATTAATAGGGATGTTACTTTTTATCGCTCTGCGCCTCAGATATTTCCTGATGTTTATCTCATCATAAGCAGAATCTGCAAGTACTTCTAACGGTCTGGTTCTTGGGTCTTCCTTCAGTTTTGATCTTTATATTTTCCATGACCTCAACAAAGTGGTTTCTGTCATGTTCTCCATTGATGACCTTACGGTCATCAGCCCTCTTTCTTCCAGTTATTGGCTGTGGAGGTAAAAACTGTTTGATGTATTTCCATTGTTCATCAGGGAGTTCTATAAACTCCATAAATTTCCCCTCATACAATTATTGTACGAGGTTGTATTCATACTTTTGAAATGGACTCCTATGTGGTGGTTGGGGAGGGGATTTTGTTGTTTATGTGACAGATAATACTTTCACAGGACTCTCACTAAAGTGATATTATATTGGGAATTGAATGGATTCGATATGAAAAATGAATTTAGGGATATTATTGGTAACTGGTGGGAAGGGGCGAGGAAGTGTATTGACGGACAAGGTAGGAAATCGATATGGGGAGGTTTATTGCAGGCCTCGGTACTTAAGGGTATAGGTGACTGCGGGATGGAATATTTGTGCATCTACTGGGTACCTGAATCGTAATAACAGTCGTTGTATTGAAATTTTGGGCATTATTAAGAATAAAAAAATGCACCGTGAAGAGAAAGTTATATATACTTTCATCTGTGAGTACATAAGGCACAGTATGAAGAAAATTATATTTTCTGTTGACTTTGAGATTTCACAATCGCCTTCATGGTGATTGTAGTGAAGTGGTTTAAATGGAAAAATTAAACGTTGAATTAGAAAATTGTTATGGTATTCGTGAACTTACTCATACCTTTTCATTCGAAGGGTCAAAATCAAATCTAATTTATGCTCCAAATGGAACTATGAAAACATCTTTTGCAAAAACATTTTTGGACACCTCCAGGGGTATAAGTCCAAAAGATGGTATATTTGAAGAAAGAATAACCACATGTCGAATTACAGATGAAACTGGCTCTGAAATTGATCCAAAAACAATATTTGTAATAGAATCAGAAAGATCAGAATATTCTTCAGAAAAAATGCCCTTATTATTGGCAAATAGGCAACTAAGATCAAAATATGAAAAGACTCGTAAGGATATTACCACTAGTAATGCTGAGGTAAGGAAAAAACTACAAAAAATATCAGGAATGAGGAATGGAATCGAAGAAGAAATATGTGAAACATTTGGCTTCTCAGATATTCTGGAGTGTTATACAACAATATTACCTATTATAAATAATGATGAACAACCGCTAATAGATGAAGGAAAATATAAAAGTTATTATAATCCCAAAATAGTAGCATTCCTAAATGATGAAAAATCGAAAGAACAAATTGATGAATATATAAAAAAATATAACGAACTGATCGAATCTTCTGGTTTCTTGAAAAAAGGAATTTTCAATCATACTAATGCTACTGATGTTGCTAAGCAATTAAAATCAAATAAATATTTTGAAGCAAATCATAAAATCGTGTTGGATAATTCTGGCAATCCGATTGAAGTAGATGATCCGAAGAAATTTGAAGAAATTCTGAATGAAGAAATTACACGAATCCTTAAAGATAAAGAGCTTCAAAAGCGGTTTGAAGAAATTGATCAAGCATTAACTAAAAACGCAGAGCTAAAGGCATTCCGAGAATTTTTAGAAAATAAACCAAGTATATTACCAGAGTTGAAAAATTTAGCTGAGTATAGAAAGAAGATATGGATTTCCTATTTCAAACAAATTAGTCAAGAAATTTCAAATCTTGTACATTTATATGAAGAGGGTAAAAAACCAATTGCAGAGATGATTGAACAGGCAAAAAAAGAAAATACTGAATGGAAACGTGTTGTCGAAATATTTAATAGTAGATTCAGCGTCCCTTATACTCTATCAGTGGTAAACCAAGAGGATGTTATTTTACAAGATGAGGTACCAACAATTCATTTTGAATATAATGATCAAATAGATAAAAAGAGACTTCCTAGATCTGAACTAGTTCGTTCTTTAAGTACTGGTGAAAAAAGAGCATTATACATACTTGACATTATATTTGAGGTAGAAGCAAGAAAAATTGAAGGAAATGATTGTTTATTAGTAATAGATGATTTAGCGGATTCATTCGATTATAAGAATAAATATGCGATAATCCAGTACCTTGATGATATAGTAAAGTATGATAACTTTTTAGCAATTATTCTATCACATAACTTTGATTTCTTTCGTACGATTCAAAGTAGACTAGGAATACCGAGAAATTCAACTTACATGGTTTTAATTGACAATACTAAAGTTGAACTTAAACCATCTGAGTTTTTAAATCCCTCTAAATTTATTCAAAAGTGGCAACGTCAATATCATGAAAATCCTAAAGTATTTGTATCGTTAATTCCTTTCGTAAGAAATCTTATTGAATATACTAAAGGAGTAGACGACTCCGATTTTTTAAAGCTAACAAGTTTATTACATTATAAAGCTGATACAGAATCAATCCGTACATCTGATATCTTAGAAATCTATAACAAAATCTTCAATAATACTTTCACAATACAAGATGATAAAGTAATTGATATCATTCTTAATCAAGCTGAAGCTTGTTTACCTGTTGATGAAAGCATTAATTTAGAAACGAAATTAATTTTGGCAATTGCAATTCGACTCTTGACAGAGAAATATATAATAAAAAAAATCAATGATCAACAATTTGTCAATAACATAACTAGCAATCAAACATCCACACTTATTAAAAAATTAAAAGAAATTAATCCAAATGATGAAAATTTGGCTGTAATTGATGGAGTGAACCTTATGACTCCAGAGAATATACATTTTAATTCTTTTATGTATGAACCACTAATTGATATTTCATCAGCAAATTTAAAAGATTTGTACAAGGATGTTAAAGCATTATGAATCATAGTTAAGAACCTAACATTTATAACTTTTCAATCATATTCAATCTATACATATTAATTCTTTTATTAATGTATTCCTTTTTTGAATTTTTGGTTTCGATTTTTTGTTGTAATATTATCTGCTCATTTATTATTTGCAATATCAGATGAGTTATTTAATAGTACAAAATTATTGAGAGAATTCATTGCGTGAATATAATACAATTCTAATATATTTATACTAAAAAGCATACAAAAAAATTGGTTTTAGCAATAATTTGTAAATTATAAAGCATTTACTTATGTTCAAATTTTTTTAAAATATTATTAAACCCTAATACTGTGCGTACAAATAATGCAACCTGCCATATCCCAAAAAAAGCGACACGATGCGAGGAATTCAAACCCTCAAACTCCTTCCAAAACAGATCTCAAGTGAAGTGAGAAAAATCAAAGGCAAAGTTGGGTCGGGTGGATTCAGCAGTTCGGGTTTTTCAAGTGCTATATTTTTTGATCGAAACACCAGCATTGAAAGGTAAGTAAAAATCATGCCAGTGCCAGGGTGGTTGACCCCGGCGATAAATTCATCTCGTTGTTACCTGTAACGGAAACAGTCTTTGCAACGGGATGATTCCTTTTTACAAAAGTCATTTTAAGGTTGAGAGTAAGTTTACCGTCTTCTACTTCAAAATTAACATTCAGTTCCACAGGTTCACGCATCTCATATTTACTGATATTGAATTTCCTGGATGCATCAAGTATTTCAATGCCGACAAACTTGTTATTTTCGTCCACGTCAAGGATGATATCATCTAACATTAATGAGGATTTGTATTTGCGGTCCTGAGGATAGATGTACATACTGTCATTTATCCAATCGTAATCAAAATGGCTATGTTCATAATGGACTACATCGCCGCTCATTTACTTTATCCTCCTTTCTACTTCCTGTGGAAAACATGTCACCAATGAAATATTTTAAATTATATTAATCAATTAATGTTTTATCTATAATTCCCTGTATTGTGTGATGGCAACATTTACCTGACGGATTATTTATTTGACAATTTGGATTAGTCATTGCTCCTGTGATTTCTAAAACTTCTTTCATATTAGTTGCATTATCATTAATCACAGCGTTTATAACTTGTTCTTCTGTTACTTTACTACAATAACAGGCATATTTCGGGTTTGCACCTTTTTTAAACCATATTGGTACTTTTACATCACTTTTTTCGAATTTAACTCTGAAATCATTGTTATAATAAGAAATCTTGCAATCTTCATTCATACATAAATAATAGTCAAAATCACCTATATTTTCTAACAGGTCATCACATATCATATGTCTTACAGTAATATTTTTTACAAAACTACCTGGAACGTTACAAACAGGACAGGGACTACCATTGTCCTTAATATTGGTTTTTAAATTTGTTTCACATGGTATGACATTAAGGTTAATTCCGTTCATTTTTTGGATCTCCTTTTGTACCTGTCATTATCATTCTTCCCACATCTCCAACCTTTCCTTAACATGAGTATTAAGAGTAAATGGCTTATCAGTTTTAGCATTCTGCTTCGTGTAATGCAAAGTACCCTTAGAAATTTCCATCTTCTTCAATTCAAAGGAGTAGAAACATGTAAATATATTTATATTAGAAGGTATGATACTTCTTACGTTTATATTGCAAAAAACGTTGTTTGTCCCATAATTTCAAAATAAGGTTCTATGAGTATGCAATTTTGTGAAGTGGAAAATAAAGGATATCCAAAGAATTTTAGAGAATATACATCTATTTTTCAGCAGGCTTTGAAGCAAGAAATAGAGGAGTTAAAAAAAGATGTAGGCGGCAGGGGTTTAAAATATTATAAAGGCAACCTCTTGTTCTCAAGTTCAAAACAGTTTGTATACAGATTTCTAAATGATTCAATTCCCAACATACCTGACGACACTCCAATTGATACTTTTATTGACAATCGCCACCTGAATGGGCAAATTGTATCTACAGATATCGAAGGAATAAACATCTCTCTTGAAGAAAATATGGGAGATATAATTCCAGAAATTACTATCAAAACTTCCAGATCGAAATTACCTGAATTACTCCTAGATAAATTCAACAAAATCAACTCAGGAGAAGTGGCAGTTAATAAGGAAAGTTGTATGAAGCTTTTTTCTTCAGAAAAATCAGAAAAAATAGACAATTCGATTTCTTCATTAAATCTACATAAATATAAATACCAACCAAATTCAGAACAAGCTAAAGCAATTTTACAATCACTCACAAAAGAAGTTACTTTCATATGGGGGCCACCAGGTACAGGAAAAACATGGTCATTAAGTATAATCCTTGATCAGTTGGTAAATTCTAATAAAAAAGTACTGCTTACTTCCCATACTAATCTTGCAATCGATGAAATTTTATTAAAATATACTGAGAGTCTAAGTGATGATGAAATCATTGAAGATGGGAAAATAATTAGGTATGGAACCCCTACCAAAAAGAATCCAAAATTTGATAAACTTATTTTAGAAAATATTGTTCAGAAAAAAGCAGAAGAAAAGAACAAGCAAATTCAATTAATTGAAAAAAAGATCAAATCTCTTGAAACAGATTTAACTAAATATCAGAATCAAAACATAATCGATATATTGGTAGAATTGGAAATAGTAAAAAACAATCGATTACAAACAGAAAATGAAATCTCAAAATTACAGAGATCAATACATGAATTAAATGATGCAAATGATAGAATTGAGGATACAATCAATAAAAAAAGCAATATTTAAAGAAAATAGAAAATGCAAATGCAATTAAGAAATTTTTTTCAAAAAATAAAACTGAAAAGATAATATCTGAAATAGAGCAATCTAATAAAAATATTACTACAAATAATGATGAAAAAAATAATCTAAAAGAGAATCTTTGGATTTTAAAACGAAACAGAGATTTTGAAATCGGCACAATAAAGAACATGAAACGGAATTTAGAAGTTGTTGCTAGTTCCCTTGACATGCCAGATCCTAATAAATTGTCTCTTGAAAAGATAGACGAAGAAATAAAAAAACATAGAAATATAGAAATACAAGAGTATAAAAAAGAAATCAATAATATTTCTAATAGTATTAGTAAAATAGAAGATGATGTGAAAGATAATGCCCTTGTAATTGGCTGCACACTTACAAAAGCATATTTAGATCCCAAAATATTCAATGATAAGTTTGATGTCATGGTGCTCGATGAAGCGAGTATGGCCACTTTACCAACCCTTTTTTTTGCATCTACACTTGTGAATAAAACACATTATATTTTGACTGGAGATTTCAGACAACTTCCACCCATTGTAAATAGTGAGGGGTCTTCTGCTAAAATGTGGATAGGCAGAAATATTTTTAGACATGTTGGAATTGAAGATAGTGTAGATTCTGGAAAAAAAGATGAACGTCTAGTGATGCTCAAAGAGCAATATCGTATGCATCCGAATATTGTCCACCTGATTAATGAACCCATGTATAAAGGAGAATTGGAGACAAATCATGAAGCCATAATAAGGATCAAAAAAATAACAACCAAAGCTCCATTCAAAAATCACCCTCTTGTACTGGTTGACACATCCACTATGAACCCATGGTGTAAAATTCCAAAAATGGGATCTCGTGTTAATCCATATAATGCATTTCTATCTACCATTCTTGCAAAAATGGCTTTAAAAAATGGTATCAAGAGTGTAGGAATTATCACACCTTATAGAGCTCAAGCAGAGCTGATACAAACATTTCTTGATGATGAAGAAATTCCTAGAAAAAAAATAATGGCTAGCACAATCCATAAGTTTCAAGGAAATGAGAGAGAATGCATAATATTTGATATTGTTGATGGTCCCCCACATAAAAGAGGTAAGTTACTAAAAGGACCGTTTGGCGACTCCAATGCTGGTAATTTAATTAATGTAGCAATTTCTCGGACTCAAGGCAAATTCATTTTTGTAGGAAATAGTCAGTACATTCAAAATAATTTCAAAGAAAATGATGCTATTTCATTCACCCTTAACACCATCCAACGTCATGGTAAAATCATTGATTCCAGAGATATTTTACCATCATATTTTGATAAAGATTCCGATGAACAAAGAGATTCAAAAAATAATAATAAGTTGATTAGTGAAGAAAATACAGTATTTTTGAATGAAAACAACTTCTATCGTATTTTTAAGATGGACTTGGAAAAAGCACAAGACTATGTCATTATTTTTAGCCCATTCATTACACATAATAGAATGGGCAAACTGATGGATACATTTAGACTTTTAGTTGACAAAGGTGTAAGTGTGTACTTAATTACAAGAAAACCAAAGTATCAAAGTTCTAGTAATCAAGATTGTGAAAATCTACTTGAAGACATACAAGATATAGGGATATCTGTAATAGTTGCTTCAAATGAGTTGGAGGTATATGAAAAGTTTCATGAAAAAATTGCATTCATCGATGATGAAGTTTTTTATCATGGGAGTTTAAACATTCTATCTCAAAATGATTCATCAGAAAGCATGATTAGAATTCACTCCGCAAATGTGGTTAAAGAATATAAAAAGTACTTTAACATAAAAAAAATAATTCAGAAATATGAACATCCTTTTCCCAATTCAAAAATAGGAGGAAAACAATCCCCTATATCCAATCCAACCTCTTTGATTAAAGATATTGAAAAAAAAGTTTTGGATCAAATGCATTTTGAAGAATGCAGTGGTTGCCAATCACAACTTATATTAAAATACGAAAAAGATGATTTGGTTCTTGTTTGCCCAAATTGTTCAACAAAAAAATGTATTAAAAGAAAAATTATTCCTAGGTCCATAATTGGAAAAGCAGTTGGTTCAATGAATATGTCTTGTGAAAAATGCAACAAGGGTAAAATGCGTTACAAAGTCGGAAAGTATGGTCCTTTTTTGTCTTGCAATCAATATCCACAATGTAGGAGCACTGTAGATCTTAAGTAAAAGTCTTTTCTAATGTGCGGGGTTTTTTATTGCTTTTTCGGCACCATCCCGGCAAGAAAATAAAATTAGATTTCTCCTTTATGTATAGCTAGTATGTAAGCAGCGAAACTACGAATGTATAGAGTGTCACCGAATTTTTTCATATGCTCAATCATATCGACGCCCCTTTTGCCAAAGATTACCAGAAGATCGTCTATAAGCCTTTTATTGATTATCAGACAGGAGAAATCAGGCAAGGATCTTACTATTTCAAACCATTAAGCAATACAATTCTTGAGTATGTGGATCATCCAGAGCATAAGTTTGTTGGTGAGATTGGTATTCTTGCAAGGAAGCATACTGATATTGATGATCAGGAGTTGGATGTTGCAAGGCCTCAGAAATTCATTAACAAACAGGAGATAATGGATAATATTCTAAATATGTCTCAAAAACAGGCTGAGGATTTAGGGGTTTCTAGATGTAGGTTTCAGGGGATCAAGAATAGGATACGGGAGGATGGAGATCTTAATTTAAATATTCCTGCTGTAAGGAGGTTGATTAACTAAACTATGCAAACAAATATATGGCAAAAATTTAACACTATTCAAAAAGTAATTGCAAGTGATACTTATGATTGATAAGTTTATAAATGACAACATAAATATTTTTGTTGTATTTGGATTTTTCATGGCGTTAGCAGGTTATTTTTCTAACTCACTAAAAACATTAGAAAATGGTTTTGGTTTCATTTTGAACTTGGGTGTTGTTTCTTCACTTGCTATTTCTATACTCTTATGTGCTGTTATATTTAAGAATCTCTATAATTATCCATCAGAAAACTATACTACTATCCAAATTTCAGATTTTAGTTTAGAGAATCTAGAACGCTTTCTATTTGCAATCCCATTTTTGTTAATTATCTTAACATTATTTATGTATATATTTAAAACTTATAATGCAGAAACATATCTTATTTTAATTCTATTGGCATATATTATCTCTATTCCTTTATATGTAAAATTGTATGAGATGATATTCTCTTATAGTCATCCATATACTGTTCCTATTTTAATTATGGTAGTATCAGCAATACTTTATAATTTATTGGATAATTATAATTCATTAATTATTTTAATCATACAGGCAATTCTCAGTACTTTTGCAAGCATGTCTTTGCTCATTGTATCTGTAACATTTATTCAAGATATAAAAAGTATGGTTGATAGATTAAAAGAACATATTAGCAGATAAATAAAATTATATCTTATTATCAGTAAGCAAATTGTGGGAGTTCACTTTTTCAGATATACCTATAACCCCAAAAAAGCGATGCGAGGGGAGGGATTCGAACCCTCGAATTCCTTCGAAACCGGATCTTAAGTCCGGCGCCTTTGACCGGGCTGGGCAACCCTCGCAGGAAGATGTGTAGAATTAGCCTTTGCCGGTTGGTTGGATGAATGAGCTTTATAAAGCCATTCGGAATCCATAATTAGAGTTAAGTTACTTAAACCTTATTATGGTAGGCATGAAAATACAATTCCTTGGTAGCGGTGTGGCAATCCCCAGGCCCGGCAGGGTGCAGTCCGGGATTGCAGTTGAGACTGAAAACGGCCGTTTATTACTTTTTGACTGCGGGGCCGGGGTGCTGCAGCGCCTCTTTGAGAGCGGGCGTGATCCCCGGGATGTTGATGCAATCATCCTGACCCACCTGCACCTGGATCATGTGGCCGATGTCCTGCCCCTGCTCAAAAGCCGCTGGTTGTGCGAGAAAAACGATTGTGTCATCTACGGGCCAGAGGGTACCCGGGACTGGCTGGACGGCCTGTTCGGGCTGTATCCCTATTTACAGGGCAGGTTTGACCTCTCCGTCACCGAACTCAAACCCGACCGGCAAATCGTACTTGACGGTAGTGACTGCCGGCTCAGCTGTGCCGCAGGAGTGCACAGCGTACTCTCCCTGGGTTACAGACTCGAGGACGGAGGGAAAATAATGGTATATGCCGGGGACACCGAACCCTGTGACTCCCTCATGGAACTGGCACAGGGAGCCGATATTCTCATCCACGAATGTTCGTTTCCCCCAGGCTTTGACGTCGACTGCCACACCACACCGAATATGCTGGCCCCCTATCTCGAAAAACTTGATGCAGGCAAACTCTACCTGACCCATCTCTACCCTCAAATGCAGGGGCATGAACAGGAATCACTGGAATACCTGCGCAGCCGATTCAAAGGTGAAGTGCACATCGCCTCGGACCTGCTGGAAATCGACCCCTGAGATCAGACCTGCAGCATCTCGATATCCAGTTTGCCCGACTTTTCATCCAGTTCGATAAGGGCAGCCGAGCCTTCCGAAGCCATACCGGTGTTCACGACAGTTGTACCGGCCACTTCCATGACTCCCTTGTCCTCATGGATATGGCCACAGACGATCAGGTCCACCTTGCCCAGCATGTCGGCTACAGCTTTACAGCCCACATTGCCGGCTTCGATGCGATCCAGTGTGCAGTAAGGGGGTGAATGGGACAGCAGCACCAGATAATCGCCCATCTGTCTTCCTTCAGCAGCCAGTTTGTCCAGGGTTGCTGCAATTTCCTCCTCTTCGATTTCGTAGGGAGTTTTGAAAGGTGTGGGGTTGGACCCGCCCATCCCTATGAAAGCCACATTTTCCATGGTCCACAAACGCTCGTGGAGATTTATGGCCTTTGACTCATCCAGAAGATTGCAGATACTTTGCAGGTCACAGTTGCCCGGAATGGCCAGGGTTGGTTTGTCAAACATTCCCATCATCTCCAGGGCCTGCTCATCCGGCCCGAAGTTGGTAATATCTCCTGCAACCAGTATCAAATCCATATCCCCTGCCCTGTCAAGTATGGCAGGGATGCGTGTAAAATTCCCGTGTGCATCGGACATTGCAATTATACGCATCATTTATGCTCCTTAGAAGTTCTTATCGCCGCCGAGGATACCGCTCAAGCCGCCGCCTTCGCCCCTGTTACTCTGGGAACCAAGGCCTGTGGCAGCTGCAATCCTGTCAGCCAGCCTGGAGAATGGCAGGCTCTGCAGATACACCGTACCGGGACCTGATACCGTAGCAAGGACCACTCCTTCTCCGCCAAACAGTGCATTCTTAAATCCGCCTACCAATTTAATGTCATAGTTCACAGATTCAGAAAAAGCCACAAGACAGCCGGTATCCACACGCATGGTCTCTCCTGCATCCAGTTCTTTTTTGATTATCGTTCCACCGGCATGCACAAAGGCCAGGCCGTCTCCTTCAAGTCTCTGGAGGATGAAACCTTCTCCCCCGAAAAGACCGGCACCGATTCTCTTGGAAAATGCAATGCCCACCTCTATACCGTTGGCCGCACAAAGGAAAGCATCTTTCTGGCACAGGAAACTTCCACCAACTTCTGACAGGTCTATAGGAATAATCTTGCCCGGGTATGGTGCACCAAATGCGACCCTTTCCTTACCGTCTCCGTCATTGGTAAAGGAAGTGATGAAGAAACTCTCACCGGTAACCATTCTCTTGAGTCCCTTGAAAAGTCCACCGCCTGTTGATGTTTGCATTTTGATGTCCTGGCCCATATACATCATAGCTCCAGCCTCTGCCCTCACACTTTCTGAAGGGTCAAGTTCGATCTCCACAAGCTGCATGTCATTCCCAATAATATTGTAATCGATTTCGTCTGCCATTTGTGTGACTCCTGTTGGATTTACAATAATTTAATATTCTTTAAATTTATATACCTGCTTCATTGGCAAAATACATAATCAAATTTAAATAGTACTGCACATTTTATCGGCATCAGAAATTGAAAGGATAACCACTATGAAACACTTTCTCATTATTGCCCATAAGGCGCATACCGCCGATGATTTTTCCCTGAATGACCTGCCTGGTTCTGCCGGCAGGATGGATATACTGTGCAGGTGCGTAAATTCAGCCCTTTTTCTCTCCCATGACCTGCGCCGAGACGTACAGATTCACCTCCTGCTCCTCGGAGAACCCGACCCTGGCAGGGTTATCAAATTTGACGGGGAGACCGTACGTTACCTGAATCCGGATGAACGAAGTAGTGGCTCTCTTATCAAAAAAGCCCTGGATAAGGATTCTTCTGACTTTGAGATTCGTTCCACACCCGGTGTCACCGTGCGTGATGCAAACCTATCCACCCTCCTTTCGGAATTCAAGCAGCAGGGTTGCTCCCTTTATTATCTGCTTGAAGACGGAAAGGAAATCCGGGAAGAAACCCTGCCCAGGGGGGATATGGTCTTTATTTTGGGTGATCACAGCGGTGTTACCGAAGAAGAAGAGGCAGAGATAGAAAAAGCCGGTGCAATAAAACTTAATATAGGCCCGATCTCGCTTCATTCGGACCATTGTATTACAATTTTACACAACGAACTTGACCGCAGGGAAAAAGAATATTAACCTTTTTGCTATTGGAAGTGAATACATGACCATAATGCAAACAGCAGCCCGAATCATTGAGGAAGGTCCAATATGCGACAATTGTATGGGCAGGCAATTTGCCCGCTTGCTTACCGGCCTGACAAATGCTGAAAGAGGAGAGGCTATCAAACTATCCCTCTCTTTAGAAGCTGCACGCCTGATGAAAGAAGAAGGCTATAAGGATTTACTTGAAAAACTCGCTCTTTCCAACTCCTACGCATGTAAGACACTGGATGCCTCCTGTGAAGAAGAGGAATGCTGGGTATGCATTGGGCTTTTTAACAATCTGGATGAATGGGTGGACAGAGCTATAAAGGCTCTTGAAGGAATCGAGTATTCCACTTTTGTCGTGGGTACAAAGGTTAGCGGACTGCTGGCTGAGAAT
The DNA here is from genome assembly GCF_004104135.1 of Methanohalophilus sp. WG1-DM. NCBI lineage: Archaea > Methanobacteriati > Methanobacteriota > Methanomicrobia > Methanosarcinales > Methanosarcinaceae > Methanohalophilus > Methanohalophilus sp. WG1-DM. The sequence goes on along the minus strand of NZ_RRBA01000001.1, from coordinate 195,159 downwards.
GAAGAGATCCTCTGGGCTGAATGCGGGGCTGATTATGCCGAGCAGCTGAAAACTGAACTTAACAGGGAGATCGGAAAACGCCTGGCAGCCCGCAGCGGCAAAGAAGTAAACATCAAAATGCCCGATGTTGTTGTTATTCTTGACATAGCAGAAGAAGATATTATACTGGAAATCCGCTCGGTTTATGTTGAAGGTCGCTATCGCAAACTTGTGCGTGGCATACCCCAGACCCGATGGCCCTGCCGCAAATGCAAGGGAAAGGGATGTCAGAGCTGTGATAATACAGGAAAACAATATCCCGAATCCGTGGATGAATTGGTTAGTGAACCTGTAATTGAAGCATTTGACAGTGATGACACTAAATTCCACGGTGCTGGAAGGGAAGACATAGACGCCTTAATGCTCGGTGCAGGTCGCCCATTTGTAGTTGAAGCTATAAATCCGGGTAAGCGTAACTACAATCTTTCTGATCTGGAAGAGCAAATAAACAGTAAAGCTGACGGGAAAATTGAAGTTGAAGGTCTCAAATTTGCGGACAAGGCCAGAGTTCAGACCCTCAAGAACTCTACGGCGGATAAAGTTTATAAGCTTAAAGTTACATTCAGTGCCCCTGTTACGGAAGACGCCATCAGGACTGCTCTTGAGGACCTCCAGGGTAATCTAATCGAACAGCGCACGCCTCAAAGGGTGTCGCATCGAAGGGCTGATCTTGTAAGGAAACGTCAGGTGCATTCGATAGAACTTCTCGAATATCATCAGGATCATGCAATAATCAGGGTTGATTGTGAAGGCGGGCTTTATGTGAAAGAGCTTATATCCAGTGACGAGGGACGCACGACTCCGAGCCTCACCGGTCTGCTTGGAATTGATGCAGTGGTTGAAGAACTTGATGTGGTCGATGTGAAGATTTAACCGGATTATAATTTATATATCATCAACGGAGGAACATTATGCCAAAATCAAATGGTGAAAGATACTGTACAAGATACAAGCTTAAAAAGTCAATCAGGGAAAGAGGACTCTCTCCTGTGAGCAAAGCCATCCAGAGTTTCAGTGAAGGACAGAGAGTCCATATAGATATTGATCCCAGTGTCCAGAAAGGAATGCCAAATCCCAGATACCAGGGTAAAACCGGTAAGGTACTCTCTCAGCGCGGGCGTGCCTACATCCTTGAAGTACGTGAAGGAAATGCCAATAAGCAGGTAATTGTCCTGCCACAGCACCTTAAACCCCAGAAATACTGATTTCTGGTAAGAAATATAAATATCAGAGGCTTGCAGAAATAGCTATATCTGCTTTGCCTCTGATAGTTGTCTGTTGCATTATTCCTGCCTTAAAGGCAGGTTAACTTAAGGCAGAATGGATGAGTGCTTTCCAATGATAGTTAAAAAAGTTCTTGATGAAGAATTACTTACGTTACCTGAGGTCAGGGCAATTCTCCACCAGATTCTGGAAGAACGTGTCAATAACGAAGAAGAGCTTGGATATGAGCTGCGTAAAGCCATAAACCATGCAGACATGTTCTCAAAGACAAGTGCTGAAAAAGCACGCGAGTTTGTCAACAAATTGCTTGAAGTGGAGAAAATGAAACCGGAGATTGCAATTCGGATAGTGGACACAATGCCACTTTCCAGGGATGAACTCCGTACCCTTTATGCCAAAGAGAGATACACTCTCTCAGATGAAGAGCTTGACACCATCCTTGAACTCGTAATGGATTATATGGAATAAATTTATATTCCATATACGACTTTTTCTTTTAGATAATATCTAGTCTTACGTGCACCATGGAGGATATAATGACTACAAAGGGGAATAAAACTGAAAGAGAAGAGTACGCATGGGTTCTGGATTATCTTCCTTATGGAAATCCTAATGATCCACGTCCCACATACCAGAAAACACCCTTAGCCCAGGCAGTAGGTGATTCTAAATTCGTACTCATGGAACTTGTCCCCAAGGAAAAAGTCACTCCTCAGATACAGTCCAGAGTTTATATCGGAGAGGGTGACAGGGAAGTAATTGATCATGTCAAGCATCGGATTCATTACAATGATCTTACAAGTGGTGCACAACTTGAGCTTCCGTATGTACTGGAGCAATCGGTAAAACATCATGAGGAGCGTTTTGTAAAGTTTTTCAATGAAGCTCATCCCATAACGACTCGCCAGCACATGCTAGAGCTTTTACCCGGTATTGGCAAAAAACTCATGTGGGCGATAATCGATGAACGTAAGAAGGGTGAGTTCAAAAGTCTTGAAGAACTCCATGAACGTGTGGGAGGAGTACATACGCCCCAGAAGGCTATTGTCAATCGTATCATGGAAGAACTTAAAGATGATAATATCAAGTACAGACTCTTCACAAGACCACATCGCCGCCCCCACAATGAATAAAGGGTATAGATGTGGTATACTCTATTCTTAAAAAATATGGGATCAGGGGTGGTTCCCTTGACCAACATTTTTTGGTAAATGAACCTATACTGGACTCAATAGCAGAAGCTGCAGACCTGCAAGGTGATGATGTCGTTCTTGAGATAGGCGGCGGTATCGGAAATCTGACAGAGCGTCTGGTAGCCAGGGCAGGCAGGGTTATTGTTATAGAACGGGATCCCCGTCTGGTGACAGTGCTGCAGGACAGGTTCCACGACGTATCCAATATTGATATAATTAAAGGGGATACAATGAAAGTTGAACTCCCTGCCTTCAATAAAGTTGTAGCAAATTTACCTTATTCAATCTCTTCTCCCATAACATTCCGTCTTCTTAACCACGGTTTTGAAAAAGGGATTTTAATGTATCAGTACGAGTTTGCCAGAAGAATGGTAGAAGTGCCGGGCTCTAAGAATTATGGTCGGCTTTCAGTGGACACACAGTATTTTGCTGATGTCAGGCTCCTTCGCAAAATTTCTCCCTCTGCTTTCACTCCCGCTCCAAAAGTCTGGTCCGCAATAGTCGAAGTGGTACCCCGGCCACCGGCTTTTGAGGTGAAGAATGAGCAACTCTTTTTCAGGGTTGTCGAGGCTGCATTTGGCCAGAGGCGCAAGAAAATGAAAAATGCTCTTACGAAATTCAATCCGCCCCTGGCAAACCAGGAATCCATTCTTCGTTTAATTCCTGAAGATTTCCTGGGAAAACGTGCTGAACAGCTTTTTCCTGAAGATTTTGCAACCATATCCAATATTCTCTATGAAGCAAGGGATGACTAATGGCTCCCATTTCATATCGCAATGCTTATGTTAACATTGAAAAAGATGTTTATGAACCTGCGGAAGATTCTTTCCTGCTTGCAGATGTTGCGATAGACCGTATCAGTGACGGTATGCATGTGCTGGAAATGGGTGTGGGAAGTGGCTTTGTTTCTGCAGTGGTTGCTGCTAATAAGAATGTAGAACCCATAGGTTGTGACATAAATCCTGATGCTCTTGAATGCGCATATAAAAACGGCATCCAGGTTTTCCGCAGTAACCTTTTCGCAGGGCTCAGGAAAAAAGCATATTTTGATGTCATACTGTTCAATCCTCCCTATCTCCCGACCTCCGAAGACGAAAAGTTAGAGGGTTGGCTCAATTATGCTTTTGATGGAGGAGTTGAGGGAAGGGATACTATAGCAACCTTTTTTGCTGAAGTATCTGACTATCTCAAACCCGAAGGGAGTGTTCTGTTATTCATTTCTTCCCTTACAGGTAAAGGGGAAGTATTTGATATCATGGAGCGAGAGAGGTTCAGTGCCTATGTGGTAGCTGAGACCCGGTCTTTTTTTGAAAAATTGATGGTTATTGAATGTACACACAACCGCTGAAATACAGGTATATTTTCAGTAGTTCATTATGCTTAAAAGGAAAAACCACCTTTTGTTACTTCAAAGCAAAACGAAAGGTTTATTGTTGTGCAGGTTGACGGTATTGTTGCGTAATAGAAATTAAAAAAGTTAATCTTAAATTGAATATAATAGTTTTATATTTAAAAATTGCCAGAGGATTACAAATGAAATACAGTCTTGGTATAGATGCCGGTGGAACATATACAGATGCCGTAATCCTGCGGGATTCGGATGGGAAGATTATTGATCATGGAAAGGCCCGCACGACCTATCCTGATTTGCTGGATGGAATTCAGGAAGTACTTGACGGCCTGGATCAGTCATTTCTGGAAAAAGTCTCTCTGGTATCGGTCTCTACCACTCTTGCAACCAACACTATTCTGGAAGGTACAGGTTATCCGGTAGCTCTTATCATGATAGGGGGAGAGGTTCCAAACGATTCATCAATCAAGTATTCAATATCTGTACAGGGCGGCCATTCTTCCGGAGGGAACGAAAAACAATCCCTTGACATGGATTCTATAAAAGAATTTGTAGGAGAAGTTCAGGATAAGGTATCAGCATTTGCAGTTTCTGCCTATTTTAGTGTAAGAAACCCGGACCATGAATTGAAGGCAAGGGAAGTTATAGATGAAATGACCGGTTTGCCTGTGATCTGTGGCCATGAACTTTCCCAGTCCCTGGGAGCATATGAAAGAGGTGTTACAGCCTATCTAAACGCCCAGCTTTTGCCCATATCGACCCGGTTTATGGAAACAGTTGCATCTGAGATAGATCGAAGAGGAATCGATGCAAAACTTATGATGCTCAAATGTGATGGTTCCATAGTGGGTATGAAAGAAGCTCTCAAACACCCGATCGAATCAATATTTACCGGTCCTGCAGCAAGCCTTGTTGGTGCTTCATATCTTGCCAAAAGCAAAGATTGCCTGGTCATTGATGTCGGAGGTACAAGTACCGATGTAGCTATGGTTATTGACAATCTACCTGAAATAACCGATGAAGGGGCAACTGTTGGGGGTTGGCCAACCAAGGTGGAAGCCATAAGAATGGAAACCTCTGCAATGGGTGGAGATAGTCATGTGTGGGTTAAGAATCATAATGTTTTCATAGGTCCACGCCGGGTCGTTCCTCTCTGTGTGGCTGCCAGTAAATATCCGCAAATCATTACAAAACTCAAGAAAGGACAGAGTATACTGAAAAGCCAGCTAGGGGAAAATATCCAGCCCACAAAATTCTTTATTAGAACCAAACAGGAACCCATTGAACTTACAGATCGCGAAGAAGACCTTCTTTCCCGCATAAAGGATGAACCCCTGACCGTGAGTGACATCTACTGGGACAGTAAAGCATTGCCATCGCCTATGGTCATGGCAAGCCTGATCCAGAAACGTCTGGTACAGGCCATAGGTTTTACTCCAACCGATGCCCTTCATGTTCTTGGGGAATATAATGAGTGGAACAGTGAAGCTTCCAGGGTCGGTGCAGAAATACTTGGATACTTCGCAGATCTGGATGCTGATGAAATTGCCGGTAAAGTTAAAGATGAAGTTGCAAAGAACATGGCACAGAACCTTCTTTCCTATGTCTTTAATGACCTCGAGGATTCACAGATCAATAAAGTTGTCCGTGGCAATCATTATGGCGGATTTCATGTGGATGTTCCCGTGGTACTGCTTGGAGGTCCTGTACAGGCCTATGTAAATGATATGCAAAAGTTAGTAGATGCGGAAATAATCCTGCCTGAATATGCGGAGGTGGGTAATGCGGTAGGAGCGCTTGCAGGTAAGGGAATAAAGCGTATCGAAGTTCTAATTCGTCCGAATTTTGGTGAATCTAAATATAATCTACGTCCTTCTTCTGTGTCATTATTTTATCCCGGCGGAAATGAAAATTTCAAATCCCATGAAGAAGCCGTGCAGGCTGCCCGGGAGATCGGCCATAGATTGATAATGGATTACATGCATGAGGCCGAACTGGACGAAGGTGAAATAACTATAGATGTTGACCGCAAGGATGTTCAGGTGCATGGAGTCGGTATTCCAATGGAAACAAGGTTTACTTTCCTGGGTGTAGGGGACATCAAAATGGGGAAGAAGGATATAAGGAGATAATTTTCCTTTTTTCTTTCCCTGATCAATTTTAAATAAAAGGTAGCTTTATTTCCATCTATGCTGGAATTTAGAAAACAAGAGCCTTACAGTCTGCGTACACGGCCCGATATTGTAGAATCTGAATATGATTTTCGACAAAATCTGGACATTTCGGATGTAAATGGTGTATTGTTCAATGTTCTGGCTTCCCGCAATTCATCCACTCTTGCAGAATATGATGCTGTCTGGTGGAGGGAAAACAGGGTCTGTTTTCTGGAATATAAAGATTCAACTGCTGCTTATCGGCGTATGAATGCAAAAAGGGCACAACAGGTTCAGGATACATCCAGGAACCTGGCTCGTACATATGGTTTCCAGGAATTCAATTATTCACTTATAGTTAAAGGACTGGAGGCAAAGACTACAAAGGGAAGTGTTGCAGTAATACCTCTTGAAGATTTGTCTTCATACCATCCGGAATTTACTTCTGCTCATGTCGAACTGGATTTTATTGATAAGTTGACGGATAAATACAGCAGGGAGCAAAATTCCGTTGAATTAGAACGGGATACAATTATTGCTGATATTAGTAAACTTAAAGAAATGTTTGAACAGCAACTCTGATAGAAGGAGATATTTTTCATGACTGTAACAGGATATGGGCAAGCTTTGGGTGCAGGTACCATCCTCAATGCAATTTCTACCTGGAAAGGTGCAGCTTTTGGATTGGACCTCAAGACATTTGCCAGGGTTGAATTATCACAGGGCGATGGTCCTATAGAAGGCATTATTGAAGAGAATGGGGATATGGATACCACTCTGATCGAGAATGCAGTTGGCATAACTCTTGACCTGTTTAATTTGAAAATGCAGGGCACGGTACAAACAAGAAGTGAAATTCCTCATGCAAGCGGATTAAAAAGTAGCAGTGCTGCGGCTAATGCTGTTATCATTGCTACTCTGGATGCCATAAAAGAATCAATGGAACCTCTGGATATGGTGAAATTAGGGGTCCAGGCAGCTAAAAAATCCGGAGTGACAATCACAGGGGCTTTCGATGATGCCTGTGCATCTTTTTTTGGTGGTGTGGTAGTAACTGATAACAAAGAAGATATTCTTTTCAACCGCATCAAGAAAAATAGTGAAGTACTTGTTTTTGTTCCTCCTCAAAAGGCATATAGTTCGGAGACTGACGTAACAGGATCAAAATTAATTGGACCCTGGATAGACATGGCTTATGACCTTGTAATCCATCGGGAATTTGAGAAAGCAATGACATTAAATGGTTTTCTTTATTGTGGTGCTTTGGGTTTTGATACCAAACCAATGATGGTAGCCCTTGAAAGTGGTATTGAAGGCGTCACCCTTTCTGGCACAGGTCCTGCATATGTGGCAATTGGGGATAGCTCCGATCTGGACAAACTTGCAAAGGCCTGGGAGAAGCGTATTACAGGCGGAAATGTGATAAGGACGAAGATCAATAATGAAGGAGCAATTTAAACCAGGTAATTGTTGGTTTTTATGACAATCGAAAATGTAAGACAGGAGATCGAGAATATTGATAGGGAACTGGTGAAACTCATTGCAAAAAGAGTTGAATTTGCAGATGATATTTTAAAGTACAAACACCAGGCCAATCTTCCTATCAATGACGACACGCAAAATGATGTGGTAATAGATAGAGCTGTTTCTATTGCTACTGAAAAAGGTTTAGATTCCACAGTGGTAAAACAGATTTTCAAACTCCTTATACAAATGAATATAGAAAGGCAACATGAATTAAGCGGTGAAGGTAATCTTCCTTAATAAGAGGTACAAAAATGGTAGATATTGCAATAGTGATGGGGTCTGAATCGGACCGGGCAATTTCGAATCGTGTAACCAATGTATTGGACAACACAGATTACAGTTATGATGTACAGGTAATTTCTGCCCACCGCAATCCCGATGAACTGGATGAATATGTAGGTAAGGACGAGGCTATCGTTTACATTGCGATAGCCGGACTTTCTGCCGCACTTCCCGGCGTGATAGCATCAAAGACTGACAAGCCTGTTATCGGGGTGCCTGTGGGTGCCAAACTTGGGGGACTGGATGCATTATTGTCCACAGCACAGATGCCACCGGGTGTACCGGTTGCAACTGTTGGTATTGATAACGGTGCAAATGCAGCTCATATGGCAATCCGCATCCTGAAACTCAAAGGAGAATGAATTTTCATTCTTCTTCTAAACAAATATGAAAACAACAGTGGTCGTCCCCATTACCCATTGTTTTATCTACGATAACTTCGCCGTTGGTGACTCCGTTAACCATCTTTGAGAAAACTCCGGTGGTGAGGTTGCACATTATGGGGTTTATCTTACATTCTTCTCCCCATGGGCACCTGTGTGCTTTTATGATCGAACACCCATTATTGTCACTGTCATCCTCTACAAAATAACTGGCTCCCAGTTGATTCATAGCCCCGCAGCAAATTTCGGCTACATCTTGCGAATCTGCAGTTTTCCTCTCACAATCACTACGTACAATATCTTCCACCATATCAACCATTTGACGAATAATTATTTTCTTCTGTTCAGGTGGTGCACTACTAAGTAGGGAGGGAATAATTGAGGTTAAAACTTTTCGAATGCGATTTTGCATTTTAAGGTGCTCTTTTTCAGCCACCAGCTCATCATGGAGGCTTTTGATGCGCAACAATGACTTTACACGGGTTAGAAGTTCCACCCGGTTTACAGGTTTTGTAAGAAAATCATCTGCACCAACTTCAATACCTTTAATGCGGTCCTCTTTTTCAGATAGTGCAGTTACCATAATAATCGGGATATGGCGTGTATTTTCTGATTCTTTTAATTTTTTAGCAACATCATAGCCACTCATATCCGGCATCATAATGTCCAGAAGAATAAGGTCTATGTCTTTTTCTTTCACTTTTTGGAGACATTCTTCTCCACTTTCAGCCAGAGTAAGTTCGTATAAGTGGGAAAGGTATGCTTCCATTAAATCCAGATTTTGTGGTTCGTCATCCACTATGAGTATTTTAGGTGTGATTTCGCTTTCCATATTTCCTGTGTTATGGTTGGGATACTTGATTAATAAGTCTTTTTAACAAAAAGTGCTATCAATTGTCTTTCTTGCCTTTTATGTCTATGCCTTTTGATGTAATATCAAACGGAACAGGGTCAAGAGAAATGGCTGTATTTCTCATTTTTGGTATGAAAATAAAACGTTCCATTTTCCCTGTATAGGGATTTTCCTTAACCAATAACTTGATGTTTCCAAAAGTCGAGTAATCTGCAACTTCATGGGTCATTTGGTGCGCAGCTTCATCCATCACAAAAAGTGTTGTAACATCCTTTTGTGAAAGTAAAAGATTCAATGTATCAAACTGATCACGAAATTCACGTGGTGTTAAACCAATTGCGAAAACTCCGATATTGTCCATTACTATTACTTCGGCATCATAAGGTATCAGTTCAGGCATGTTTATGAGGTCAACCTGTTTAAAACTCAACCCATCTATCATTTCAGCAGCCTTAGTTACGCTCCGACTTCTCATTTCCAGTATTTTTACAACTTCAAGTAAACCATTTTTTATATATTCCTCAAAAGGAAATCCAAACATCTTTGCCTGTTCGGTAATATCTTCTTCGGTCTCTTCTGTTGCCATTATTACAGATTTTTTTCCATCTGTACATGCCTGATTTATTGCGTGCATTGCAAGAATAGTTTTACCTGATCCCGGGGCACCGGTGATAAGAATTCCTTTTTTCCCCGGATATCCATCACCAACTTTTTTGTCAAGACCCTGAATTCCTGTAGATAGCCTTTCCATTGGTACACCGTTGATTACTATGCAAGTCTTTATATATAGAATGTTTCTTCCCTTTAACAAATTTATTGCATGTTATGTTTATTGTAATTATGTTATGAGCCTGGAAATTAACAAATATAATTGTCACAATATGCCATGCACTTTTTCCCGAAAAGGACAAGTTGAACGGTTAAATATATTTATCAGGAATGAGTTTATTTCATGCATTATACCAATCCACTGATTATATACTTTTGATAGACTCTGGAGATTGTGAACTTTTAATATTGATTTAAACGTGAGTAAAATATGGCGGAAGAAATGGCTTCTAAAGATGAGGAATTGGAAGAATCATTTGACACCACCAGTTCCATCGAAGTGCCTAAACTATTGATCGACCAGATCATTGGTCAGGATCATGCGGTGGAGGTTGTCAAGAAAGCTGCAAGTCAGAGGAGACATGTTATGATGATCGGTACTCCTGGTACCGGTAAATCCATGCTTGCAAAGGCAATGGCTGAATTGCTTCCAAAGGAGGAACTGCAGGATATCCTTGCATATCCCAATGTTGAAGACAACAACAATCCACGTATCCGTACCGTCCCTGCCGGAAAGGGCAGGGAGATTATTATGGCTCATAAAATGGAGGCCAGAAAGAAATCCCAATCAAGGAACATGTTGATGATGTTCCTTATTTTTGGTATTGTGATGTATTCTTTCTATGTGGGTCAACTTCTCTGGGGTATCATTGCAGCTATAATGATGCTAATTCTTAGCAGGCAATTTATGCCAAAAGAAGAAATGATGATCCCAAAGCTGCTGGTTTCAAATTATGAGCAGGACAATGCTCCCTATATTGATGCCACCGGTACCCATGCAGGCGCCCTCCTTGGGGATGTCAGGCACGATCCATTCCAGTCAGGAGGACTGGAAACCCCGTCTCATGACAGGGTAGAGAGTGGAGATATTCACAAGTCCCACAAAGGTGTACTCTTCATTGATGAGATCAATACTCTCAGGATCGAATCCCAGCAGAGCCTGCTTACGGCAATCCAGGAGAAAGAATATCCGATTACAGGTCAGTCAGAGCGCAGTTCAGGTGCCCTTGTGAAAACAGAACCGGTTCCATGTGACTTTATAATGGTAGCTGCAGGTAATCTGGATGCTGTGGAAAAAATGCATCCTGCACTCAGGTCACGTATAAAGGGTTATGGATATGAGCTCTACATGCGTGACACCATGGAAGACACTGCTGATAACCGCAAGCATCTTGTTCGGTTCGTGGCACAGGAAGTTAAGCGGGACGGCCATATACCCGATTTCGATCAGTCCGCTGTTGAAGAAGTCATTCAGGAAGCACGCAGGCGGGCCGGAAGAAAAGGCCATCTAACTTTGAAATTACGTGATCTTGGAGGACTTGTGAGAGTAGCAGGAGATATTGCACATGCTGAGGGTACAAACATCACCTCTGCAAAACATGTACTTGCAGCCAAGAATATGGCACGCTCCATAGAACAACAGCTTGCTGACAGTTATCTGGAAAGGAAAAAAGATTACCAGTTGTTTTCCAAGAAAGGTGCTGCTGTCGGTAAGGTCAATGGGCTTGCTGTAATGGGCGGAGATTCTGGAATAGTCTTGCCTATAATGGCAGAAGTAACTCCTCCACAGTCACAGGCTGAAGGCAAAGTAATTGCCACCGGTATGCTCAAGGACATTGCCAAGGAAGCGGTCCTCAATGTGTCAGCTGTGATCAAAAAGGTGACAGGCCAGGACATAATGAATAAGGATATTCATATCCAGTTTATCGGTACCTATGAAGGAGTTGAAGGAGACAGTGCTTCTGTGTCCATTGCAACGGCCGTGATTTCGGCACTTGAAGGCATACCTATTGATCAGAGTGTTGCGATGACAGGTTCCCTGTCTGTAAGAGGTGATGTATTGCCGGTGGGTGGTGTAACCTACAAGATTGAAGCCGCAGCCCAGAGTGGAATTAGAAAAGTTATTATACCCTGGACCAATAAGGATGATGTCTTGATTGAAGAAGCTTACAAGGATCAGGTTGAAATAATTCCTGTCAAAACAATATCCGAAGTTATAGAGCACAGTCTTGTGGGCACCAAAAAGGAAGGAATTAGGGAAAAACTCAAGGAGCTGACAGATATGAAAGTTGATCTGGAAATTCCCGAATCCATTCCCGGTTAAACAACATTTAAAGGGAATCCAGTAAATGAGAGAACCAGAATTTTATGATGTGAGGTGGATAGAGGGTGAATCAACTTCTATCCTTCTCGATAACGGTAAAATAGAAGACATAAATACCAACTACGGTAGTGGTTGTGGGGTACGTGCTCTTTGTGGCGGCTCATGGGGTTATACTTCATCTGAAGGGGTTGATGGTATTGATACTGCAATAAATGCAGCGAGAGAGTTGGCTTCTGATGTAAATAAACACAGTCCAGGAGAAAAAGTAACTCTTGCATCTTACTGTGAACCCAATGTTGACAATCTGCCGTCTATAAAGGAAACCCCCCGGGATGTTCCGGTTGAAGAAAAAGTTGAGTTGTTGAAAGACCTTTCCAATAATGCTTCATGCAAGGGAATTAGCAGTACATCCGCATCATACTCTGAATCAACCTTTAAGGTTCATTATACAAATTCTGAAGGTGCGGATTGCGAATATGAACTTACCAGAGTCGGATTTGCAATTTCAGCCATTGCTTCAGATGGTGTAGCCTATCAGGTAGGAAGAGAAAGCAATTTTGACGTATGCGGTTATGAAATGTTCCGTGACCCTGCAATTCTGGAAAAGGCACAATCTGCCGGAAAGACAGCTGTGGATTTGCTGGGTGCCCGTCAGGCAAAAGGAGGAAAGGGTCCTGTAATTCTTGATCCTGAACTTGCCGGAGTATTTGCCCATGAAGCAGTTGGGCATGCTTCAGAAGCCGATCTGGTGCTGGAAGGAAGTTCAATTCTGGCAGACAGAATAGGTGAAGAAATCGCTTCACCACTTGTTAATATCGTAGATGACCCTACCCTTCATAAATTCGGTTACTATCCCTTTGATGCAGAAGGAATGCAATCTCATAGAACAGATATTATCACGGATGGAGTATTGAATTCCTATCTGCATTCCAGGGAAACCGCAGGTAAACTTGGTGGTACATCAGGTAACAGTCGCAGCCAGGGATATTCTGCACCTGTTGTCAGAATGAGTAATACATATGTTGACAACGGAAATTCAAATCTTGATGAAATGCTGGAAGAACTGGGTGACGGAATGTACCTTGCGGGTACCCGTGGAGGACAGGTTAATACAGGTGAAGGAATCTTCCAGTTCAATGCCGAAAAAGGTTATATTGTGGAAAATGGGGAAATCGGAGACCTTGTGCGTGATGTGTCCCTGTCTGGTAATACTCTGGAAATCCTGAAAAATGTTTTACTGGTAGGAAATGATCTTAAAATGCATTCGGGCAGATGTGGCAAAAGCGGTCAGGCAGTTCCGGTATCAGACGGGTCTCCTCATCTTCTTATTTCAGATGCCCTTGTGGGAGGTGTCCAATAATGCAGAATTACGATATTGGCAACAAAGTCCTTGAATTTGCCAATAAATATGGAGCCGATGAGGCTGAGGTCTTCATCTCAGCAAATCAAGTGACTTCTGCAAGTGTCCGTCACAACCTTATTGAAAGTGCCAGGAATCAACAAAGTCAGGGATTGGGTGTAAGGGTTGTTAAAGATAGTGCAGTGGGATTTGCAAGTACTAACATTTTCAATCGGCTTGAGGAAACTGTGAAAAGTGCTATTGCAATGGCCAAGGTACGCGATTCAGATGAAGATTGGAAAAACCTGCCTTCAAGTGGTAAATATCCTGCCGTAAATGGCATTTTCAGTAAGAAAGTCAATGAACTTGAGCTTGAGGATTGCATCTCCCTGACAAAGGAAATGATTGATGGTGTTTGTTCTTTTAGCGATATAATAGCTCCTTCAGGTTCTTTTTCCCGTATGAATTCCAACCAGCTTATCATGAACACTAACGGTGTTGAAGTTGAGGAAAAGGGTACTGCAGTATCGGGTTTTATTGATGTGATCACAACTTCCGGTATTCCATCTACAGCATACGATTTCCGTATATCCCGGGATATGGATATTGATTTTTATGGGATCGGGAAAGAAGCCGCAAACCTGGCCAATTCCTGCAAAAATGGCGTTTCTGTGAATAGTGGACAGAAAGATGTCGTATTTCATCCCTTTGCCTTTTCGGACATAATGGAATCTTCATTCTTATCTTCAATAGAAGCGGATAATATACAGAAAGGCAGGTCCAGCCTAACGGGAAAATTGAACACCGATATTGCAGCCCGAGGTCTTACAGTAACTGATGACGGTATCCTGGATGGTGGTATTGCATCTTCGGTTTCTGATGATGAAGGTACTCCTTCACAATCCACCGGAATAATCAAAGATGGTTTACTCAAATCTTACATCTATGATTCCTATACTGCTGGTAAAGAAGAAAGATACAGTACCGGCAATGCTGTCAGAGGTTCATATACTTCCACACCCAGTGTTGGCACCCGCAATGTTGTCTTTGATCATCCAGCATCTGACATAATTTCTGAAATAAAAGATGGGGTATTTATTACAAATGTAATAGGTGCACACACTGCAAACCCGATATCCGGGGATTTTTCAGTGGAAGGCCGCAATGCTTTTGTGATCAAGGATGGCCAGATAGAAAAACCGATCAAGTCTCTTATGGTGTCCGGCAATATTTTTGAGTTGCTCAGGAATGTGAAAGGTGCCGGAGATGATGTCCGAATGGTTGGTAGTATTATTACCCCTTCAATATGGGTATCTAATATGAATGTAATAGGCTGACTGCTGATTATAATCAGTAATCATTATATATAACCCTCTCTAACTATGTATATATAAGATCAAGTACCAAAAGTTTTTCAAATTTACTTGATAAATGCTGTTCATACGGAACTATAATAACCAGGTGTCAATATGACAGATGAGGGGATAAGGACAAAAATTCTTGTAGTCGACGATGAGCCTGATAATGTCGAATTACTTACGGCTTATCTATTGAATGATTATGACATTATTCCTGCTTATAGTGGTAGTGAAGCACTGGACATACTGAAATCCTGTGAGGATGACCTGCCGGATCTTATTCTCATGGATATAATGCTCAAAGATGGTATGGATGGTGTAGAAGCTGCTCATTTCATAAAACTCAATTATGATATTCCTTTAGTCTATATTACGGCTTATGCAGACGACAATATAATGCGAAGGGCCAAACTCACGGAGCCCTTTGGTTATATCCTCAAGCCATTTGAAGAGTCCGAATTGCGTACAAACATAGAAATTGCGTTATACAAATATGAAATGGAACGCAGGCTCAAAGAAAGCAAGAAATGGCTTACTGCTGTGCTCAATAGTATCGGGGATGCAGTAATTGCAACAGATGAAGAAGGCCTGGTCAAATTCATTAACCCATTTGCAGAAGCTCTAACCGGTTGGGATCAGGATGAAGCAATTGGTTTGCCCTTGTCAGAAGTTTTTGTAGTTGAGAATGAAGTTCCTGGTGAAAAGACAGATGACCCGATCCAGAAAGTCATGAAGGAAGGTATGTTTTACGGCCTTGGAAGTCATACAGTGCTTGTTACTAAAAGCAAAACCCGGATTCCTGTAGATGTAATTGGTTCTCCCATTCGTAATGAAGCAGGTAAACTACTGGGTACTTTGGTGTTGTTCTATGATATCTCTGACCGCAAACGTGTCGAGAATATGATTTATGACCAGAATAGTCGCAAAGACATATGATCTTATATAAATAAAGGAGTTCTATCCTTTATACCAATTTTCTTCTTACAATAAACGCTATTATCAAAATCCATACAGTAAACATTTTGTCCATTATTTTTTCTGAACCCAATGTATTTTTCTCTGCTTCTTCTGATATATTTATTAGTTTGTTATTTTGATTATTTTCCCATACACATGCGCATCCACATATGGGCAATTAATGCTGCATGTGGATTATCAGGATCAATCTCTTTTGTAAGTGCCCAGGCAAAAAAGATAGAATGAGCAGATCTACCAGCCCCTATAATCGCTTCACTCAGATGTTCTCCTGAAAAAATCTGATATGAGATCTATGCAATAAATATCGCAGTAGAAAGATAAACGATTATCCGGTTGGCCGGATAATCCATATCAATGGGTGGTCGTGAAAGGGCTGATATAATTTCCATGGTGATATCAGAGGTTCTCAGAAGCCCATTTTGCTCCTTCTTTCAATATTTGCTGGTTGAGAGGTATGAGTTTCTGCTTTGCTGCAAAAGTCTCCTCAATGGCTTTCATATAGTCCTCAACATCAAGACCTGTTACCCCAAGATGCATCAACACACCTATTATTGCAGTATTGGCAGCCCTTTCAGAGCCTCCCTCCTTTGCAATCTGGGTGGCAGGCACCTTAATTGCCCTTACACCTTCAGGTGCCTTGAAGTCACCTATCGTGGTATCATAAAGGATAATTCCACCCTGTTTGACATCAGAGGCAAATTTTTCCAGTGACGGCAGGTTCATGGCCACCAGGATATCCGATTCATACACTACAGGGGAGCCGATTTCCTCTCCTGAAATGACTACAGAACAATTTGAGGTACCTCCCCTCTGTTCAGGACCATAGGATGGATACCAGGAAGTGAATCGTTTGGCACTACATCCTGCACGGGCCAGGATCAGGCCCATACTGAGTACTCCCTGGCCTCCAAAACCTGCAATCTTGGCAAGTACACGTGTAAATTCAGGATCTTCCACAGCGTCAGGAGATGTGGAATCGTCGATCTTGTAAATATGATCGATACTTTCCTTTGAGAAGTCACTTTTCGGAGAGGGAAGAGGCTCCCTTTCTTCAGCCAGGTCCCTGAGATTACCCAGAGGGAATTCCTTCTCCATTTCCTCATTAATGAATTTAGTACTCTGCTCGGCATTTTGTTTAAGGTTTGTCGGACAGGCAGCAAGTACTTCCACAAATGCATAACCTATGCCTTCTTTCTGGATCTCAAGAGCCCTTTTGACTGCTTTTTTCGCCTTGCGGATATGGGAGATGTCTGACACCGATACCCTTTCGATAAAGACAGGCCCGTCCAGGTTATTGAGCAGTTCACACATATGCAGGGGATATCCTGCAAACCTGGGGTCCCTGCCTGTGGGGCAGGTCACTGTTTTTTCGCCGATAAGTGTGGTAGGTGCCATCTGGCCTCCGGTCATTCCGTATACGGTATTGTTGACGAAGAAAACCGCCATCTTTTCCCCGCGGTTGGCAGCCTGGATTGTTTCATTCATACCGATAGAGGCCAGATCACCGTCACCCTGATAGGAAATAACAACTGCATCCCCTTCCGATCTGGATAGGCCAGTTCCGACTGCAGGTGCCCTGCCATGAGCTACCTGGAGATTGCCACAATTGAAATAGTAATAGGCAAAAACAGCACATCCCACGGGGCTGATCATAACTGAACGTTCCTGTATCTCAAGATCGTCCATGGCTTCAGCAATAAGTTTGTGGAGGATGCCATGTCCACAACCCGGGCAATAGTGGGTAGCAGTCGGAGCGGCTCCGCCCTTGCGTGTGAATTCATCGTAGAGGGAATCCGGTTTCTTTATAACTTTTTCTTCCATTTTTATTCCTCCTTGCCTGCGACTTCCCTTATTTTACCCAGTACCTGGTCCATTGTAATGAGATTGCCACCCATGCGATTAACCAATTCCACAGGTTTTTTGCAACATGTTGCCAGTTTTATGTCATCCATCAATTGTCCGTTGCTCATTTCCACTGAAATGAAATTGACACCTTTTCCGGCAAGTTCAGCCAGTTCTTTTTCAGGGAACGGGAAAAGGGTAATTGGCCTGAAAAGTCCTGCCTTGATACCTTCCTTGCGGGCAAGCTCAACAGCAGAACGACATATCCGGCTGCTAATTCCATAGGATACAAGGACGATTTCGGCATCATCCATCATGTATTCATCGACATCGACTTCCCTTTTCTTTATCGTTTCGTATTTTTCCTGCAGCTCATAATTGAATTCTTCCAGCTCATCAAAGTCAAGGAAAATGGAAGTTACAAGGTTCTGGTAGGTCTCTTTATTGCCACAAACAGCCCATGAAGTATCAATTTCCGGTTTGACTACTTTTTCAGGGAATTTCAGTGGTTCGACCATCTGTCCGAGTACACCATCGGCCAATACCACTACAGGATTTCTGTATTTTGTAGACAAATCAAATGCCTTGATGGTCAAATCACACATTTCCTGGACTGAATTGGGTGCAACCACGATGTTGCGATAATTCCCATGTCCGCCACCTTTTACGACCTGATTATAATCGCCCTGTTCCGGGCCGATATTCCCCAGACCGGGTCCCGCTCTCATAATATCAACGATTACACAGGGAAGCTGTGCACCTGCAAGATAGGATACACCTTCCTGTTTCAGGCTGATTCCCGGGCCTGAGGATGCGGTCATAACCCTGTGTCCAGCAGAAGCCGCTCCGAACACCATGTTTATTGCAGCTTCTTCGGATTCAGCCTGTACGAATTTACGCCCGACCTGGGGGAAGGTTCGGGATGCTTCATGGAGAATTTCACTTGCAGGGGTTATGGGGTAACCAAAGTAGCAGTCACATCCTCCGTAAAGTGCCCCAATTATCACTGCATCATTACCTTTTGTAAGTTGTGTGGCCATATCTTAACACCTCTTTTTAGCAGGGATGTGTATTTCTATTGCAAGAGGCTCCGGGCATGTGTAATAACAATTAGTGCAGCCGGTACACCCTTGACCTTTATACTGAGCATAATGGTAACCTCTTCTGTTGAGTTCATCACTCATTTCCAGCACGTTTTTTGGACAGGCAGTAATGCATCTGGCACAGCCTTTGCATTCAATAATATTGATTAGAGGATATGGTTCTGCTTTTTCTTCCTTCATAAAATCAACTCTTGATGCCTTCTTATTATCTGAAGAGTAGAAAAGGAAAAGAAATATAAATCAATTGTCTTCCTTTTCGTCGTTGTGTTGTCTGATTTCCACCCGGCGAATCTTGCCACTTATGGTCTTGGGAAGTTCGGGTACAAATTCCACTATTCTCGGATACTTATAGGGTGCAGTAACCTTCTTTACATGGTCCTGCAACTCTTTCTTGAGCTGCTCACTTGCTTCATAGTCTTTAGTAAGTACAATGGTGGCTTTTACAACCTGCCCACGTACAGGATGGGGGGATGCAGTGATTGCACATTCCAGGACTGCGGGATGCTGTATAAGTGCGCTTTCAACTTCAAATGGCCCTATCTTATAACCGGAACTCTTGATGATGTCATCTGCTCGTCCTACAAACCACATATATCCGTCTTCATCTTTCCATGCCATGTCACCGGTGTGGTAATACCCGTCATGCCAGGCTGCCTCTGTCTTTTCAGGATCTGCACGATAACCTGCAAACAAATCTGTAGGCCTGCCCTTTGATGTATCGATTACAATTTCTCCTTCTTCTCCGACATCGGCAAGTTTTCCGTCAGGACGCATCAACTGGATATCATAGATGGGTGAGGGCTTTCCCATAGAGCCGGGGGTTGGTTTCAGCCATGGATAGGTTGCAATGGCTACAACAGTTTCTGTCTGGCCGAATCCTTCCATTAGTTTGAGATCGGTATATTCCAGGAATTTTTCATAAACCTCGGGATTCAGCGGATCTCCTGCAACCACACAGTAATTGAGACTGCTAAAATCATACTGGCTTATGTCTTCCTTTATCAGGAAGCGATATACTGTAGGTGGTGCACAGAATGTTGTAACACCATAATGGCTGGCTTTTTCCAGCATATTCCGGGCATCGAATCGTGCATAATCATAAGCAAAGACAGCTGAGCCACAAATCCATTGACCGTAGAGTTTACCCCAGGCACATTTTGCCCAGCCGGAATCTGCTACTGTAAGATGCAGACCATTGTCCATTACATTTTGCCAGTAGCCGGCTGTGAGTATGTGGGCAAGGGGATATGTAAAATCATGTTGTACCATTTTCGGGAAACCGGTCGTGCCGGATGAGAAATACATCAGGGATATGTCATTGTTCTGTGTTGCTTCCTTTCCTTTTGGACGTACAAATTCAGCGGGTGAATTTTCCAGTTTTTCTGTAAAGTTAATCCAGCCGGGACGATTGTGGTTAATCACAAATTTGTGCCTGAGCACATCTTTGAAATCCTTGTGTGCCTCATCTATGTGATCCAAAAGCCCTTCATCAGCATCACTGACGACCATTTGTATGTCTGCTCATTCAATACGATACTTAAGGTCTCTGGTTGTTAACATATGGGTGCCGGGAAGAGCGATGGCACCAATTCTGTGCAATCCCAATATACATATCCAGAATTCATATCTTCCCTTTAAGGTAAGTTTTACCACATCACCCTTTTTTATTCCATATTCACTGAAAAGGTTGGCAGCTTTTTCACTGTAATATTTCAGATCAGCAAACGTGAATATATTCTCTTCGCCATCATCGTTACACCAGACAAGAGCCTTTTTTTCAGGCTGTTCCCTTGCGTACCGGTCAACAACATCATATACGAAATTGAAATTTTCAGGGATATTGATCTTAAAATTAGCGTAAAAGGCATCGTATGATTCAAAATCGATTTGTTCCAGGAAATTATTTATAAGTGAGGTCCATTCTTGCACCCGTTTTGTTCATTTTGGAATTTAGAAGATTATTGCGAGGAATTTTGCAGTTTTGTCTCCGACTGCCTGCATTGAATGGTTGTAATTTGAATCGAAGTATATTGAGTCACCTTCATTGAGAATTATTCCATTATCATGAATGATAACTTTCAGGACCCTTCAAGTACATAATCAAATTCCTGGCCGGGATGGGAATTGGGGATGGAATCCTGGTTGGATTGGGGTTTAACGGTAACTACGAATGGTTCTGCCTTTTTGTGAATGAAATTTGGAGCCAGTCCTTCGTATTGGTACTGTTTTCTTCTTTCTACACTTACTCCTTCATCTTTACGGGTAATGGTGAAAATATGCATCATTGGATCTTCACCGGTAAGTAGCACCGTCATATCAACTTCGAGCAATTGTGCAATTTCAAAGAGGATACTAGCAGGGATATCAAGTTCCCCTGATTCGTATTTACTATATTCTTCTAATGCGATATCAAGGGAGGAGGCTATTTCCTCTGCACTTATACCGGATAATCCACGCAATTCTTTGACACGTAATGAAATTTCTTTTATTTTTTCCTGCATTTTGAGCCTACCTTTTAAACTGTCATGTTTATCCATGATTTAAGTTTTAATCATTTTCACAACAATATCTTAAATATATTTGTGAATTGTGGAAGCGTGACTCATGCTAACAAGTAACAGTAATAGCACTTATTGCATATCCAAAATGTAACAAACTAAAAACTAAATCTGGATTATTTATCAGCCAGTATCGGCCAGATGAGCAGGAAAATGATAAAACTTAATAGAAATACAAAAATCGACCCTGCAACAATATCAACATCTGCAAATTTGTCCGGATTTCCATTATTGATTGAGATGGCAACTCCCGCAAAAAGGGCTGTTGTAATCATGGAACTTGCAAGAGCCAGGATTCGGTTTTTATTTTCATTTTTCTTATCCATAATTAATCTACCTTTTTCCTTTTCATTAACAGGGAATTTGTCATCACAGAGACCGAACTCAGGGCCATGAATGCTGCTGCCATTGCCGGTGTAATGAGTATTTGCTCAAATATTGGGAAGAGTACACCGGCTGCAATAGGTATACCAAGTGTATTGTAACCAAATGCCCAGAAAAGGTTTTGTTTGATCTTTTTCATTGTCAGTTTACTTAAATTCAGGGCCTTTAAAATATCCTTCATATCATTTTTAATAAGGACGATATCCGCAGACTCGATGGCCACATCCACTCCTGCACCCATAGCAATTCCAACATCAGCTTGGGTAAGGGCCGGTGCATCATTGATGCCATCTCCAACCATTGCTACTCTTTTGCCCTGGCTTTGCAGCTTTTCAACCTCCGCAGCCTTATCTGCAGGTAGCACTTCTGCAAAGACTGTATCAATTCCTGCCTGTCTTGCAATTGCATGTGCAGTTTTGCTGTTATCACCTGTAATCATGGCAACTTCAAGCCCCTCTTTCTGCAGTCGGGATATTACTGATGGTGCCTCCTCTTTCAATACATCAGCAACAGCCAGGACACCGGCAATTGTACCATCGAGGGCAACCATTATTGCTGTTTTTCCTTCATCTTCAAACTTATTCGAATCGCGGGATACATCTCCCATATCGATTCCTTTCTCTTCCATGAGACGTTTGGTGCCGATAAATACAGAATGATTTTCCCATTCTCCTACAACTCCTTTGCCGGATAATGATTCAAAACCGGATACATTTTTTAGCTGAAGTTTTCTGGATTTTGCTCCTTCCACAATTGCTTCAGCCAGCGGATGCTCGGAAAGGATTTCAACTGAAGCTGCTGCCTGAAGCAGGTAGTTTTCTTCATAATTACCTGTTGTTGCAACATCTGTAAGGAAAGGTTTACCGATTGTCAGGGTACCGGTTTTATCAAACACGATAGTGTCTATTTTTGGAGTAGTCTCCAGACTTTCCCCATCGCGTATGAGGATTCCATTTTCAGCACCCATTCCGGTACCTACAATTATGGCAACCGGTGTGGCAAGCCCCAATGCACAGGGACACGAAATTACAAGCACCGTGATGGCAGCCAGCAGGGCAAAGAGGAAAGGACTGGCAACACCTGTAAGTTCAGCAACATTAAATGTTCCGTAGCCTATGAAAAACCAGAATAAAAATGCCATCAGGGCAATGGACATCACAATGACAATAAAGTATCCTGCTACAATATCTGCAAGGCGCTGAATGGGTGCCTTTGATGTCTGGGCTCTTTCTACCATTTTTATGATCTGTGACAGGGCGGTATCAGCACCGACCTTTGTAGCTTTGAACCTGAATGAACCAGTCTTATTTATCGTTGCACCGATTACTGTATCTCCTGTGCTTTTTTCAACAGGGATGCTTTCCCCCGTGATCATGGATTCATCAACAGCAGAATCCCCCTCTATGACTTCACCGTCAACCGGTATCTTTTCCCCGGGTTTTATAACGATGACATTTCCAGGTTTTACTTCTTCGACAGGAATATCTTTTTCTTCCCCATCCACGATTATCCGGGCAGTTTTTGCCCGCAGCCCCATAAGCTTACGTATCGCTTCCGAGGTCTTACCCCGGCTTTTGGCTTCCAGGTAACGTCCGAAAAGGATGAATGTAATAAGCATGGCAGCCGAATCAAAGTACGTATGTTCATATCCCGCCCCCAGATTCAGGAAGGCTGCTGCAGTGCTTGCAACAAAAGCGGCTCCGGTACCCGAGGCCACCAATAAGTTCATGTCGGCATATCCGTGCTGCAATCCCCTAAAAGCTCCGGTGAAAAACTGTCTGCCGGGAAAAGTCAAAGTGAGGGTTGCCAGGGTGAATTGAACAATATTGTTAGCGAGAATATCAGGCACATAAGGGTCAATCCTCAGCATTCCCTGCATGGCACCAAGCGTCAGGGGTAATGTCATAGCAAAGGCTATCAAAACATTTTTTTGTTGCTCAATTCTTTCCTGTTCTCGTTTGTCTTTCAAATTATTTTGTGTACCATCCGGTATTGAAGCGCCGTAACCTGCGTTTTCTATGACTTTGATGAGACCTTCCTGATTGATTACGGAACTATCGAAAATTATATCCGCTTTTTCCAGGGATAAGTTTACATTTGCTTCAAATACGCCGGCTTGGTTTTTAAGCGCCTTTTCTACGTTGGATACACAGGAGGTGCAGCTCATCCCGGTAATATCCAGAGTCAGGCGATCACTGCGAATTCCGTACCCCAGGGACTCGATCTGCTCACGTATGTCATTTAAATCCAGCTTATTAACATCATATGTTATAGAGGCTTTTTCCGATGCAAAATTAACTGAGACTTCTCCAATTCCATCTACTTTTGCAAGGCCTGTTTCGATACGTTTGGCACAGGCAGTACAGGACATACCTGAAATATTCAATGTCAGGGTCCTATCGGAATCTCGGGTTGATATTTCTTCAATGTTTACAGGACAGGTTCCTTCACATGCATTCTCTTCCTGACCTTCGACAGAATATCCGGCCTGGCTAATAGTCTCCTTCATAGTTTCAACACTTGTGGATGAAGGATCGTAATTCACTGTAGCAATACCACTTTCAAGGTCCACCTCTGCAGATTTCACTCCTTCAAGGCTTTCAAGAGCATCGCGGACACTTTTTGTGCAGTGTCCGCAACTCATACCGCTTATATGTAAAAAAATCTCAGCCATGGTTATATTATGCCTCGTAACCTGCATCCCTGACAGCTTTTTTCAGCTCTTCTACATTTATATCAGGTTCATATTCCACGTGGACCTCGCCTTTTTCAAGATCTACTTCCGCTCTGGATACTGAAGTAATATTTTGTAAAGCCTTCTCAACTGCCATCTTGCAATGGCCACATGTCATTCCTTTGACTTTAATATCTATCTTTTCCATAAAATATCACCTGTTTAGGTTATCGTCCAACAATTTAATATATTTGCCTCTCAAATATAGTTAACGCCGTGAATCAGTGGCTAAGATGATGTATATGGATCAAATAATTGCTAAAATTGAAGAATTGAAGACAAAAATGAATGCCGTTATTCTGGCCCATAATTACCAGCGATGTGAAATACAGCAACTGGCAGATTATGCAGGTGATTCACTTGGGCTGAGCCGTCAGGCAGTGGAACATGACTGTGATGTCATTGTCTTTTGCGGGGTGGATTTCATGGCGGAGAGTGCAGCCATTCTTTCCCCGGATAAGCAGGTACTGCTGCCTGCAAAGGATGCCCATTGTCCTATGGCAGCAATGGTCGATGTACCATCCCTCAGAAAAGCAAAGGCAAAAAACCCTGATGCTGCAGTTGTATGTTATGTAAATTCCTCAGCAGCTGTAAAGGCAGAAAGCGATATATGTTGCACTTCCTCAAATGCTGTCAATGTGGTAAATTCCCTTGAGGAAGATAAAGTAATCTTTGTGCCTGATAAGAATCTGGCACATTATGTCTCCCTTCACACAGAAAAACAAATTATTTTCTGGGAAGGTTATTGTCCAGTTCATCACCAGATAATGCCGGAAGAAATCATAATGGCAAAGCAGGAACATCCTGATGCTGAATTCCTGGCTCATCCGGAATGCAGGCCTGAAGTTGTTGAAATGGCAGATGCAGTCCTTAGTACCTCCGGAATTATTGAAAGGGCTGGCAAACCAGGTGTAAACGAATTTATTATCGGGACGGAAAATGGTATTCTCTGCAGGCTTAAAGAACAACATCCTGATAAAACGTTCTATTTTGCTTCTGCCTTTGCCTCATGTGCAAACATGAAAATGGTTACACCTTCCATTTTGCTGGATTCAATGGAAAAAATGCAATATGAAGTGAATGTAGAAGAAAGTATAAGGGAAAAGGCAAAAAAATCCCTTGATCGAATGCTTGAAATTTAATCTGCATTCTTGTACTTAAAGGGCATCAGGCGCTTTTCAAGGGCCGCCTGTATATATTCGATCAACATGTACTTATCATCTCAAGCGATTATCACTTTTGGGATTGTATATAGCATTGTTTATTTCAGATATTTAGTAATTATCCTCCCTTACGACAGTTTGTTTTTTGAGTTTACTGCTTATTAGAAATAACTGACACTCATCAATGGAAAGAAATGCATCGATCATCTCTGAGATATAAAGTAAAGAACTCTCATAAAACCACCATCTCTTTCAGGAAATTATCTTGCATCCTGGGATGCAGGGCTCGTTTTGACACCACGTCCATAGGCAATTCGAGCAAGTCTTCAAGGTAGTCGGCAAGTCCCACAAGGTCAAACAGGGTGGCTTCGGTATCAAAATTGACCAGCACATCAACATCACTTCCCGGCTTTTCTTCTCCCCTTGCATAGGACCAGAAGATTCCGACAACTTCGGCTTTGTACTCCTGCCTGGTCTCTCCCCGGTGCTCTTTAATCAGGAGTTTTATCTCATCCAATCTTGGTGGGATTCTTTTGCTTCTCCTCGTCCAGAAACTTGCTCCATAACTGCACTCATTATCGCCAAATATGCAAGCCCAGCAGTTCCAGTCCCTGTTCTATGAAAAACAAAGCAAAGAGGAGATACAGCACTCCCAGACTTCGAAATAGATGAAGATAGTACTTGCTTTTCAAAAAATCCCTGCTTTTGCCTACAAACAAGGCAATCATAACTTTAGAACCTACAAGCAGGGCATAGAATCCGATAATAAACATTATCCGTGCGAGCCTGTCAACCTCTGCAGTCCTGAAGAGAATCGGTCCTCCGATTGCAATCCAAAGCAGGTAGGGATGGGGGTTCAGGAAATTTGCCAGTATGCCTTTTTCTGGGATTCCTTTTTCTGGTTAGTTATCTCGATATTGATATTTTTGGTCCTTAAAGAAGTAATTCCCAGATGCATCAGGTAAAGTGCCCCTGCCAGGCTTATAAAGGCGATCACCGAATTTTGCTACTGGAAATGTATTAGTATGTAAATCACAGCTGATACTATCAGGAAGTCTTATTAAAGGAGAAATAGCAACCTTAAAACCTTCTTTTGACCCGTGTTGCAGGCTTCCGGAAATTGTTATGACCATCAGTGGACCCGGAGATATGCCTGCAGCAAAACCAAGAAGGGTCCCTGTCATCAGGATTTCTGCAAATTCATACATCATTCTCTCTTCTTATTTACGGGAGGAAGCCATTTACCGGCGTGAAAATTCAGTGTAGTTTGATAATTTCAGTCTGTTCTGCGATTGTCAGTTCAAATTCATCTGCGGGAATGGCCCTGGTAGAAAGGACTTCTTCAAATTTGCCGCTCTCAACCTTTATGTTCCTGCTGGCGGTTACCGTGAGACTCACCTGAGACTGGCCATCTGCAGCATTACCTTCGATCCGGATATCGTATTTGCCTGAAGGTACATCGCATTCGCAGATTTCCGCTACACCCTCTGAAGCTCTTGCACGTCTGGTTATCCATAACAATATCTTTACCCTGACCTTCAGGTCCTTCACTCTTTCGGCTCTCACCGTTAAACGATTGGGCCTTTCTGGTACTTCTGTGTCAGGCATACGACATTTGTATTTTCCACCCTTCACCGGCACGGTCTTGGTAAAGGTCATTGCTACATCCACTGATTCCGCAGAGGATGTGCCACGTATGATGACATCATCTCCTGCCCTGGGTTCTGGTGGTATAATCTCGAAATCCTTGTTTTCTGGAGTATCCATTGTAATTAAAAATGGCTGGTAGTCCTTTATGTTTCTTTCTGATTGCTCGTTACAGAAGCGTATAATAATTATTTTTGTAATTATTATTTTTATAACTATTTGGCTCTGTAGAAATTATCATTTGAATAATTATTAAAGCAGAGATCACCCTGTCTATATTATGGATTAATAATTTGAACTTGACCTCTGACCTGATTTCTGTATTTTGTTGCTCTCAGTTCTTCCCCATATTCCTTTTCAAAACAGAAAACATCGTCTCTACCAGATTTCTGTAATGATAGATGTCTTCATCAAATTCATCTCTCATTCTACGACGGTATACCATTAAATCACAGATTTAATGGGAGTTCCAGATTTCCAATCTGGAACAAAATATATCCATCCCCTTTGTGTTTTGTCTATCCAGAATCACATTGGGGACCTCTTCTTATAAAAATGATAATGTATTAGTGGAAGTTAGAGGAAAGGGTTTCTACAGAGCCGTTTTTTGGAAAGCTTGATCCATGTTTTTTCATACAGATTATATCCCAGAGGAGTTCGATCTTCAGGATAGCCGGAGACAATGGTGCCGCATTCATCGATATACTCAAGAGCATAAAATCCCTGCGACCTTTCGTACAGGGCTTTGAAGAACCTCATATAGAAGTCATCAGGAACTCCATTTTCAGCGCCTGCTATTACTTCCCGGGCTACGACCTTCTCATTCAGAAACTCTGTGACAGCCGATGATATTTGTTTTGTATTGAGGGTCTGTTGTTCTGTATATTGTTCCTCACAGATTTCCTGGACCCCGAGGTTTAAACGTACCCCCAAAAAAAACAACAGAACCTATAAAAAGAAGGGTAATGAAAGTTATGATTATTGTGTTATATCGTCGATTACTGAAAAACATGGGAATGATCAGTCTTGTGCCCGGCGCAATACCATTCGAATGCGGGCCTTCAGTTCTCTCAGGTTGAAAGGTTTTGCAATATAATCGTCTGCACCTGTCTCGATTCCTTCTACCCGGTCATCAACTTCCCCTTTTGCGGTAAGCATTATTATGGGGATGTGGTTATGCAGTTCATCCTCTTTCAGGTGTTTGCACACTTCAAAACCATCCATATCCGGCATCATGACATCCAGAAGAATAAGGTCTGGTGTTTTTCCTCAATATCTTCAAGACCAGTTTTCCCGTTATATGCCTCAACAACATTATATCCTTCTGCCTGCAATGCTCTTTTTGCAGCAATTATGGCATCGGGCTTGTCATCTATTATCAGGATGGTTTGCCTGGAATCTCCCAGCTCTTCAAGTCTTGTTTGTACTGTTTCTTCAGATATTTTCAGTACATCTGCCAGTTCGACTGCAGAAAGGGCCGGATTCTTTTCAAGAAGACTGAGTATTTTATCGTCAAGTTCTTTTTCGGGCATAATGACCACTAAATAATAGTATTCCCATCAAATAGTCTATGCCATTAAAGCCTTTCCAAATATATGGAAGACCTGTTATTCAGAGATATAAGTTGACCATAATTAGAAAGACTTATAAAATATAATGTTGTAAGTAAGCAGGATGGATGTTCTCGAAAAGATATTCGGCAGGACTGCACAGATGACTGTTCTCAAAAACCTGATATCCCATAAGGGGGACTCTACCTATCTCTCAGGAATTGCAGAAGAGACAGGCTTGTCTCATTCGAGTGTTGCCCGTGTAATAGCACCTCTTGTAGAAACAGGTATTGTTAAGGAGAAACCCCTGGGAAAACAGATACGCACTTTCAGTCTCAATATGGATAGTGAATTGACACAGCTTGTCCTTGAATTCTATGATCATATCCACAAGTTTGCCGATTGATTCTTAATAATATTTTTGTTCATCCAATGTGTCCGGATGTACGCTACTGTTATTCTTTCCAAGCATAATTCTTGCAAGACTGCCGGATATGGCCGCAAGGATATTGGATATGTGAAGTGTATAGAATGCAATTATTATTTCCATAATGGAGGTTAGAAGTGCCTCGGCAAACTGTCTATCAGGATTCCTGAATTTCCTGACTACCAGTAGATAGTGGTAAGCGGTGCGAATATAAGTCCAACGATCAGGGTGAAGCAGATAGTCAGTATTATAAGTGTAAAGGTTCTCCTTCAAAATAATTGTCTATCAGAGTATTATTATCCACAAGCACTGTGATTCTCATAAAGAAAAATTGTGGGCCTGTTATTTAGTATTAACTTTCAGGGCATCCTGTACTATTTTCAGGGCGCAGAGTTCACCACACATGGAACATGCATCACTTCCTGTCTTGCGGCTCTGGCGTATGGCAGCAGGTTTTTCACTGTCAATTGCAATGTCAAATTGTTTCTCCCAGTCAAGGTCACGTCTGGCTTGTGCCATCTGGAAGTCTGTTTTTCTTGCCTTTTCACGCTGTCCCTGCCGTGTAAGATCGGCAGCATGTGCTGCTATCTTTGTGATAATCGCTCCCTCTCTGATATCATCTGCGGTGGGAAGGGCAAGGTGTTCCGCGGGAGTGGTCATGCACAGGAAGTCCGCTCCAGACATGCCGGCAATGGTTCCACCAATTGCACCTGTAATATGGTCATAGCCGGGTGCAATATCTGTGACAAGTGGTCCAAGCAGGTAGAGGGGAGCTTCGTGGCATAGTTTTTTCATGCTTTGCACACTCAGCTGCACCTCGTCAGCTGCCACATGACCGGGCCCTTCCACAAAGGTCTGGACATTGGATTTACGTGCCTCTTTTACAAGTTCACCCAGGGTTATGAATTCCATGAATTTTGCATTATCCGAGGCATCATGGATACAACCCGGACGCATTCCGTCACCCAGGCTCAGGGTCATATCATATTCTCTTGCTATCTCTATCAGGTAGTCAAATTCACTGTAGAGGGGATTTTCCTGCTCATTGTGGATCATCCAGGCAATTGTAAATGAACCTCCTCTGCTGACAACATCCATCACCCTTTCCCCTTTACGCAGGCGTTGCAGAGCGTTCTGGTTCACTCCTGCATGAATTGTCACAAAATCGACACCGTCTTCTGCATGTTTGCGCACAGTATTGATGATATCATCGGATGTCATATCAACTACAGTTTTTTGGGATGAAGCCGCCTGATAGATTGGCACTGTACCAAACGGTACATCTACGGTTTCCATGAGAAGTTTGCGGGTGGAATCAAGGTCTCCCCCTGTGGAGAGGTCCATTATGCTGTCTGCCCCATATTTAACGGCAGTTTCTGCCTTTTTAACTTCATCTTCCACATCAACAAAATCTCTTGAAGTTCCGACATTGGCGTTGACCTTGACACCCATACATTTTCCGATGGCTTTTGGAGATGCATCTCTGCGCACATTTTTTGGAATAGTAATAAGGCCCTCTGCAACATACTTTCTTACGATTTCGGGATCAATACCCTCTTTTTCTGCAACCTTATGTATCTGAGGGGGAATGTTTCCCTTCTTTGCTTCATCCATCAATGTCATTTTTAACGCCTGCCGTGCTTAATTCATTCCAGAATAATCCGTATTCGCATATATAGGTTTCACAGGTAAAAAAGGAATTAAAATGAAACTCTATCGTTAACATTTCGCTCCATTAAATAGGTTGGATTGGAATTGTGAAAATGAAGGTATTTCCCGCCCCGGGTTTACTTTCCACTTCTATCTCTCCACCATGTAATTCTATATACTCTTTAGCAAGTGAAAGGCCCAGAATACTGTCATGTGGTTTCATTCCGGATTTGGAATATATTTCTTTAAAAGGTCTGAATAATTCTTCTAAATGGCTCGGGGAAATGCCGAGTCCGGAATCATTTACTTCGAACTTCAGGTCATAACTGCTGTATTCCATACTGATATGTACATCTCTTCCTTCAGGGGTAAAGTGTATTGCATTGACGACGAGATTATACATTGCCTGCTTGATTTTTACTTTGTCCACACTCATTTCCGGTATGTATTCAGGTACATCAATAGTTATTTCAATATTCCTATCCTCTGCAAAAGGTTTAAGGAATTTTAAAATTTCACTGAGTAACTCACCAATGGAAACCATTTCAATATTGAGTTCCATCTTTCCCGCTTCAACATCTGATATTTCCAGAATGGCATCAATTAAACCTATCAACTGTTCCGCACTTTTTTGTATATCATGAATGTGCTTTTGCTGTTTTGGATTGAGTTTTCCATATATATCATTACGAAGCATCTGGCTAAAACCAATTATGTTACCTAATGGAGTTCTAATTTCATGACTCAAATTGGCCTTGAACTCAGAGTTGGTTTTGCTTACTTCCCTGGCATGAAGCCTGGATTCTGCAAGTTCTGCCTCTGCACGCTTGTGGTCTGTAATGTCCTTTACGAATTCGACCGTACCGGTAATTTCACCGGTGGTGGAGTCTTTCAATGGATACCCCAGGAGTTCAAACCATTGTGGTTCTGAGTCCGGCAAACCCTGTACAATATTTCTTTCTGTCTCTCCTGTTTCCATGCATCTCATTATAGGGCAGGGTTTACATGGGCAGTCCCTGTCATGATAAGCTTCATAACATTTCTTGCCTTCAAGGGGTGTATTCCTTGCGTACCACTTATTCATGGCATCATTTACATGTACGATATTCATGTCTGCATCAAGTATGCTGACCCCGTCCTTTATGCTTTCAATGATGCTGTTCAGGAACAACTTGCTCTTAATCAATTCCTCTTCCATGAGTTTGGATTTTGTGGTATCCTTTGCGAAACCTAAATAATAGGTATCTGGAAGTTTAGTAGCAGTTACACGCCACCATCTTATGTTTCCGTCCTTCCTTACAAAATGGAATTCAGTATCAGCAAATCCTTTTTTACCGAAGGTTCCAAAAGTTTCAATGACCCTTCCATGATCTTCTGGGGGTATGAGGTCCATGAGGTTCATCGAGAGGAGTTCCTCTTGCGAATATCCTGTTGTTTCACAGGCTGCTTTATTGACTTCAATATAATCTCCGTTTTTATCTGCGACAAAAATACCATCAGGAGCATTATTAATGTAACTCCTGAACTTTGATTCACTTTTCTTTAGGGCATTTTCACTTGCAAGTCTCAAAATCAAATTCCCAATCTGACGGGCAATTGATTCCAGAATTATTTTTGTATCTTCAGCAATTCCTTCCTGAGTAAAAGAAGAGACGACAAATGAAGATATTGCCTCTCCATTTTCTTTTTTTATGGGGATTATGCCAATTGTTTTCATTTTTTTGATATACTCTTTTTCCTGAAGGGTTCCTGCAATTTCTTCAGGTGGCATATAACGAATTTTACCTTCTTTAACGATTTTTGCCTGTAATGAATCCGCAGGGTAATGCTGGATATTTTTCAATATATCTTCAGGAATGTCGCCCCCACAGGCTATGAAGTCAAATCCACCATTTTTTGATCTAAGGTATATCGCTGTGGCATCAATATCTTTCAGGGAAAGAATATGTTTTGAGAGGGAATGAAAAGCAGTTTGTAAATTATTTGATGAACCAAGTTCAATAGCAATATCCCTTTGGAGGACTAGAAGTCTTTCCTTTTCCACTAAAAGCACTCTCCGGTGAGAGAATAACTATTTATAGGCATATAATATTTTACATAACTATATTTTTGGTTATGTTTTGTATATACAAAAATTTATATCATTTCTAATTTATATTGCATTTGTTTATATATAAGTGCACATTGTTATTTTTATCTTAATGAATACCAAAAGAACCGTTCCCAGCTACCTTTATGTAATCATGGCAACATCTAGTTGCCCTGTATATGACTATTGTTGTATTTGCTGAAAAAAACAAGGCTGCAGCCAAACTTGCGACTATTTTGAGCGGAGGAAATAGTACGAGAGAACATGTGGCTGACCTGCCGGTATATTCCTTTGTAGCTAAAGGAGATAAATACAAGATAATCGGTCTTGCCGGACACATTACATCCTATGATTTTGATCCGGCTTACCGGGACTGGAAGGCAATTGACCCTGCGGTCCTGCTGACAGCTGACCCGATCAAAAATATCACCAAGAAAAATTATGAACGGGCTGTCAGGCAACTTGCAAAACAGGCAGATTCCATTGTACTTGCATGTGACTATGACCGGGAAGGAGAGAATATCGGTTTTGAGGCACGTGATATTGCTTTGCAGGTCAAAAAAGTACCGGTAAAAAGGGCCAGGTTTTCTTCCCTGTCTGCAAATGAGGTCCAAAAGGCTTTTAGTAATCTTGTAGAGCCGGATACCAATCTGGCCCTGTCTGCGGATACCCGCCAGATACTTGACCTGAGAATGGGTGCGGCTTTTACCCGTTTTATGACCCTTGCTGTCCGGGAGAAGGCATACACCAAAAGTATCCTGTCAATTGGTCCCTGCCAGACTCCAACATGTGGTTTTGTATATGAAAGAGAAAAAGCCATCCGTAATTTTAAACCTGAGGATTTCTGGAAGATAGAAGCGGTTTTCCAGGCAGGATCCAGTGAATTTGAGGGTGTGCACCGTAAAGGCAACATACGGGATGTTGGACTTGCAAAACAAATATATGAAAAACTGCAGGGTACCAGAGAAGCAACCGTGTTTCGCCTCAATATCAAAGAAAAACAGATCAATCCTCCTTATCCTCTAAATACGAATGAATTCCTCAAACGGGCTTCCAAATTCCTGGATATCAGTCCGGAAAAAGCCCTGGAAATAGCAGAGCAGCTTTACCTGGCCGGCTTTATCAGTTATCCCAGGACAGAAACAAACCGCTATCCTGAAGATCATGACTTTAAATCCATGCTTAAAAACCTTCTCCGGATAGGGGAATACTCCTTCTTTGCAGAAAATTTACTCAAAACGACAGTATCTCCACGTAATGGGACAAAGGATGGCCATGATCACCCGCCTATCCATCCTATAAAGGCAGTTTCCGAAAAACAGGTCAAAAATGCAGTTAAACTGGATAATTCCTGGAAGGTATATGACCTGATTGTGCGTCATTTTCTTGCCAATCTTATGGATCCTGCCCTCTTTGAAAAAACTCACATGGAAGTGCATGTGAAGGATGAGCCTTTTGATTGTAAGGGTTCGGTTATGAAATCCGAAGGGTGGAAACAGGTCTATCCGTTTGAAATATCAAAAGAAAAACTTCTTCCTCCGGTAGCAGAAGGGGATAAGGTGGCTGTAAATAAGATCACAAACACCAAATCCCAGACCACACCCCCCAAACGTCTAACTGAAGCTGAACTTCTGACCCTTATGGATAAACATGGTATCGGAACCAAGGCAACAGCCCCTTCACACATCGAAACAAACAAGAAAAGAGGCTATTTTGAGATTAAAGGCAAAACCATTTCTATGCTGGATACCGGCTTTAATCTCATGGATGCACTGGGGATTTCAGTACCTATATTGATACAACCTGAAATCAGGGCAAAAATTGAAGGGTTGATAGAAGATGTCGAGGAAGGAAAGAAATCCTTTGACGAGGCCATCAGTGAAGGTACCACCCTTATACAGAAAATGTATACCCGGCTCAAAGCCGGTAAAGGTGACATTGTGCTGCGTATTACAGGTTCTATAAAAGATGAAAAACTGGCTGAAAATAAAAATAATCACATTGGCAAATGCGATAAATGTGGCAGGACGCTGAGTATTATACGTACTGATAAGGGTCGTTTTGTAGGGTGCAGCGGCTATCCGGATTGTCGCAATACATATCCTCTTCCCCGAAAAGGTTCCCTGGATGTAATGCGCTCCCGGCAGTGCAAAATGGGCGGATTTGCCGTACTCAAGGTCGGTGGTGGAAAATATTACTGGAGTGTTGGAGTAGGTCCATGCTTTAATTGTGAAAAGCAAAAACTATGCTTCCCGCCTACTGTGATAGGAAAATGTCCTTCCTGTGGCTGTAACATGATATTGATTGAGACCAAAGATTCGAAATTCGTGGGATGTGCAGGACGCTGTGGTTTTACATGTTCATACCCCCAAAAGGGTCGTGTTACACTGCGCAAGGAAATCTGTGAAGAATGTGGGTGGAAAATAGTCAGAGTAAAGGAACCCAAAAAGGATGCCAGGCATTATTGCATTAACCGCAAATGCAATAAAAAATTCAAGAATCTTCTTTGAGGTTATATTATGTGTGCCAAAGGGACCTACTGCCTTATACTGAAAACGGATGGATGTACTGTTGGTGTAGGCAGTCTCAAATCCATAGTATTTGAGGCAGGCTATTATATTTATGTGGGGTCTGCACTTGGCCCCGGCGGACTCAAACGTATGCATCGCCACCAAAAGCTTGCCCGTCAAAAGGACAAAAAACCCAGATGGCATATTGATTATTTACTTACCCATTCGGATTTTGAATATGTGGATGTTGTCTACACCTGCGCTGAAAAACATATCGAATGTGGCATTGCTGCCAATCTGCAGGGAACTTATGTGTCGAAATTC
Source organism: Methanohalophilus sp. WG1-DM (assembly GCF_004104135.1). Lineage (NCBI taxonomy): Archaea > Methanobacteriati > Methanobacteriota > Methanomicrobia > Methanosarcinales > Methanosarcinaceae > Methanohalophilus > Methanohalophilus sp. WG1-DM. The sequence continues at coordinate 159,566 of NZ_RRBA01000001.1, read as the reverse complement.
GGTTGTTCGGATTGTTTCTGTCAATCCCATCTCTTCCACAGGTTAACCTGTCCTGTAAATGAAATAAAATCAGCAATCGAGGATATCGGGCAAAAACCAAAAATATTGAGTGAAAATGATGATTTCTGAGAATCACCATTCATTCTCAAAATTATCTCTGTATGTAATTTCTGCAAGGGATTTCCTCGTGGATGACCTTTCTTCATCTGTCGGATGGCCTATTGCGATAACTGCCATAAGTTCCATATCTGCCGGTGCTTTGAGAATTGAGTTCACTTTCTCTTCCTGATTGAGTATTTCTCCCACCCAGACAGCACCCAGGCCGAGTTCATTGCATGCAAGGAGCATGTTCTCTATCGAAGCACCTATGGACTGGATGTCCTTGGTACGATTGTATCCGCTTTCCTTATCATAATAGAATGCAACAAGTACTTTAGCTCCTTTCACAGTGTCACTGTAATGGGTACAACCGGCTAGTTGCTCGATAGTATCTTCCCTGCGAATCACCACAAACTTCCAGGGCTGGTTATTGAGTCCTGAAGGAGCCCAGCGGGCACATTCTAACAGAGTTGTGATGGCCTCATCATCCACATCCTTTTCCGTAAAACGGCGTACACTTCTGCGGTTGTATATATTATCTAACGTGTTCATGTTTTCCTCCAAAAAAGGAAAAGAAAAAATGGGGTTATTTTTCGTTGAGTTCACTGTTGAGCCAGGGCATCATGGCACGCAGTTTCCTGCCTACCTCTTCCACCGGGTGTTCCCGATCCTGCCGTTCCATTGCTTTGAGGACAGGATTGTTGGCTTTTTTTTCCAGTACGAAATCTTTTGCAAATTCACCATTCTGGATGCGCTCCAGGGCTTCATACATTGCCAGTCTGGATTCATCGTTGATGACCCTGGGTCCCACTGTCATTCCACCGTATTCTGCTGTGTTGGAGACAGAGTACCACATTTTTTCCAGTCCGCCTTCGTGGATGAGGTCTACGATAAGTTTGACTTCGTGCAGTGTCTCAAAATAGGCCATTTCCGGTTTGTAACCTGCTTCGACAAGAACCTCAAAGGAATTCTTGATCAGGGAAGCAACGCCACCACAGAGGTCTACCTGTTCACCAAAAAGATCGGTCTCGGTTTCCTCGCGGAAAGTTGTTTCAATGACACCTGCACGGGTACATCCCACACCCCGGGCATGGGCAAGGGCCAGTTTCTTTGCATTGCCTGTAGCATCCTGGTAGATAGCGATCAGACCGGGCACACCGGCATTGTCCATGTAGGTCCTCCGGACCAGATGTCCCGGACTCTTTGGAGCAACCATATAGACATCAACGTCTGCAGGGGGGATGATCTGATTGTAGTGGATGTTGAACCCATGGGAAAAGACAAGTGCATTACCTGCTTCAAGCCCCGGCTCGATTTTATCCCTGTATACATCAGCCTGTACTTCGTCGGGCATAAGAATCTGGATAATGTCGGCTTCCCTTGCAGCATCTTCAACAGACATAACCTTCAGGCCGTCTTCTTCTGCCTGTTTCCAGCGTCTGCTACCAACCCTCAGGCCGACCACTACATCAAGACCGGAGTCATGAAGGTTCTGTGCCTGGGCGTGTCCCTGGCTGCCATAACCGATAACTGCAATCTTCTTGCTATCCATCACTGAAAAATCAGCATCTTCATCGTAATATAGGTCTACCATTTATTTCAATCTCCTGTTATATATTATAGTTATGAATTTTTTGAGCCCCTAGTTAGGGCAATTCTTCCTGTTCGGACAAGTTCCTTGATTCCGAAGGGTTTGAGAAGTTTCTCGATAGCTGCAATTTTTTCTTCATCACCGGTAACTTCAATGATAATGGATTTTGAAGCCACGTCAACAATACGTGCACGGAAGATATCAACTATCTGGATAATTTCGGCCCTTGTATCCTTATCGGACTTAACCTTGATAAGAGCCAGTTCCCTTTCCACGGATTCGTCAGCATCAAGATCTGTAACACGAATCACATCGATCAGCTTATTCAGTTGTTTGCTAACCTGTTCTACGACATGGTCATCTCCGCGGACCACCAGGGTCATTCTGGAGACGTTAGGATTTTCGGTAACTCCTACTGCAAGACTATCGATATTATAACCGCGTCTTGCAAAGAGCCCTGCCACCCTTGACAGCACTCCGAACTTGTTCTCTACCAGAACTGCAAGTGTGTGTCTCATTCTTTCCTCTCCAGGTCAAGTATTTCATTGATAGGTGCACCTGCAGGCACCATTGGCGATACGTTCTCTTCACATTCCACAATAAAGTCTATAATTACCGGTTTTCCGGAATCCATCGCTTTTTCAAGAGCCGGTTTGACTTCTGAAGTTTTCTCGACCCTGATACCAACCGCACCATAAGCTTCGGCCAGTTTCACGAAATCAACACTGTCCCGGATGCAGGTATGTGAATAACGCTTTTCAAAGAATAATTCCTGCCACTGCCTGACCATTCCCAGATAACCGTTGTTCATTATTGCTACGATCACCGGAATGTCATTCTGGACAGCAGTTGCGATTTCCTGGGAATTCATCTGGAAAGAACCATCACCTGCAATATTGAAGACAACTCTATCCGGCTTTCCGACCTTGGCACCGATTGATGCAGGATAGCCGTATCCCATTGTCCCAAGTCCCCCGGATGTGATGAAACTGCGAGGTTGGCTAAATTTGTAATATTGGGCTGCCCACATTTGGTGCTGGCCGACTTCAGTAACTATGATAGCATCTTTGCATGCTTCATAGATCTGCTCAATAATGTACTGGGGTTTGAGCCCGTCCTGTTCACCAACATAGTGCAGGGGATAGGATTTTTTCCATCCCTCTATCCTGTCAAGCCACTCTTTTCTGGTTTCTTTCTCAACAGGCTTTACATATTTGTTAAGGGAGGCAAGGATGTTCTTTGCATCCCCTACAATCGGTATATCCACCGTTATGTTCTTGGAAATCTCGGCAGGATCGATGTCAATGTGCAGGATTTTTGCGTTGGGTGCAAAGGATGCAAGTTTCCCTGTCACACGGTCGTCAAATCTGGCACCGACTGCTATGAGAAGATCACATTCCTGTATGGCGTAGTTGGCATATTTAGTTCCGTGCATGCCGGGCATTCCCAAATAAAGAGGATGTTGTGTAGGGAAACCGCCTATACCTGTAAGGGTTGTAGTTACAGGTGCCTGTAGATTCTCGGCAAACTGTATCAGTTCCTTGCTTGCGCAGGAGCCCAATATTCCGCCGCCTGCATATATCAGAGGCTGATGGGCCTTTTCAATCGCTGATGCAGCTCGCTTTACCTGCTGGAGATTACCCTTGTAGGTTGGCTTGTAACCTTTCAGGTCCACTTTATCCGGGTAGGTAAATTCGATTTCCTCGGTTGTGACATCCTTGGGCAGATCTATCAACACGGGACCGGGCCTTCCTGTTGATGCAATGTGGAAAGCCTCTTTGATTATACGGGGCAGGTCCTTTGCATCCTGCACAAGATAATTGTGCTTGGTGATTGGCATTGTGATGCCGGTTATATTTGCTTCCTGGAACGCATCATTACCTATCATTGAACGGGGCACCTGTCCTGTGAGTGCGACCATTGGTATAGAATCCATGTAGGCATTTGCAATACCTGTTACAAGGTTGGTGGCTCCGGGTCCGGAGGTTGCAAGACATACACCAACCTTGCCGGTTGCCCTTGCGTATCCTTCTGCGGCATGGGCTGCTGCCTGTTCATGCCTGACAAGAATGTGTCTGAGATCGGATTTGTATATCTCATCATATATGTGAAGAAGGACACCACCGGGATAGCCGAAGATAACCTCCACATTTTCTTCATAGAGGCACTCGATGATTGCGCGTGCACCTGTCATCTTGTTGTTATTTTCACTCATTATATCCCTTCGTTTTCTTCTCTTGCTTCTAACTTCACTTCATTAGCTGGTTTATTGCATTTATCACAGCTTCAACGGATGCTGTGATTATATCTGTACGGGCACCCCGGGAACTAACCATTTTTCCATCCTTTGAAAGTTTAACACGCACTTCCACCAGCGCATCAGTACCGCCGGTTATCGCATCGACATGGTATTCTTCCAGCTGTATATCTCCTATACCTGATACAGCCTTGCGGATTCCTTTTACAACTGCATCTACGGGACCATCACCGATATCGGCTTCCACAACTTCCTCACCATCCACGGTTATCCTTACCGATGCGGTTGGCATAACCTGGTTACCGGATACTATGGTAAAATCTTTGAGTTTGACCCGGGATTCCCTGTATATGTTCAGTACGGTGTCAGCAATTGTTTGTAAATCGGAATCTGTGACATGTTTTCCATGGTCACCTATTTCCTTGACCCTGGTGAGAATCTCATTGAGCTGGGAATCTTCTACTTCCAGTCCTAGTTCTTTCAATGCCAGGGTTACTGAGCTTTTGCCGGCGTGTTTGCCCAGAACTATTTTTCTTTCCCTGCCCAGAATTTCGGGTTTCAGGGGTTCATATGTAGAAGTGTCTGCCAGCAGTCCGTGTACATGAATGCCTGCTTCATGGGTGAATGCATTACCTCCCACGAGCGATTTGTTGATGGCCACAGGTATGCCGGTCAAGCGGCTGACCAGTCTGGATGTTTTATAAATTTCTTCTGATTTTATACCAGTTCTGTGATCATAAAGCCATTCCAGAATCATCACAACTTCTTCCAGTGAGGTATTCCCGGCCCTTTCACCGATCCCATTTATGGTCATATGGGCTTCCCCTGCCCCGGCTTTCAGGGCAGCTATGGTATTGGATACTGATAATCCGAAATCATCATGGCAGTGAATGCTTACCGGTACACTGCATTCGCTGGAAAGTTCGCTGAAAATAGCTTCCGTTTTTTCGGGAACCAGCATTCCCACAGTATCACAATAGCATAACCTGTCGGCACCGGCATCGATTCCGTCCTGGTAGAGGGTCTTCAGGAAATCAAAATCTGCTCTGGATGCATCTTCCCCGCTGAATTCAACAATCAGGCCATGGTCTTTGGCGTATTCAATGACACGGGTTGACATTTCCCTGACTGCTTGCCTGTCCTTTTTCAATTTCACATTGATATGCAGATCTGATACAGGTGCGACAAGGTGAATGGAATCCACATCGCATTCCAGGGCGTAGTCTATATCCTGCTTCATTATACGGCAATAACTGCATATTTCAGAATCAAGGCCTTCAGCAGTGATTCCTCTTATAGCGTTTCTCTCACCTTCGGAGGTGATGGCAGAGCCTGCTTCGATGATGTGTACTCCCATCTCGTCCAGTTTACGGGCGATCCAGAGTTTTTCTTCACAAGTCAGTGCTACACCGGGTGTTTGTTCACCGTCTCTCAGGGTAGTGTCCAGAAAGCGTACATTTTCGAATAATACAATCCCTCACGATTTTTATGAATATTGTGCAACCATGTGACACGTTCATATTAAATATAAGTTCGCGTTAGTCCACATGTCTGTCAGCCTTTCATGCATACAAAAGGTATAATCATGAAATGCTGTGAAAAGTAGCATTCTATTATTAAAATAATTGATGGTATAAGCCGTTTTTAATGTGAGAAAGTAAGTGGAGAAGTATTAGAAATACTTCCCTGCATTTTTAGCTGCTTTTGCAACAAGAGAGGCGCTTGCTTTAAGGTCATCAATGGAAATCACTTCTACGGGTGAGTGAATATACCTTGCAGCCACACTAATAGTACTTGAGGGCACACCATCCCTTGTCAGGTGTATTGCGGTTGCGTCGGTGGTTCCTCCGTCTCCCACATCAAGTTGATGGGGCAGATCATTCTCCTGTGCTGTTTCTTTTAGCCATTTGACAACCTGCTTATCTGCCATAAGGCCCCTGCCGGCACCATCAACTACAGTAATTACCGGACCTTTGCCCACTTCCAGGGCTGAATCCTTCTTTTCTATGCCGGGGTGATCGCCCGGGATGGTGACATCTGTTGCAATTGCAATATCCGGATTCAGACCGAAAGCAGATGTGCGTGCACCTTTAAGCCCCACCTCTTCCTGAACCGTTCCCACGGCATAAATAGTGGCATCAATATCCATCTCGGAAATTTGTTTCAGGGCATCGATCACCATGGTCACTCCAACGCGGTTATCAAAGGCTTTGGAGGTGTAGAGACCATTTTGCAATGCCACAAAGTTCCTGTCTATAGAAATGGGTGTACCAACCTCAATTCCTAAGTTTTCTGCATCTTCCTTGTCCTTTGCCCCGACATCCACAAACATTTCTTCTGCCTTTATCGGTTTCTTTTTATCCTCATCTTTCATTACGTGAGGGGGTTTGGAACCGATGACACCCGGGATAGGTCCCCTGGTGGTGTGCACCATGACACGCTGGCTGTGCAGGGTCTGGTCAAACCAGCCACCGATAGTCACAAATCGGAGAAATCCATTCTCATCGACGTATTTTACCATAAGCCCTATCTCATCCATATGTGCAGCAAGCATAATGGAAGGACCTGTGCCTTTTTTGGTACCTATGAGATTTCCCATTTTATCTACTTCTATGGTATCGACATAGGGTTTGATTTCCCTTTCCATGATTTTGCGAATACTCTCTTCATTGCCGGAAATTCCGTGGGCGTTAGCCAGTTCTTCAAGAAGTTTTTCTATTTCCATTTGTATACCTTCCTTGTTTCTTTCAGGTTTAATAGTCCTCCAGAGATAAATAGTTTTGAGTAAGTGTTGAAAGGATTATTTAATTTACAGGTATCATGATATATGGTGGAAACATTTTAATTCTGGACAACAGAAGATATGCAGATGCCTCCATCCCGAATAATTTTCCATATTGATATGGACAGTTTTTTCTCCTCGGTAGAAGTGCGTGAGAGACCATCCCTTAAGGGCCTCCCGGTCGTGGTCGGGTCTGACCCAAAAAATGGGGAAGGAAGGGGTGTGGTAAGTACGTGTTCCTACGAGGCGCGCAGGTACGGCATCCATTCGGCAATGCCTATTTCGAAAGCCTACATACTTTGTCCGGATGCGGTCTTTTTGCGGGTGAATATGCCCCTCTATAAGCAGGCATCGGAAAATATAATGCTACTACTGCAGCGCTACACTTCTGTTTTCCAGCAGGTAAGTGTGGATGAAGCATATCTGGATGTTACTGATATTGTGAAAACCTACACTGAGGCACAGGACCTTGCTCTCAGGATAAAGAAAGAAATGTATGATGATGAGGATCTCACCTGTTCTATCGGGATAGCACCCAACAAGATTGTGGCTAAGATTGCTTCTGATTACCAGAAGCCCGACGGTCTGACGGTTGTGAAGCCTGAAAATGTACAGGAATTCATGTTTCCTCTGGAGGTATCTGCCATCCCCGGTGTAGGCAGGCGTACCCGTGAGATCCTGAGAAAGATGGGTCTCCGGACCATTGGGGACCTTGCACACACCGATGTGCAACTGTTAGTATCCCGTCTGGGCAAATCCGCCCTTAAATTGCGCCAGATGGCGCTGGGTAATTATCACAGTAAGGTGGCCGGTAAAAGTGAGGTGAAATCCATCAGCAAGGAGGATACCTTTGAAGAAGATGTCGGGGATATGGAACTATTAAGGGAAACTATGGACAGGCTTGCGCAACAGGTACACAGCAGGCTGGTCAGGCACGGTTATGTGTTCCGTACTGTCAACCTAAAGATACGGTTCGAGGATTTTACTACATACACACGGGCTTTTTCTCTCAGGGCAACCAGCAATGACCTTTCTGTGATATGCAAGGTAGGTAACCGTATGTTACAGGAATTCAGCTGCAAGAAGAAGGTAAGGCTTATCGGGATAGGGGTTTCGAGCCTGATGAAGATTGATTCCCAACAGACTACCCTGGAAGATTTCATAAGAGGGGATCAGAATGAAAATGGAAACCTGATCAGACCCAACAGGTAAAGGATGAGAATTATGGCCGGCTGGTGCAACAGGTACATTGCAAGGGACCTTTTTCCCATTGCAGTGAGCAGTCTTACCGGGGCAAAGCCTGTCATATCAGGAACATCAAATTTTCTTTCATAGGCCGGATACAGGTGATTGCTGGTGGCAATTCCTACCAGTACAAGGCCAAACCAGGGAAGCAGGGGAAAGTAATCCAGTGTCTGGAATGATGTGGAATGCACTCCCAGCCACAAAAACCAGTCATTTGGCACACGTATTGTTTTCAGGTAGAATCCAATTGCGATTACAACTCCCGCGACAATCAGGTTGGCATGTTTCTTTTCAATCAACGGATAGGCAATTATTATTGAGATTCCCATAAAATGCAGAATCCCGAAAACGATTGGCATAGAGGGATACGCAAACCAGCTGACTAAAGTAATCAGACTTCCCCAGAGAAATATCCGAATTCCCCTCTTTACATATTTGTGCCAGGGATTTCTGTTTTCGGGATGTTTCAAACGGTATCGTGAATAACTAAGGCTCAGGGCAATCCCTGCAGTATATATAAAAAGAACAGCTGAACTTCTGCCGATTATCCATAATTTGCCCTGATTTATCGCGAAAGAAAAATTGCCCAGCAGGTCCAGATCATAGAATGTATGATATATAATCATGAGGACAATGGCACAGCCCCGTAAAAGGTCAACTTCCCAGAAACGTTGTTCAGGCAGTACCATTGGTTTTACCATGAAAAAGGAATAATATCATTTTTTCTTGCGCTTGCCGTGGAATGTGGAGGCCAGATCTACTGCATAGGTCCCGTTTTCCTTGATTGCCATGATGATCTCATCGCGTTCAAGCAGGGAATCAAGGTTCAACTCATAGGACCCGGGCCCAATAATACGTACAGATTCAACTTTCTCCCCATCGTCTTCGATAATGGTGCTTTCTTTATGCTCAATTCCTATAAATTCATCAACTTCATGAATGAATTCTTCGCAAGGAATTGTCTTTTCTTTTTCCTCAGTAACTTCTTTTGTGGTTTCACTACCCTTCTCAACTTCATCAGTTTCCTTTTCGGACTCATTGCTTACGTAGAGAAATTTGTTCCATCCACAGTTAGGGCAGCCATTGAGGATAACTTCGGCTCCGTCTTCAAATACAGTCTCACATTTAGTACATTTGTGAGGCATTAGTTCACCGGTTTACTATTTGGCTATCTGTCTTTTAACCCTTACGAGTAAATGGCTTATTTTAGTCAATATATTTGCCAATAAGAGTTTTTAATCTGTACTGTGTTTCGTAAGGTATCATCCCAGAATCAGTCATTATTGCTCCATCAAGAGCATGTCTGCATTCACAATCCTGCTCAATATCAAGGGATTCAAGTGCCTGACGAATAATAGTTCTAACTGCTTTTTCGTTTTTTATTACATTTTCAATGATTGTTTCCGTAGTCACATCTTCTTCATGCCATACATCATAATCAGTCACAGTTGCAATGGTGCTATAGCAGATTTCGGCTTCCCGTGCAAGTTTTGCCTCAGGTGTGGCAGTCATTCCGATTATATCAAAACCCAGTGACCTATAAACATTTGATTCAGCTCTGGTTGAAAACTGGGGGCCTTCGATACATACATAGGTTCCTTCGGGATGACTGTTGTAGCCGTTTTCAATTGCAATTTTATGGAGCAAATCTGACATCCCGGAACAAAAAGGATCAGCAAAACCAGTGTGAACAACTATATCTTGATCAAAGAAAGTTGAAGGACGAAGTTTTGTCCTGTCATATATCTGGTCAGGAATTACAATGTCCAGAGGCTTTATGTTTTCTTTCAGGCTTCCAACAGCTGAGGCGGCTATTATCTGTTTGACACCAAGTTTTTTCAGGGCAAAGATGTTGGCTCTGGCATTCAGGTTTGTTGGAGATACTCTGTGTCCTTTTCCATGTCGTGGTAGGAAACAGACCTTCTTTTCTCCAAAATCTCCCACTGTAATCGAATCAGACGGTTTGCCAAAAGGGGTATCCACCTCTATCTGGTGTATGTTGTCCAACATATTTGCGTCATATACGCCGCTTCCGCCGATAATTGCAATGTCTGCATGTCCTTTCAATATATCACCTTTTTTTCAAACTTTTTTCCAGAATGTCTTGCCCCTTATGGTTTCGGAAGTTATAATTCCTCTTCTTTCCATCTCCCTGAGTACTTCAACAAGACGGCCGGGCTGGGCTATTTCAAAAGATATGGATTCCACTGAATGGTGTTTATAAAGAATATGTTTCAGAGCGGGAATGTCCCAGTATTTTGCTTCTTCACGCTCCATGGTGCCATTAATGATGTCGGTCATATCCTCGATGAAATTCCAGGGATAGACTATCCATGCCCATTCCTCCAATCTTTCACCACAATAATCAGGATCAATAGCAGAGTTATAGAGGTACTGGAGAGTAGCGGTCCTGATCTCTTTTGGTTCCTGCTTCTGAATATAATCCTTTGCATGAAGCATACTCTGGCCACTGTCTGTTATATCGTCCACAATCAGTACCTTCTTGCCGGTAGCGGCATTTTCTGCCAATGGGTAGCGTATCAGAGGTTCGTCCCCTGCAACGGCAGTTCCTGTATAGTGTTCGATCTTAAGGCTTGTAAGATCATCCAGTCCCAGGAAGTCACACATCACGCGACCGGCAAACCATCCGCCCCTGGCCAGTGCAATAATAATATCAGGTTCATAACCAGAATGTTTAACGTCTTCAGAAACGTCCCTGCAAAGATCATAGATGTAATCCCAGTTTGTAATAACACATTTGAATTTATCAGGTAATGCCATTAAATTTCCTCCTGCAATGGGCTGGTTTAACCGTGCTGTATTATATCTTTTTTCATGTAGTTTTTCCATGCACAACCTTTATGTACCATAATACCGTTATCAGGTTCCTCGACGCAATATAAGCCACCCGTAGCGGGGTGGGGTAGCCAGGAGATCCCGACGGGCTCATAACCCGTAGACCGATGGTTCGAATCCATCCCCCGCTATACATCTCTTAATTGGAGACGGCTGATTTTTGCTGTATTGTGTTGTTGAAGTATCCACCCGTAGCGGGGTGGGGTAGCCAGGAGATCCCGACGGGCTCATAACCCGTAGACCGATGGTTCGAATCCATCCCCCGCTATACACTCTTCTTTTGATCATATCACCTTTCATTTCAACTTTAAAGAGCATTGCCAGTTTGTTTAATATCGTCAAATTTAAGGGTCCAGACTCATTCTAGGGAATATGTTTCCATTTCCTGCTGAATTGCTAGTCGTAGTTTTTGGTCTTGCAGCTGCTATGTCCTGGGGTACGGGAGACTTCAGTGGCGGTATTGCAACCAGAAAGACCAGTGTTTACATAGTTGTTATGATAACCCAGTTCATAGGTTTCTTCTTACTTGTTACTACAGGCCATATAACCTCGGAACCCTTTCCTCTAGAAATTGATTATTTATGGGCCCTTCTGGCAGGGATATTTGGGAATGTAGGAATCCTTTCCCTCTACAAAGGCCTTTCATCGGGGAAAATGGGACTTGTAGCACCTGTTTCAGCGGTTGTTGCCGTTCTTGTTCCTGTTATTTATAGCCTTTTTACAGAAGGGTTACCTGCATTCCATAAAATTTTGGGATTTAGTATTGCTCTTGTGGGTGTGTGGTTGGTCTCAAGCAGCAGCAGTCTGGCTAAAATCAATACAGATGCTCTCAAACTCCCTTTTCTTGCAGGACTGGGATTTGGATTGGCTTATATCTCGATAAGCAATTTCAGTGGAGTCTCAATCTTCTGGACACTGGCAGTCGCTAAAATTGAAGGTGCAACAATATTACTATTGTTTCTACTCTCAAAAGGCCATCTATGCATACCGGCTAGAAAAGCGGCTCTGCCTATTCTTATCGCAGGTATTGGTGACACTGCAGGCAGTATCTTTTTCACAGCAGCAAGTCAAGTAGGAAGGCTGGATATTGCCACGATCACATCTGCTCTTTACCCGGCAGGCACAGTCCTGCTTTCCTGGATAGTGCTTGGTGAATATCTATCGTCCAGACAATGGATGGGCGTATTGATGGCTTTGTTTTCAGTTATTTTGCTATCTGTTTGATAGGGTACTGACCATTTGTCACAAAATAATTATATAAAACAATCGAGTATTATTGAAGCAGAAATTAAAAAAGGACGATCCCTATTATGGTAATGGACAAACTCAGTAATTCCCTGCAGGATGCCCTTAAAAAACTCGTGGGTGCCGGACGCATTGATGAGCGGACGGTAAACGATGTTGTAAAGGATATCCAGAGGGCACTTCTTCAATCCGATGTTAATGTCAAGATGGTGATGCAGCTTTCCAAGAGCATAAAGGAGCGAGCTCTTGATGAGGATGTTCCCCAGGGTATGAATCCCCGGGAACATGTGATACGCATCGTTTATGAGGAACTAATGAAAATTGTGGGTGAAGGTACCGATATCCCGCTAAAACCCCAAAAAATAATGATGATTGGATTGCAGGGTAGTGGTAAGACTACAACCACATCCAAACTTGCCCGCTATTTCCAGCGTAAAGGGCTCAAACCTGCTGTGGTCTGTGCTGATACTTTCAGGCCCGGGGCTTACCAGCAGCTTAAAACCCTTTGTGAATCCCTGAATGTGCCGTTCTATGGTGAAGAAGGCAATCCTGATGCTGTGGGTATAGTTGAACGGGGCCTTGCTGAAATAGACAAGTATGATGTGAAGATCATTGATACGGCAGGTCGCCACTCTCTTGAAAACGATCTTATAGATGAGATGGAGAGAATCCACGCAATTTCCAATCCTGATTACAAATTGCTTGTACTTGATGCCGGTATCGGCCAACAGGCAAGCGAACAGGCAAAAGCATTCAACGACTCAGTTGGGATTTCCGGTGTTGTGATATCAAAACTTGATGGTACCGCCAAAGGTGGCGGTGCTATGTCTGCTGTTGCCGCAACCGATTCCTCGATAGCCTTCATTGGTGTTGGTGAAACACCAGAAGACCTGGAAAGATTCGAGGCGGACAGGTTCATTTCCCGCCTGCTCGGGATGGGAGACCTCAGGTCCCTGATGGAAAAGGCCGAAGAAACCCTCTCAGAAGATGAACTCGATGTTGAATCCATGATGAAGGGAAAATTTACCCTCAAGGACATGTACAAACAGCTTGAAGCCATGAACAAGATGGGCCCCATGAAGCAGATCATGCAAATGTTGCCACTGGGCGGCATGGGGATGAAAGTTTCCGATGATGCTTATGAAGTTACAGGGCAGAAAATGGCACAATACAAAACCCTCATGGATTCAATGACAGAAGAAGAAATGACAAATCCACGTATAATAGGAAGTTCCCGCATTAAAAGGATATCCATAGGTGCTGGTTCCACTCCGGAAACCGTTCGTGAGCTGCTGAAATATCATAAACAGATGCAAAACGCCATGAAAGGTATGCGTGGAGGCAAATTTAATATGAAGAAAATGATGAAAAAAATGGGAATGTAATCATTCCCTCAGTTCTATTTTTCCGTCTTTGTAACCAATATACACCCTATCGGTATTGGTAAATATTCCGTGTTCTACGATTCCGACAACATTTGTCAGTTTATCTGCAAATTCCTGTGGATTTGGGATCTCTCCGAAAGCAGCATCCATAATGAAATTACCATTATCAGATATAACAGGCCCATCCTTTCTGGATGCAGGACGTATACTGGCTTCTCCGCCCATTTGAGCAACCTGTTGCTGTACAAGTTCACGGGCACAAGGCAGGACTTCCAGTGGAATAGCCATTGATATTGTTTCACTTATCTTTGAGTCGTCCACAACTACAATGAATTTGTTGGCAGAAAGGGATACTACTTTTTCCCGAAAGTGAGCACCTCCGCCTCCCTTTACCACATTGAGATCTGAATCGACTTCATCGGCACCGTCAATTGCAATATCAAGGACCGGATTTTCAGCCAGGCTTGTCAGGGGTATGCCTGCCTGTATCGCCAGCATTTCCGACTGGTAGGATGTAACAACTGCCCTTATATCCAGTCCCTTTTTGACCTTTTCTCCGAGGGCTTTTATTGCATAGGCAGTTGTGGAGCCGGTACCCAGCCCCACGATATTTCCGTCCTTCACAAGTTCTGCTGCGGCCCTGCCGGCGGCCTCCTTACCAAGATGATGACTTTTTGCATTTCTATCTGTCATTATCCTGCCTTCTTATGGGGAAAGACGCCTGCGGTCTCTGGGAAACAGTACGACATCGCGGATGTTCTCCACGCCAAGCATGGTCATCACAAATCTTTCACAACCCAAACCCCAGCCGGAGTGGGGAGGCATTCCGTAACTGAAAGCACGGAGATAGAAATCAAAGCCTTCTGGATCAAGTCCCTGATCTGCTATCCTGTTTTTGAGCATTTCCGGAAAGTGTATGCGCTGTGCACCGGAGGAGAGTTCCATGGTCCTGTGCATCATGTCAAAGGACTTGGAGAATTCAGGTTTTTCCTCGTAGGGCATGGCATAGAATGGTTTTATTTCGGTAGGCCAGTCTATGATGAAATAGTGTTCTTCCCCGGTTTCCTGAAATACATGTTCTCCGATGGTATGTTCGGAAAGGGTGGACAGGTCGTCTCCCCATTTCAAATCCTCTTCACCATGGGAATTGACAATCTCTATCGCTTCCTGATATGTCAGTTTGAGGAATGGGGTTTTCGGGACTTTGAGTTCAATTCCCAGTACTTCAAGAGCATCGGGTACGTTCTCTATTACCCGGGTGTAAACATATTCCACCATGTTTTCGAGGATTTCCATTACATCGAAGTGGTCGACAAAACTCGCTTCTATATCAATAGATGTAGCTTCGTTCAGATGGCGACGGGTGTCGTGTTCCTCTGCACGGAAGATCGGTCCGATCTCAAATACCCTGTCCATTCCACCGGACATCAGGATCTGCTTGAAAAGCTGGGGGCTCTGGTTGAGGAAAGCCTCCCTGTCGAAATAAGTAATCGGGAAAAGGGCAGTACCTCCTTCGGTTGCTGTGGCCACTACCTTTGGACTTGATGTTTCCAGAAATCCTTCCTTTGCAAGATAATTCCTGACAGCATGCAGAACCTCATGTCTTATCCTGAATATGGCATTTGTTCTGCTTCTTCTCAGGTCTATGAAACGTGAATCCAGTCTTGTGTCGAGTTCAGCATCCACTTTTCCTGTGGTGTCCAGGGGCAGGGGAGATTCTGCTTCATTGAGCAGTTCAATCTCATCAGGTATCAATTCATAACCATTAGGAGCTTTTTCTTCGGGCTTAATAATGCCCCTGACAGAGATAACTGATTCCCGGATAAGTTTTCTGGCGAAATTAAACAGTTCCCTGTCAATTTTCTTCTTTACAAGAGTAACCTGGGCTCTTCCCTGTCTGTCCCTTAATACAACAAAACAGATTCCTCCAAGATCACGTACCTCATGTACCCAACCTGCAAGAGCAACCTTATCGTCTCCGATTTTACCGGGATCGATTTGTGTCGTATAATGCGTCCTTAAATTTGCCAATGACATTTGTTCACCTTGATTTTATTGATATTGTGAATATGATTTCTGGTCATTATCGGTTTTCCTCTTAAAAAACATTCCTGTAAATATATCTAACCATTAGTTAAAGGGTCCCGTAACAGATTATACTTAACTATTTAATAAATGAACACATAGGAGGAGCAAAACTCAATAGGAGACGCTAGCTACAGTTTTTGTGTTCTCTTTTTGTTTATTTTTTTGCATTTATTATTTAAATGGATTCATGGAGACAGAACGCAATGAGTGACAGAGATGTCTATGATGCGACCCATATTCAGGTGTTGGAAGGACTGGAAGCCGTACGCAAGCGACCGAGCATGTATATCGGAAGCATTGATGGGCGGGGTTTACACCATCTTGTTTATGAAGTAGTGGATAACAGTATAGATGAGGCCCTTGCAGGCTATTGTACCTCAATTGACGTTTCTATAAACAGGGATGGCTCGGTTACGGTCAGGGATGACGGCAGGGGAATTCCCACGGATATACATTCCCAATACAAAAAATCGGCACTTGAAGTTGTAATGACCATTCTGCATGCAGGGGGTAAATTCGATAAGAGTTCCTACAAGGTATCAGGTGGTCTTCATGGAGTAGGTGTCTCTGTTGTAAACGCTCTTTCTGAATGGAACGATGTTGAAGTTCACAGGAATGGCAAAATTTTCTATCAGCGTTACGTAAGAGGAAAACCTCTTGATGATGTTATCGAGAAAGGGGATACTGAAAGTACCGGTACATCGATAACTTTCAAACCGGATACCGACATTTTTGAAACAGTAGATTTCAATTTTGAAACCCTGGCCACAAGGTTAAGAGAACTTGCATTCTTAAATCGTGGAATTAAAATTGTAATAACCGATAAGAGATCAGATGAGCCCCTGCAGGAAGTTTTTGAGTATGATGGCGGTATCGTCTCTTTTGTTGAATATTTGAACAAGAGCCGCAATGTACTGCATGAACAACCTATATATTTTGAGAGGGAAAAGGAAGATACCCGGGTTGAAATCGCCATGCAGTATACAGACAGTTATGGTGAATATGTCTATTCCTTTGCAAATAATATCAATACCCACGAGGGGGGTACTCATCTGGCAGGTTTCAAGTCAGCCCTGACCAGGGTTGCCAATGATTATGCCAAACGCAACAACATTGCCAAAGGAGACATCAAACTCAGCGGTGATGATATCCGGGAAGGTCTGGCAGGAATCATCAGTGTTAAATTGATGGACCCTCAATTTGAGGGGCAGACAAAGACAAAACTTGGAAACAGTGAACTTAAGGGTATTGTGGAATCCATGGTTTCTGAGGGTCTCTCGGAATTCATGGAAGAAAACCCCAAGATTGCTTCTGCTATCCTGCAAAAAGCAATGGATGCACGCAGAGCTAGGGAAGCGGCCAAAAAGGCAAGGGAATTAACGCGGCGTAAAAGTGCCCTGGAAGTCAGCACTCTTCCCGGCAAACTTGCGGACTGCTCTGAAAAAGACCCGTCGGTATCTGAAATTTACCTTGTGGAAGGTGATTCTGCAGGTGGTTCGGCAAAGATGGGGCGTGAGAGACGCTTCCAGGCAATTCTTCCGTTTAGGGGCAAAATATTGAATGTAGAAAAATCCCGTTTGTCCCGGATATTGAAGAATAATGAGATCCTTTCCCTGATCACTGCAATGGGAACGGGTATAGGGGATGAGTATGACCTCTCAAAGGCTCGCTATCACAAAGTAGTCATCATGACTGATGCCGATGTGGATGGCGCACATATACGCACCCTTATGCTAACTTTCTTTTTCCGCTACATGACTCCTTTGATAGATGCTGGGTATGTATACATCGCACAACCACCTCTCTACAGTATCAAGAAAGGTAAAAATCAACGATTTGCCTATACAGAGAGGGAAAAGGACAAAATAATCGAAGAGATTGGCGAAAAGGGTGTAAGTATACAGCGCTACAAGGGTCTTGGTGAAATGAATCCCGATCAACTGTGGGAGACAACCATGAATCCTCAGACACGCACTATTTTGCAGGTAACAATGGAGGATGCGGTCGCAGCTGATGGGATGTTTTCCATTCTGATGGGAGATGAAGTTGCTCCCAGACGTAAATTCATACAGGAGCATGCAAAGGATGTTATCAACCTGGATATATGAGGTGGTAGAAAATGGCAGACGATAATGATATAAATCCTCTCGATAAAAGTATCGAACAGCATGACGGGGAAGGTGGACGTGTAGTTCCGGTGCTTATCCAGGATGAAATGAAGCGTTCTTATATTGATTACTCGATGAGTGTTATTGTGGGAAGGGCCCTGCCTGACGCCCGTGATGGTTTGAAGCCGGTTCATCGTCGTATTCTTCATTCGATGAATGAAGCCGGGATAACCCATGATAAGGCATACAAGAAATCTGCCCGTGTAGTGGGTGATGTATTGGGTAAGTTCCATCCGCACGGCGATACTGCTGTGTATGACAGTCTGGTGCGTATGGTCCAGGACTTTTCCCTGCGTTATCCGTTAATAGACGGCCAGGGTAACTTTGGGTCTGTTGATGGTGATTCTGCTGCAGCAATGCGTTACACAGAAGTCCGCATGGATAAGATAACAACTGAAATGCTTGAGGATATCAAGAAGGGAACTGTTGATTTCAAGCCTAACTATGATGGTTCCCTGGAGGAACCTGAAGTCCTGCCTTCAAAGTTGCCCAACCTGCTTTTGAACGGCTCCACCGGTATTGCTGTGGGGATGGCTACCAACATGGCCCCCCATAATCTCCGGGAAGTAGTGGATGCTACTGTCAAATTGATTGATGACCCTGACACTGAACTTTCAGAACTTCTAAAGATCGTGAAAGGACCGGATTTCCCTACTGGTGGTATCATAATGGGTACCAGTGGGATCAAGAGTGCCTATGAGACAGGACGCTCCCCTATCCATCTGCGTGCTGTGACCGAGATAGAGGAGATGAAGAATGATAAATACCGCATTGTGGTATACGAACTTCCTTATCAGGTAAACAAGGCACGTCTTGTGGAATCCATCGCCAATCTTGTAAGGGATAAAAAAATTGAGGGTATTTCGGATTTGAGAGATGAATCCGGCAGGGAAGGTCTGCGGGTGGTTATTGAACTTAAGAAAGGAGCCAATCCCAAAGTCCTGCTCAACCAGCTCTACAAACAGACCCAGCTTGAAACCACATTTGGTATCATAAACCTGGCTCTGGTTGACGGGGTGCCCCGCGTTCTTAATCTCAGGGAACTGATCCAGATATATCTCAAACATCGTATAGATGTTATCACTCGACGTACAGCTTTTGATCTAAGAAAAGCCGAGGAAAGAGCACATATTCTCCAGGGGCTTAAAATAGCCCTGGATAACATTGATGAAGTTATCAAATTGATAAGAGGCTCAGCCACCACAGAGGAGGCAAGAGAAGGGCTTATAAGTAATTTTAATCTGGATGAAACCCAGGCTAAAGCCATTCTGGATATGAGGCTGCAGCGGCTGACTGGATTGGAGAGGGAAAAGATCGATGAAGAGTATAATGGTCTAATCGATATGATTGCCGATCTTAAGGACATCCTTGCAAATGATGAGCGTAAATATGCGATTATTAAGGATGAAGTTCTGGAGTTGAAAGATAAATATGGTGATGAGCGCAGAACCCTTATTCAGGGTAGCCGTGAAGAACTTGCGGATGAAGACCTCATACCCGAGGAAGAAGTGGTTGTAACCTCTACCCAGAGTGGTTATATCAAGAATATTCCTCTCCAGACATATAATATGCAGCATCGGGGCGGTCGTGGTGTGAGAGGTATGGAAACAAAGGAAGATGACACTGTGGGAAGCATCTTTGTGGCTTCTACCCATGATTACATCCTCTTTTTCACAAATCACGGTAAGGTTTACTGGCAAAAAGTCTATGATATTCCCAGGGGAAGTCGCCAGTCCAGAGGGAAGGCTATTGTTAACCTACTTGAACTTGCTGAAGGTGAATCAGTAAATGCCATGATCCCGGTACATGATTTTGAAAAGGATCGCTACCTTTTCATGGGTACACGTGATGGGACCGTAAAACGTTGCAGTCTTTCGGATTTCAGTAATCCACGCCGTGCCGGTATTATTGCGATTTCCCTGAAAGAGGGGGATGAACTTGTAAATGTTCTCCAGACCGACGGAAATCAGGATATAATGCTGGCTTCAAGGCATGGTAAAGCCCTCCGTATCTCTGAAGAAGATGTGCGTGTGATGGGCAGGACGGCACGTGGTGTGAGGGGTATGAAACTGACAGGTGCGGATGTTATTGTAAGCCTGGATGTTGTAGATTCTGATGCTACCCTGCTGACTGTTACAGAGAATGGTTTTGGCAAACGCACGCCATTTGATGAGTACCGCACCCTTCGTCGTGGAGGGCAGGGAGTGATAACCATTTTCACTGATATGCGCAATGGTCCCGTGGTCACTGTAAAAACAGTGGAAGATGATGATGAGATCATCCTTACAAGCTCTGCCGGCATTGTGATACGTATCCCTGTGACAGATATTAGGGTGCAGGGACGTAATACAAAGGGTGTAAAAATTATGAATATCAGGGAGAAGGATAAATTGGTTAGTTTGGCCAGAATTAAAAAAGAGGAGTAAGTGTAGCCTTTAAGGTTACACTTATTTCCCGTAGCATTTTTTCAGATGTTGTGTAGATGTGGGGTTTTGTCATATAACTTACTGCAAGGGGTTGCAACGAAAATCGGGTCCACAACTGTCCAGGTGCCTGTCAGGAGAGTATCCGTTGCGAATATGAATTTCGCTTGTTCCTCTTTTATCATGATAGAGTAAGAATACCACCGTTTTCAAACGGTGGATAAATTACACCCTCTATTGTTGTTACCATCTATGTATTTCTGAATCGTTTCAGCAGATACTTGACCGTGTGTTCCTATGTAGTAACTTGGAGACCACAAATGCTTTCCCAAAAATTCTTTTTTTCGCAGTTCAGGGAATTTTTGAAATATTCTTTTTGTAGTAACGCCTTTCATAATTTTGACAATATCTGTAGGTGCTATGAATGGAGGTGCAGTTATGAAAAGATGGATATATTCAGGCATAACTTCCAGTTCAAGTATTTCCCATTCTTTAGATTCAGCAATTGTTCTTATCTGGTCATCAAGAAATTGCTTTAATTCATCATTCATAACCTGTTTTCGATATTTCGTACACCATACAATATGATAATTAATTTCATATACAGCAGAACTTGAATAAGGCATATTTACCTATAGGTTCGAAAAGTATTTAATCATTCCTTACCTATAGGTATTTAATGCAAAAATCATATAAGTTTAGGTTATATCCTACAAAACAACAAGAAATCAAATTGAATAAAACTCTTGATGTTTGTAGATGTATCTATAATGAATTTCTTGCAGACCGTAGAAATGCATACGAAAGATGTAATTAGGGAATATCTACAATGGAACAATTGTATCAGGTTCAATACCTTAAATTTGATACAGAAGTACATTCACAAGTCAAGCAGGATGTAATCAGGAGATTAGGAAAATCCTTTGATAGTTTCTTTAGACGATGTAAGAAAGGAGAGACAAAAGTAGGCTATCCACGTTTCAAAGGTAAAAATAGATATAACAGTTTTACTTATCCTCAATCTGGTTTTAGTATTTCTGGAAAGAAATTGAAATTATCGAAAATTGGAGAAATTAGGATAGTTCAACATCGGGAAATTGAAGGTAAAATTAAAACTTGTACCATTCGTAGAGATGGAAAACAATGGTATGCAACATTTTCTGTTGTAATTAAAAACAATGTAAAACCTGTAGAACCTATTGCCTTCATTGGAATTGATGTGGGACTTAATTCCATTGTAACGTTAAGTGACGGTGCACAAGTTAATTCTCCAAAATATTATTGCAATACAGAAATAAAATTAAAAAAGCAACAACATGAACTTAGTAGAAAAAAGAAGTTTTCTAATAACTGGAAAAAGCAATGCGATAAAGTAAACAAATTGCATCGAAAAATACGTAACCAAAGAAATGATTTTAACCATAAGTTAAGTAGAGAATTGATTAATGTTTACGATTGTATAGTTTTTGAAGATTTGAATATAAAGGATATGGTAAAAAATTCAAGACTTTCAAAATCTATACATGATGCATCATGGAGTAATCTAATTCAGTTTACAAAATACAAAGCGGAAGAAGCTGGTAAGTTTGTAAAATTAGTTAACCCATGTAATACATCTCAAATCTGCAGCAATTGTGGTCAAAACGTTAAAAAATCATTAGCAACGAGGACACATAATTGCCCCCATTGTGGATTAATTATTGACCGCGACCATAATGCTGCAATTAATATTCTGAATCGTGCTGTAGGAACTACAGTTTAAGCCTGTGGAATTGAACTAATAGGTTCAATAATGAAGCAGGAAGCCACCCTATTCATAGGGCGGTAGTTCACGCAAGCTATTGAATTACCCAAAAAGAATATAGGGCACGTGAGACATTTCAATATAATTTTGCAGAAGGATGCTGCGACCAAATCTTTTTATGTAAATATACTTACTATTGACCCTATATCCGATTAAAAAAAAGAAGGCTTATGAGATGGAACTTGAAAACTTAAGGCACGGTACTGAACTCATTAAAAGAGGTTTTGCCAGAATGCAGAAAGGCGGGGTAATTATGGATGTAACCAACCCCGAGCAGGCTAGAATCGCCGAAGAAGCAGGGGCTGTGGCTGTAATGGCCCTGCAGGCAGTTCCGGCTGATATCCGTAAGGCCGGTGGAGTGGCCAGGATGGCAGATCCGGAAATCGTTGCGCAGATTATTGATACTGTAACAATTCCTGTAATGGCAAAGGCCAGGATCGGTCATTTTGTGGAAGCTGAAATCCTTGAATCCCTGGGAGCTGATATGGTCGATGAGTCTGAAGTCCTGACTCCTGCAGACGAAATGTATCATATTGATAAAACTGGTTTTACTGTTCCTTTTGTATGTGGTGCAAGAAACCTTGGTGAAGCCCTGAGGCGTATCAATGAAGGTGCGGCAATGATACGTACCAAAGGTGAAGCAGGTACCGGGGATGTCCGTGAGGCTGTGCGCCACATGAAAAAGATCATGGGGGAAGTACGTGAACTTGCCGGCAAGGACAAAGAAGAACTCATCAAGGTTGCCCGTGACATCGAAGCACCCATAGAACTTGTTCTTGAGTCTGCAGACTTACAGCGTTTGCCTGTGGTAAACTTTGCAGCAGGTGGTGTTGCCACTCCAGCAGATGCTGCCCTAATGATGAGACTGGGTGCAGATGGTGTATTTGTAGGTTCTGGAATTTTCAAAGCTGAAAATCCTGAAATGATGGCTAAAGCAGTTGTTGAAGCAGTTAATAATTATGATAACCCCAAAAAACTGGCAGAAATTTCCAGGGGAATCGGTTCAGGAATGAAGGGCATGAGTGCTGACACTATACTCCCTGAAGAAACTTTGCAGACACGTGGCTGGTAAATTATCAACGGTGAAATTGATGCGTATCGGTATAATCGCCATACAAGGTGATGTTTCCGAACATATTGATGCCGTAGAACGTGCCCTTTGTGAGAGGGACATTGAAGGTGAAGTGCTGGAAATCCGTCATGAAGGCATTGTGCCCCGATGTGATGCGGTCATATTACCCGGAGGGGAAAGTACAACATTGGGCCGTCTGATTGAAAGAGAAGGAATTGCAGGTGAAATTCAGAATGCTGCAAAGAACGGCATTCCTGTACTTGGCACCTGCGCCGGCTTGATCCTTGTTGCAACCCGCGGGGACGAACAGGTGCATAAGACCCATCAGCATCTTCTCGGTCTGATGGATGTAAAAGTGAATCGGAATGCTTTCGGAAGGCAGCGGGAGTCCTTTGAAATTAATTTAGATCTTCCATTCCTGGATTCTCCCTATACAGCAATTTTTATCCGGGCCCCTGCAATCATGGATGCGGGCCCGGAGGTTGATGTATTGTCAACAATTAATGGGAGAATTGTAGCAGCAAGACAAAACAATGTACTTGCTCTGGCTTTCCACCCCGAACTGACGCCTGATCTACGGTTGCATCATTATTTCCTGGATATGATTTCGGTTACCTGAAGTCAGAAATTAAAGAATCATAAATGTAATATACCTCTACCTTACTATTTTGTTATCTAACAAGGAGATCTAAACATGGTAAAACTCACAGAAGACATGAAAGAATCAATTGCCAATGTCAGCAGGCCACTTCCCTTTGCCACCGCCTCAAAAGACGGTATACCAAATGTAATTCCAATTGGTATGTGCAAACTTGTGGATGATGCAACTATCTGGATTGTGGACAATTATTTTTTGAAAACCCGCAATAACCTTGAAGAAAATCCTAAAGCATCACTTTATGTATGGGGTGAAGGCTCAAAAGGCTGTTTCCAGATAAAAGGTGATGTAGAAATTAAGACTGAAGGTGATGATTACGACGCTGCATATGCCATGGCAAAGGAAAAAGGAGAGAAATATCCTGCCAAAGCCCTGATTGTCATGAAAATTACCGATGTCTTTGAGTGTAAAAGTGGCCCTGAAGCTGGAAAGAAGTTGCTCTGAAATGATGTTAGTCCTTTTTTGGGACTAACTCTGAATTTTTTTCATACCATTCATAGAGCTTGGTTGCCCATTCGATGGCTTCTTTTTCTGTACCCATAAGGTAACTGTTGTCATAACGACAGTTATTCAACATAAGGGATAAAAGGAAATATTGGTCAGAAGCAATAATTAAGGAGGGCTTAACTTCTCCTTTGTAGATCAATATCCGGGAATTGTCTGAATTTTTGAGTATCCGGGTTGCTTCAGGATAATCATTTTTCATTTTTTCAAATATCGGTTCTGTCATTATCAACGATAAGTTTGCTCCTTTTGAGGCCATTTCAGAGGCACACGGAGGCTATGCCGGATGATAGACTGCAATAAAAGCTTTAATCCAGATAGACGCTTTTGTAAGTGGTTTTATTTTTGCGAAAGGATCGAATGCATCAGTAAGTGAAGGTACGATATATTCACTATTATTTAATTCTCCGATACGGTGCAATAATTCTTTTGGAATAGGAGTTAAATCATGTTCATTTAAATAATCGAAATGATGTTCAAGTACATCAAATGTTTTAAAGACCTCCTGGAGCATGTGCACCAGCAATATGCCAATTCTGGTTAATGAATACGTACTATTTTCCTGAACTATGAGGCCATTTTCTTTCAATATTTTTATTTGGGGAAGAATTGAAGGCGAAGTTTCATCAAGAATCTCTTTTATTTCATCAATATCCTTCTTGCCTTCCATAAGCAGGAGAAGAAGGCGCTTACGTTTTTCGGAAAAACATGTAATGTCAATAAGTGAGCGCCTCATATCTATTCTTCCTGCTTTGCTTTTAATTGGTACAAAATCTGTCTACACATCGACTTCTTTTATATATTTTATATATGTCAATTAGATTATATCTATTTATACTTTTGAGTAAGCATCATTTTAGTATCTCTACTGTATCCCTGTCATAGTACAGCTTCTTTTCAAATATTGTTATTGAAGGCGGTTTTATGGAAGGCCTGACATCAGTTGTGAGGAAAAGATATCCTATGACATGAGTGTAGTACTCAAGCCCTTTATGATACGGTTTAGTCTCTCGATTTTCCTTCCTGCATAAGGATTACGAACCATTGAAAGACAAGACAGATTCCTGTAAATATCCCGTATATAGAGTACAATTCTTATAAGAATGGAATAAATGACCCTGTAAAATAATTCAAGTATGCTGGCTTTTTTCTCATAAGAGAAAAGTTGTTTCACATTTGGATTTCGGATGTCCATGTCACATCTATCCTCAATTCTCTATATATACAATATAATTAATTTTTATAAATAACTATTGTATTAAATGCAATTGAAGATATAATAATGTGTAGCCAACAAGGAATATTCAGGGGTGAAATATCAATTGAAATAAAAAAGGGCGGGAGATTTACTCTTCGGAAGTCTCTCCCTCTTCACCGCCACCGAGAATTTCTTCGATGGTTTTGTCTCCGTATCCAACAATTTTTGTGTTGATCTGGACAATATCCGGAGCTATTTCTCTTCCTCTGAGGAATTTACGGCGACGCATTCCCTTGTCTTTTGGCTTATATCCGACACCCTCGGCTACGAGTAACCTCTGCCTTTTGGGACCGGGTACGTTCTTGCGCATGACAAAACCACTTCTGTCACTTCCGCCGGTAATCTGGATGGTGTAACCGGGAAGACCGACTACTGTTCCTTCTACAGTTTCGCCTATTGCTTTTCCTATGAACTTATTTGCCTCGGCACCACTCACATCGAACTGGTATGCTTTGGCTTTTGGATCTGATACGACAATTTTGAAATCTACCATTATTTACCTCCAACATCAATTAATATTATTACTTGGCCCAGAACGGATTATCCCTGCGTTTGATTTCAAGGAAAGCATCGAGGGTTTCCATCTCATCTGCCGAAAGTGAGTCAAGTATCTCCGTTTCAAGCACCTTTGCATGCTTTTCGGGAATATTTGAATAAAGTACATCACCTTCTTTGATCTGGCGACCTATTGTTGGTCCATCAATCGCCATTGCAACTTCCATCCCTGCACTGGCTTCCTTGATGTTTTCTCCTTCTAATTGGAGTCCTTTAATTGTGCCTACAACTCTGCCACTGTTATCTGTAACACCGATGTTAGTTTTGACCTTTCCGCCTGTGATTCTGACACCAACAACAGCAGGTTTGCTTTGTCTGAACGTGCAGTCTGGAAGAAGCAGGAATCTTGCAGGTTTTACTATGAGCTGGGATATTGTTTGTTCGGATTTCTCCTTCTTTTCTTTGACCCAGTCTTTGTAATCATCAATAAGCCTGTAAATAACATCATTCTGGAATATTTTAAGATCGCCACCCTTTGCTTTTTCTTTTGCATCAGGTAACATCTTTACATTAAAGCCAATAAGAACCGCATTAAAAGGATCTTCGATAGCCGAAACCTCGATAATATCCCTCTGGGATATGTCTCCTACTTCGGCTTTTCTGATGGGTATATCCTCCTTCTGGAGTTCATTAACAAGCGCTTCCAGTGATCCGATTGT
Organism: Methanohalophilus sp. WG1-DM; assembly: GCF_004104135.1. NCBI lineage: Archaea > Methanobacteriati > Methanobacteriota > Methanomicrobia > Methanosarcinales > Methanosarcinaceae > Methanohalophilus > Methanohalophilus sp. WG1-DM. Next base: position 132,917 of record NZ_RRBA01000001.1, on the reverse strand, counting down.
ATCTGCTTTAAGAGTCACACCTGTGGTGCCCGTACTAATCTGTACCTCGTCAAGTTCCTCTTGAACCTCTTTGACAATCGTATCAAGGTTTTCCGGGTTGGCCGCTCTTACAGTGGCTCCTGACAGGGCACCATCAAGATTTGGCGCAGATATCTTTACACCAATAGCAGCCGTAACTGATTCCACATTCTGGAACTTTTCCTCGGCGGATATTTCTCCCATTGGATTGGGTTTTAGCAAAGCCCTCACTTTGGTCTGAATAGGCTCCCCAAGACTTCCGACTACAATAGTATCCCCTTTTTTGAGGGTTCCATCATAGAGAATAATATCGATGGTAGTTCCCAATCCCTTTTCTTCCTTTACTTCAAGTATTGTTCCTTCACCAGGTCCACTTGCGTTATAATGAAGATTAGATTCGAGGAATTTTTGGGCCAGCCCCAGTAATACCATAAGCAGGTCAGGTATACCTTCGCCGGTAACCGCGCTTATAGGTATTATTCCTATATTTCTCTGGAAATCAGATACACGGTCATAGCGTTCGGAATTAAAACCACTGTTATATAGTTCCCCGACAATTTCATAGAACTTGTTATCAAGATCGGCTCTTACACGTTCACTTTGTTTGTTGTAAGTTTCCAGAAAACTCGCGCTTTCATGTGGTTGCCAACCATGTATCCTGTCGATCTTATTTGCAACAACCACAAAGGGAGTTTTGAACCGCTTGAGTATTTGCAGACTTTCTTTTGTCTGGGGCATGAAGCCCTCATTAATGTCTACAATTACCACTGCCAGATCTGCAAGTGCTCCTCCTCTGCTACGCAGGGATGTGAATGCATGGTGTCCCGGTGTATCTATGAATAAAAGACCGGGTACTATGAAATTGTTCTTCATCCCGGAAGCACCACTATGTTCTATTATGGAATCGATCGTCACTTCCGTTGCACCGATATGCTGGGTGATCGCACCGGCTTCTCCTGCAGCCACAGAACTACCGCGTATCCTGTCTAACAGTGTGGTCTTACCGTGATCCACATGTCCCATAACGCATACAATGGGTGTCCTGAGATTTTCGTTATCGGTAATATGCATCCCTTCCTTAAGAAACAGGGGAGTGAGCAAAAGGGTACTCACTCATAGAGCCATTCTTCGTCTATACGACAATATTCGTTTGTCTCATCATCCTTGAAATGGATGCTGATTTCTCTTTCAGCTGATTCTACTGAATCGGATGCATGTACCACATTTCTACCGGTTTCAAGAGCAAAATCGCCCCTGATTGTACCGGGCATTGCTTCGGATGGATTGGTGGCGCCATTTATTGTCCTCATGGATTTTATTGCATCCTTACCTTCAACAATCATTGAAACTGAAGGAGCGGAAGTCACATAGGATATAAGTGAACCGAAAAATGGTTTTTCACAGTGTTCGCTGTAATGTTCCTTTGCATCATTCTCATCGATAACATTCATGCGCATTGCACTTATCTTGAGACCTCTCCTTTCGATTCTTCCTATGATCTCTCCAATAAGTCCTCTCTGGACACCATCTGGTTTGATCATAACATATGTGCGTTCCATTGATTAATTCCTCATCAGGCTTTTTTCATGTAGGTTCTGCCCGTTTCGGTCCAGATAGTACGCCTTGGAAGTCTACCCATCTTGTAATTGTTCCTGCATTTAGAGGAGCAGAAATTGTAGGTAGAACCGTCCTTCTTTGCAAAAAGGATACCAGTTCCAGGTTCCAGTTTAGTTCCGCAGAAAGAGCATTTCTTGGTTTCCATTGCGCATCACCTTGTTGTAAGTTTCTTTGCCTCTCTGGAAGTCTCCATCAGCATCAGCACATCGCCGATACGAACAGGGCCCATACAGTTACGGGTGATGATCCTGCCCTTGTCCCGGCCATCCAGTACCCTGCACTGGATCTGGCTTGCTTCGCCATGCATGCCGGTATTGCCGATGACATCTATGACCTCCGCGGCATATCCTAAGTTTTCATCTGCCATGGAGAATTACTCCTTTTTTATGGGTAAGTTTATTTGAGGGCACTGACTTTTTCGGCCAGGTCCTCGATGGTCTCTGCGCCCTTACCTGCATCTGTAATTACTACTGCAGCACAGCCAACGCCTATTCCGCAGGCAGCTCCAAGTTCTTTCTGCTGTTTCACGTAGATGTAAGGTGCATTCTTTTCTTCACAAAGGGGGCCAATGTGAGCTACTACTTCTGCAGGTTCAACATCGTCTGCAATGACTGCCAGTTTTGCAATACCTCTTTCTACAGCCTTTGTAGCTTCGTTAGCTCCTTTTTTTACCTTGCCAGTATCTCTGGCAACTTCTACTGCTTCAAGAGCTTTATCTATTAGTTCATCTGGAACATCAAATTTTGCCATAATTTCTATCTCCTTCGAAATCACGGTTTACACCGCGGTTTGTCATTATTCATTGTATAGATGCAAACAATGGTCAATTCTACCATACTGTTTACATTCGTTGGAGTATTTGGTATGAATCGCCACTGGTACATATATAACTTGCGACAACTCGATTGCACTTCTTGAAGATGCCTATCGATTATAAAACTTCTGGTATCGATTTAAAAAAGTAAAAGGAAAATTACTGGATGGGTTCCATAGCCAGTGCATAGAAATTAGATGCATTGGCAGTGATGTCCACCTTGGTAATATTTCCGTAATCTGTAATGTTGTAATTTAGGCCTCTCTGGCTTGTGTTGGATGCCCTTATTGTCAGGTTGGTCATTGTGTTTTCAGTGGGATCGGCATACAGGGCAGTTCTTCTGAAACTGCTGCCATCTTCAATAGCCCATTCAACATAATACTGGTCTGCGAATTCATTTTCCAGATCGACAACTTGCTGTATAGGGGCATCTGTACTTGCGAATTGGAATATTTCATTGAATTTATGGGCGGATTTTGCATCTCCTTCAATTACATCTATTGTGTCTTCAACACTTTGTTGTTCTCCCAATAGCATGGGAGTTCCTATGACGTTGTAGATACCCTGTCCTCTGGAAAGGGGCTGGTATCCCTTATATGTTTCAGGAGCAGTATAGTACTGGAATGCCACAACCTTTGGGTCGATCTCATGCATTTCTATCCATGAAGAATTATCATATCCTGCTGAATACAGTTTGGTTACATTTGACCCGTAGAAATTATTGTAAACGGATGTATTACCTATAAGATATTGCAGTGGCGTACCGTTCAGGTAGGCGATGTTCATGTATCTGGCTGTAGTAACATTATCTGGAGTTACCTGCAGACCATCCTGAATGGAGTTTAATTTTATCCCTATATGTTCACCCGGCACACTCTCAAAACCAGATACCTGAACATTTTCAGATTGTTCATTGTTGTTGTTGGTTGACCCGCCGCTGAAAAAGAACATGCCGATTGACCCGACCATTATTACTGCAAGGAATATACCTACATATTTTGTATATTTTTTTTCATCTTTTTTTCTAGGACTCATGAATTCACTCCGCAGTCATCCCTGTTGAATTTAACTACGATAGTCCTTCTAATATATAAATATCTTCGGACTTTATGTATCATGAATGGAGGTTGCTGATGTATTGATATGTTCGTAGATTCCAAGTATGCAATCCTTTTCGTTCCATTTTATATTCTTAAAAGTTACTCTGCAGGGAATTTCTCTTCCTGTGCTGGAATATAACCTGATATCTTCACTATAAGGCCTGTTTTGGTTTATTGGCTTGTTTACGGAATCCAGGACATGCCTGTATCTCAGCGGATATATATCTGTAATGTCCATCTTTTTAAGCTCATCTGCAGAGTATCGTATCCACTTCTCAAGTATCTTATTTGTATAAAGCAATGCTCCCTTTTTATCGGTTACAGTGATACCTTCTTTTACATTGTCAATCAATATCTGCAAATCACTGATCTCCTTTTGGGCGGATGCTTCTTTGTGCATATTTGATAGGACTTTCCCGATTTGTTTTGCTATCGTTTCGAGATCATGTCTGGATTTATCGGGGATTTCATATTCAGAATGTGAGGACAGATAGAGAGCAGCTATTATCTCGTTGTGGTATCGAATCGGAATTATTGCAGTTCCATGCAAGCCTTCATACCGGAGGTTCTTGCCTGTGGTGATTGCGCTGAGTTCGGAATGATGTTTATACACCGCCTGTCCGCTCATAACAAGGCGTGTATGTACTGAATTCCTTTCATAGTGGGAGGTACTATTCACAAACTGCTCAGACAGCCCGTGATGAGCTACCAGGTTCAGGTCTCCTGTTTTATCGTCAACAAGGTACAGGGCTCCTGAATCAAGGGGTGTGATTTTCAGTGCAAGATCCAGTAGCCTGTTGAAGATCTCGCCATTTGATGTGGCAGAGCTGAGAACACTGTCAAGATCATACTGCAGGTGCATGAAATCATCGGAATGCTTTCTTTCTGTGATGTCTACAATGATACCTTGCAGATACGTTACTGTTCCATTTTCATCATATTTGATAAAAGTCCTTTCATCTATCCACCTGACATCTCCAAATTTCGTCATTATCCTGTATTCCTGATTGAAATCAGTCTGTCCCGCATCGATTCTTTTTGCGAGTTCGTTCTGGACCCTTTTCAGGTCATAAGGGTGTACTATGTCAGCGTAGACCAGTTTACCCGAAAGGAAATCATCCACAGTGTAACCGAACTGTGTTACATTCTCGGAGACGAATTCAACAGGCCAGTCTTCTTCGGCCCACCATATAAATACGACTGCAGGGCTGTTCTTAATGACATCAGAAAGGACTGATTTTATTTCACTTGATTTTTTCAAATCTTCCATATACTGGTATAATTCCTCATCAGCCAGTTTTTGCTGGATTATGTTCCACATACCCTGCATGAGTAATTTTAACTGCCTCACATCTGTAGATGTATAATCCTGTCCCTTATTGGCAACACCCACAATACCTGCAATTCTACCGCCTTCAAAAATGGGGACGCTCAGATTTCTCTGGATTAATTTAGGATCAGTATCTTTATCAGTTAAATATTCATTGTTCATTATGGGAGTGCGATGGTAAAGTGCTTCATCCCAGATACTGTAGCTCTCTGCCGGAGCCTTATCGGAACTCTGTTTGCCGTTTGACCAGGAAATAACCGCATAGTTTGTTTCCGTTTCATCCAGGAATGCCAGAAAGCCAATCTTGCTTTCAGTTAGTGAGACTGCCTGTTCACGCGCATAATCCATTATTTCCTGAATTGAAGAATCAGACATGGCATATAGTTTTAAAAGAGCTTCATGACGTTTTTCTTCAAGATAGAGAGCATTTTCCACATTCTTTCTTTCTGTTATATCAACAATTATACCCTGCAGATATGTCACATCACCTGTATCATTTTGCTGGATTTTTGTGCGTTCATCCACCCAGCGTACATTTCCATCTTTTGTCAGGATACGATATTCTTTGGTGAACTCTCTGTTACCCTCTGCGACACATCGGGCCATCCCCTGGCGCACTTTCTCTATATCATCAGGGTGAACGATATCACCGTACACCAGTTTGTCTGATGTGAATTCTTCAACTTCATATCCGAATTGTGTAATGTTTTCCGAGACAAATTCCACGGGCCAATCATCTTCTGCTCTCCACAGGAAAACAATTACAGGGCTTGCATTGATTACTGTCTCGAGGGCTTTTTTCATCTCCAGGGCACCATCAATGATCTTTTTTTCTTCCATCTTCCTGGAAGTAATATCCATGATAATTCCTTCATAGTAGGTGTTATCCGGATTATGATGAATCATGGTACGTTCTTCGACCCAGCGTACATCTTTTTTCCCGGTGAGGACACGATAGGTAAGATTAAATTTTTCATCTCCGCTTTCCAGATGTTTTTCCACCTCTTCAGTTACCATTTCAAGGTCGTCCGGATGGATTATGTCACTATACCTTAAGGTGCCCGAAATAAAATCATTGGGAGTATAGCCAAAAAGAGAAATATTTTTCGAGACGAACTCCACAGGCCACCTGTCCTCTTCCTTCCATACAAAAACAATAACAGGGCTTGCATTGACAATATCTTCAAGTACGCTTTTCATGGTTGGTGTGTCAATACCTGCAGAAAAAGAACTGTCACTTTTCGGGGATGGATGGTTGGGAGTTGCGATGGTATCACTTCTGCTGATTGATCTTACTTATTTAAATTGGTATCTGAACACTTATATAATATACTGTATCGAATCAGCGTTGCAATTGCTGTTTCCATATTTTTTCTCTTTCAATTCTGTTTTGTCTGTTGGCGCCACTGGATGAAGGCAATACTGCTGTATCGTATCCCTTTTCCTGTAATAAATATTCGTATTTCCCGGCTCTTGTTTTTCCATTGAAAAGGATTTTACGTATGTTAGGTGCTATCACTTCAAGCAGGGAAAAATCATTGATAACCTCATACCTGATTTCAGAATCACCACTTCCCTTTCTTTCTGCTTGCCTGAAAACATCCCAGAGGCCTATTTTATGTTCTTTTAGAATTCTTAATTTTTCTGGATATTCCTTATTGTCAAGTTCCTCTCCGATAGCATCACCTGTGAGCTTCCAGAAATCATTTCCTTTATTGGCATAATATTTTTGTTGTCTGAGGGATTCTTCTCCTGGCAGGGATCCCATAATTAAGATTTCGGTGTCCTGATGAATTATCGGCTCAAGTCCTTTTTTTGCCATCTACAAATTTGATGTGCCTTATATTACAAAAGATATATGATACAGAGAAGGCTTATTCTATTGCCATGAGTTTTCTGAAAAAATGGTACGATAAAGTTTCCCGGAAAAAACAATTCACGACTCTCTATAGACGCGGTGAGGAAATCTATGGGAATGGATATGTACTTTTTGAAATGGGCAATTATGAAGAGGCGTTGGAAAAATACAATGAGGCGGCCGCTATATGGGGTGAACTGGAAAATAAATTAAGTGAGCTTGAAGATGATATGGAAGATGACCTGAACACTTTGAGAAAAAAATGCCAGAATGTTCTTTATAGCCGTTGTTTTGTCCTTTACAGGATGGGAAGGCATGAAGAGGCTCTTGAAGTAATTGATAGTTTTCTTGAAGAAGATCCGCAAGATGCCGGTAAATGGTTTGGACATGGATTTGTAATGCAATCGATAGGACAGCATCAAAAAGCGATTGAATCCTTTTCGAAATGTCTGGACCTGGATCCTGCTTTCTCAGACGCCTGGTATTGTAAAGCCACTCTTCTTTATCAGAATGATGAATTTACAGAAGCTCTCAAATGCTATGATAGAGCGGCACAACATTCAGATGTTAAGGATTTTGCATTTCCACAATATTCATTTTTGAACATAAATCCCAAACCCAAACTTAAAAAAGATGCTGCAGGTATTTTATATGGGAAAGGTAATACTTTGTTCAAATTGGAACGATTTGAAGAGGCTATAGAAGCATTTACAGAAGCCATTGATATAGAGCCAGAATCTCCCCAAATATGGCAGGGTCTTGCAAATACTTACCTGAAAATTGGAAACAATGATAGGGCCGACAAGGCCTTTGCAAAGTTATTGGAACTTGATCCTGAAAACTCTCAGGCAAAAGATCACATAAAACCTGCCAGTCCTGCTGAAGATAAAGAGTAAGGATCTTCAGTACATATACTTGTCTTCTTTTTCTTCCCATTCGGACAGCAATTGTTGGCATATTTTGCTGTCCAGCTTTTCCACATTCATTTCTGTATCAGTACCTTTACAGAGAGCCCTGTATATCTGTCCGTCGTCAAATCCGATTTTTTCTACCTCGGCTGTTGTTGTCCCATAATAAAGCGTTTTGATGCGTGCCCAGTACAGAGCTGACATACACATAGGGCATGGATAAGAGGTGGTATATATTTCGCAGCCAGACAGGTCAAATGTTTCCAGATTTGATGAGGCTATCCTGATTGCCATTATTTCAGCATGAGCCGTCGGATCATTAAAATCAAGTACTCTGTTATGTGCTCTGGAGATTACAGTTTTATCTTTTACAATTACAGCTCCAAAGGGCCCTCCCAGATTGTGTTTCATGCCCATTCGGGCTTGCTCAATGGCAATTTCCATGAAATTATTCAGTGTCTTTGCCCCCGGATACATGTTTCTTAATTTCATCAATTTCATATAAGAGAATGTCAGCGGCATCTTTTTCCCTCTGTCCTCCACATTTGTAGGTAGTTTCCATGCACTGGTCAATCAAGTCGAGAAACTTATTATCTCCTGTTAATTCATAACGAGTAGCATGCACTGCTGCCTCAATAACTGCTGTAAGGCCCCGGTTGATGGCCTTTGGTCTATAATCATTGGCTACCGCATCCATTGGGATGATTTCTGCTGTCATGGCCTGTTCTGTATGTTTTATTTCACCGCATATGAAAATAACACTGCTGGCTGAATTTTTTAGCAGTGGTATTTTTGTTGAATTCAGGGGATAGTATTTGAAATCCTCATTTTTGAGATTCGAAAAAGTCGATTTTACAAAAAGTAAAGGGTCACAGGTCACATTGGCGGCAAAATTTTTATCCTGTTTCACATTTTCATAAGTTGTAGAACCTTTATAAAGTCTTATGAAAATCCTGTTATCTTTGCGAATCAGACCAATTGGAGCAGCGTTGGGATTTTCTATTCCGGATGTCAATATGATCTCGGAAATTCCATCGCATATACCGTATTTGTCAAGTTCTGAGATTTCCATCAAAACCGCATGCCTCCCATGATTGAAAGGAAAAGCCCGCCTATAACTATATCTGCAGTTGAACCGGGATTTATTTTCTTTTTGAGTAACTCTTCATCAAGTTCAATTATTGAAGGAAGGGTTGCTTCATACCCGGATGCTTCTATCTGTGTGACAATAGCGGTTGCCTTTTCTGAAACCTCGACTGCAGTTTCCCGGTTGAACTTGGTTTGTATGAATGTATCGGGATTTTTCGACAATAACTTGAGGAAAGTGTAAACAATGGAGCAATTTATGTCTGTACAAATCCCTTTTTCTTCCATAAAGTCAGTGATCTGTTCGCTGCACCGGCAGCACAGTTCAAAACCATGGGTCCACTCTTTAGCTATCATGTCGTAGTTTTCGGATATTTCCATCAATTCGAAAAGGCTGGTTTGATTTTTCCTTAAGATTGTGATGGAATCCGAATCGTTGAGATCAAGATCTTCTACATCCTGTACGCAGACATGTGCTTTTCCAAAAGCCTGATAGAAATTAATCGAGTCCTCTACATCTGTATGTTTAACTATCCAGTGAGCCCTCTCAACCATTTTTTTCATATCAAACGTTTCATTTTCCTGACTCAGCTGACCTGCAGCTTTTGCCAGGGGAAGAAGGAGTAAGAACGCACCAAAATGTGTGTTTCCTCCTTTTTGCCATTTATTGCTTTCAAGCACGGCTTCTTTGAGCAATTGCCCTATCTTTTCTTTTCCAGAAGCAGCCCTTTCAATTACTGGATAAACACCGGTTGCAGATGCGAGGAAATGTTCATAACAGGTATCGACATAATCATGCGTCCTGTCAATATTTCCGGGTTTTGGTGATGCCGATACCTCCAATATCATTGCAAGTTGGGCACTGCGGGCAACTTCGGAGGGCTGTATCTTGTAACAGGAATTCATATCCCCACCGTTTATTTTTCTTTGGCGTGGTCGAGGATGTAGTCAGCCATTTGTTTTTTGAGTTTCATGTACTCCTGTGGGGGGAGGTCTATAAGGTCCAGCACACCATCTCTCATGAAACACGGTTTTGTGATCTTACAACACCATGCAAGACTACCAAAGCAGGTACTGTCACCGTATTCAAGGGGGGTACCTTTTACAAATTCCATTTTCAGGTTTGCAAATTCCCGGGGACTGAATCCCAGTTGTTTGGCCTTATTATGTACAGCACAGGGTTTTACCGGGAGGCAACAGAAAGTCAGTCCTCGCAGATCGCCCTGTCCTCTGCAAATATGTTTTGGAGCATTATACCAGCCGGTACTTTCCTGAAATTCAGAAACAGCATCTACAAGGGAATCTATAATTTCCGGAGAGTCCATTGCCTGTCTTCCCACAGATACCATATCTGCACCTCTGGAAAACATCTCCTTTGCATCATCAAAGCTCTGTATCGAATTATTGCCTATCAGGAAAATACGTGTTGCATCCCGGATGCGGCGGATAGTGTCAAGATCGGCACCTGCACCTTCTTTCATGGCATCGACATGGATTATATCAGCACCTGCACTTTCAATTGCCTTTGCAAGTTGTATGTCATCAACAACATTTGCCCTAATCTTGACTGAAAGCACGACACCAGTTTCTTTTATCCGCCTTATCCATTCTGTAAGACGTGGGAGGTCTTCCATCAGGGCCTCTCCAACTCCTATTTCTTTCATCTCAGGTTGGCGGCAGTGTGCGTCCAGTTCCATTAATGCACCAGCATCCCTGATGATTTCTGCCACATCAAGTAAGGGTTTAAGTTCACTGCTGCGCAGGTTTATTCCCGCTGTCCCATTGAAATCAACGGCATTTAGCTCTTTTGTGATATATTCGATTGGCTCCTGTGATACAAATTCTTTTCTTCCCCTTTCTATGAGTTCACATGCTGCAGCATTGGTTTTCTCATCAAGGTTGTATCCGCCCATTATCACAAGTGCGGCACTTTTGCCATAATTGTTTATGAATGAACTGTCTGTAATACCCGCCATTGGAGCGATGGCGACTGGATTTTTTAAGTGGATATATCCTATATTTAGATCAAAAAGTTCTTGGGTCACGTTGAAAGCCTCTATTTCTCGTTATTCAGGGGATCAATAGAAGAGACTTCAGCATATTAATTTTACGAATTGAAAAATAGGATGAACAATAAAAAATAAAGGATCAATCAGTTCAGATCGACCCTTTTAGCAGTTGCAATGTATACAATACTTTCACATATATTGCATGTATGGTCTGCAATACGTTCCAGATACCTGAGAACAAACATCATTTCCACTGCATTTTCAATAACAGTTGAGTTGTCGATCATCATCTGGACCAGATCCTGCCAGCCTGCGTAGACATTCCTGTCGACGATGTCATCTTTTGTAGTGATACCTTTTGCCAGCTCAGTATCCAGTTCTGAATAGGCTTTAATGGATTGTTCTATCATTTCTTCACATGTGGCTATAATAGGTTTACATTCAGAAATTGAAAGAGCCTTCTCAGTATCCATCTTTTTTATTCTTTTGGCCACATCCACTGCCAGATCGCCCATTCTTTCCAGATCGATTGATATTCGATAAGAAGCCGTTATAAGTCGCAGGTCACTGGCAATTGGCTGCTGTAATGCCAGTAATCTTGTGATTCGGGTTTCAACTTTCTCTTCAAAATCATTTACTGTCTGATCCATTTCAATGATTTCCTGAGCAAGTTCTTTATCAATATTTGCAAGTGCCTTTATAGATTTCCTGAACATTTCCTGGGACACGGCACTCATATCAGAGATGTTTTCTTTTAGTTCATCAAGTTCAGCATGGTATTTCTCACGAACCATTTAATCACCCGAATCTTCCCGTGATGTAGTCTTCAGTACGTTTTTCCTTGGGATTTTCGAATATCTGGTTTGTTTCTCCAAACTCGATTATTTTTCCCATAAGGAAAAATGCGGTGTAGTCAGAAATTCTGGCCGCTTGCTGCATATTGTGGGTAACAATTACAATTGTGTAATCCTTTTTTAATTCAAGAATCAGGTCTTCTATCTTATTTGTAGATATGGGATCAAGGGCACTGCATGGCTCATCAAAAAGTATGATTTCCGGTTCTACGGCCATGGTCCTTGCAATGCAGAGTCTCTGCTGCTGTCCTCCACTGAGGTCCAGGGCCGATGAATCCAGCCTGTCAGATACCTCTTCGTAAAGAGCTGAATCCTGCAGGGTTTTATCTACAATCCCTTTTATGTCCTTTTTGGGAACTTTGTGGATTTTTGGGCCATAGGCGATATTATCGAAAACTGACATGGGGAATGGGTTTGGTTTCTGGAAAACCATGCCCACCTTCTTTCTGAGTTCAACTACATCCACATCTTCATCGTAGATGTTTTTATTATCTATTTTGACTTTGCCTTCGATATGACATACTTTAATAAGATCATTCATCCTGTTTATACAGCGTAAAAATGTGGATTTTCCACATCCTGAAGGACCTATAAGAGCAGTTACACTTTTGCTGGGGATTTTTATATTTATGTCCTGAAGGGCTTGATTGGAGCCATACCATAGGTTGAGATCCTCGACCTCGATGTCTGCGAAATCATTAATTCCACTCATATCTTATCCTCAAAAAATTATCTGTTAAGCTTATTCCTGTAATGTTTTCTGATAATAATTGCAATACTGTTTATGAGCAGTACCAATATCAGTAACACAAGAGCAGTTCCGTACTGTATGGGCCTGGTTTCCATGGGGTTGAGACCGGAGGTAGCCAGTATGAACAAATGATAGGGCAAAGCCATGAATTGTGAAAATACAGACTCCGGCAGACGTGGTAAAAAGAAAGCTGCACCTGTGAACATTATAGGGGCGGTTTCACCTGCAACCCTTCCAATACTCAGGATAATTCCGGTTACTATTCCGGGTAATGCTTCTGGTAATACTATACTACTTATGGTCTTCCATTTTGTTACACCAAGGGCAAGAGAAGCTTCCCTGTGTTCCTGAGGAACGGTTATCAAGGCTTCTTTGCTTGCTCTGATTACAACTGGCAATATCAAGAGGGAAAGGGTAAGGGATGCCGAGATAATTGACGGTTTAAATGCTAAATATTTAACAAACAATGCCAATCCGAACAATCCGAACACTACGGAAGGGGTTCCGGCAAGATTGTTGATTGCCATTTCAATGATCCAGGTTGAACGGCTTTCCTTTGCATATTCATTTAGGTAGATAGCTGAAAGAACGCCAAGGGGGATTGCTACAGCCATGGATATGCCAACAAGATATGCTGTCCCCATCAAAGCGGGATAGATGCCACCTTCAGTCATCCGGTTTCTGGGCATCTCAGTCAGGAACTCCCAGCTCATTATGCTGTATCCCTGTATTACAATGTAGAGTATAAGAATTGCTACAAATGCAACAACAATCCATATACATGCTCTGAGGAAACAAAATGCTAATTTTTCAGTCGTTCTTGGATCCAATCAGAGCCCCTCCTTGAGTTTATATTTTCTCTTTATCCTATCTGCAACCATATTTATTATGAAAGTCGTAATAAACAATACTGAACCAACTGCAAACAATGCATGGAAATGCGGGCTGCCTTTGGGTACTTCTCCCATTTCAAGTGCAATAGTTGCTGTCATTGTCCTGACAGGATCAAGAAATCCTTCGGGGAATCCAGGTATTATGGCCATGTTACCTGTTACCATCAATACTGTCATTGTTTCACCGATTGCTCTGCCTACTCCCAATATCACTGCGGCGGATATTCCGGAAAGGGCAGCCGGCAATGTTACTTTATAAATTGTCTGCCATTGTGTACTCCCCAGAGCTAATGAACCTTCTTTAAGTGCCAGTGGTACCGCATTAATAGCGTCTTCGGAAATTGAAATTATTGTGGGTAGTGCCATCATTGCAAGCATTATAGAACCCGTAAGGGCTGTTTGGCCTGTGGGTATATCAAAAATATCTTTTATAAGAGGAACCAGGACTACCAGACCAAAGAAACCGTATACAACGGAAGGTATGCCTGCAAGGATTTCAATGAATGGTTTCAGTAAGTCAGCGATTTTTGGGCTTGCCAACTCTGAAATATATATTGCTGCAGCAAGGCCCAGGGGTACAGCTATGGTTATTGCGCCTGCTGTGACCAGAAATGAGCCGAATAAAAGGGGGAGTATTCCAAAACGAGGCGGTGTTGAAGCGGTGTACCATGAACTACCGGTTATGAAACCAGTAAAAGAACTTGTTTCGAATAATAGGTATCCATCTCTAAAAAGAAAAATACAAATGAAGAGAAGGACAACGACAGTCGTTGCCGCTGCTAAGAACAGGCCTATCTCAATGCCCTTCTCTTTAAGTCTTCTGTGAAACATCGCTCACCTCTAAGGGTTCATGCTTCAAATCATTTACTCAACAGTTTCTACTGGGAAGTATCCTACTTCGTAGACGATCTCTGTACCTTCCTCACTCAGGATAAATTCTGTGAAGTCTGCAGCAAGGCCGGTAGGCTGTCCGTCTGTGTAGAAGTGAAGGGGTCTGGCAAGTGGATAGTCGCCTGCAAGGATATTTTCGGAAGTTGGCGCAACCATCCCGTCTCCCTTGTCGACATCGACACCTTTTACGTTTTCATTGAGGTAAGCAAAACCGATGTAACCGATTGCTGCATCGTTCTGTGAAACTGCCTGTACCACAGCACCATTTGAGCTCTGTGCGATTGCGTCTTCACGGAATTCGTTGTCTTCACCGAGTACTTCTTCCTGGAAGTAGCCGTATGTACCGGAGCTGCTGTCACGGTTAATTACTACAATTTCCTTGTCAGGGCCACCTACATCTGCCCAGTTGCTGATGGAACCGTCATAGATTCCCTTAATCTGGTCGTAGGTAAGCTGGTCTACGGGGTTTTCCGGGTTTACAACTACTGTAAGTCCGTCCCATGCAATTACGTGTTCTACAGGATCAATTCCGTTTGCTTCTGCTTCTTCGGTTTCTGAATCCTTCATCTTCCTAGAAGCCATTGCGATGTCAACGTCGCCATCTATCAGGGCTGCAATACCTGTACCCGAGCCGCCACCACTGATACTGATGGAAGCCTCAGGGTGTTTTTCCATGTAGGTTTCAGCTGCTGCCTGTGCGAGGGGGAGTACAGTTGTTGAACCTTTTACATTGATTTCTTCAGCACCGGTTGAATCTTTATCACCAGAACTTTCGGTTGGTTCTTCGTCATTGCTGACACAGCCGGCGGTAAATAACGCCAGTACCATTATTAAAGTAAGTGCTATTGAAAGTATTTTTGACCTTTCTACCATAGTTACATTATCCTTTTCCATTTGAAGGCTTAAGCCTCGGAAAAAGTAATGGATACCGTACTTATAGTCTTTATCGCAATATTCTATGCTACACTATATTTAAACATATAGTCTATATAGATATATTGTGTATGTAATTTCAGGATACTTAAAAATAGAGGGCTAAGAGCAGGCCTTTTTAGGCGGGGAAGTACCCCACATCATTTATAATTATTGTACCTTCTTCGCTCAGGATAAATCCTATGAAGTCTGCAGCAAGGCCGGTAGGCTGTCCGTCTGTGTAGAAGTGCAGGGGTCTGGCAAGTGGATATTTGCCTGAAAGGATATTTTCGGAAGTAGGCTCAACCATTCCATTCCCTGAATCTATATCTACAGCCTTCACACTATCATCCAGATATGCAAATCCTATGTATCCAATTGCTGCATCTTCCTGGGTGACTGCCTGGACAATGGCTCCGTTTGAATCCCGGGATACTAAATCCGGGCGGAATTTAACATCTCCTAATATTTCGTCCTTGAAATAGCCATATGTTCCGGAACTGGGGTCACGGTTCTGTATTATTATTTTCTGGTCTTCTCCACCTACCTCTGCCCAGTTGCTTATGGACCCATCGTAGATCCCTTTTATTTGCTCATAGGTCAGCTGATCTACAGGGTTTTCCGGGTTTACAACTACTGTGAGTCCGTCCCATGCAATTACGTGTTCAACAGGGTCAATTCCGTTTGCTTCTGCTGCTTTTTTTTCGGAATATTTCATTTTCCTGGATGCCATTGCAATATCGACTTCACCCTCGATCAGGGCTTTTATGCCCGTGGTTGATCCCCCACTAATAACATTTATTGACTTCTCAGGATGATTTTCCATATATATTTCAGCAGCTGCCTGTGCAAGAGGGAAGACAGTTGTGGATCCTTCTATGTTGATCTTTTCGACTTTAGTATGTTCTGTTACTGTTTCATTTGTCTTCTCGTCTTGTGTGTTATCATTTTCATTAAGACATCCTGCAGCAAACAATGCCAACAATAAGATAAGTATAATTATTAATGGCTTGTGTGATTTTATCATATTAACCCTCTAATGTAAGTAAAGTTTCTTTTTAAAATAAGTGAACTAGCCATTTATAAATATTTGTTAATATATTCTATATATGTATATATATTCCATGCTGTGAGCATATTGACTTACTCTTCACGTATAAAATCTAAAAAAGTAATTGAACATTTAGTATTGTTCAATCTCTTTTGGTACTATATGATTGCAAGTGTTGCAAAAGTATATGGCCATATTTCCCAGGCGCCTGTTCTCAAGATATGAGCTGCAAAAATAACATCGTATATTGCCTGGCACAACATTAGCCATTGTTTTTGCACTCATTTTCCTTCGATTCCACCTATGAGGAATCTGTAAAGGTCCATTTCTTCATTGTCAAGGTTTCCGTTGATTCTTCCCCTATATATTGTATGAGAAATGTTCGGTTTACCTTTTTGGGATATAAGTTCCCTTTCATTTTTCTCAATGCATTTCATATTGTCTATCACTTCCTCCACTAAAATAAGTAATGATTTCCATTAATATATACTTTATCCCAAATATCTATATATAAAATTTAAATCATTATTTCCATCCGGTCGGAAGATGTAAAATGGGAAAAATAATATGCATACCTACCTATAACTAGTCGAAGGGAAGAGTATGAATGATATATTAATTAAGAACACTAAAGTTTTTTATAAGAATCAGTTGCAACCCGGCGAAGTGCTTATAAATGAAGGTAAAATAAAAAAAATTGCCAAAAATCTGAAGGACGAGGATGCGGACAGACATATTGATGCACACGGGGGACTTACTATTCCAGCAGGCATCGATGTACATGTGCATTTCCGGGAGCCCGGTATGACTCACAAAGAAGATTGGTATTCAGGAAGCTGTGCGGCTGCTGCAGGTGGTATTGGGGCAGTTGTGGAACACCCCAACACATTGCCGCCGGTTATTGACAGAAAATCTTTCAGGGAAAAGCTCAAACTGGCAAATCGTAAATCCATCATTGATTTTGGAATTAATGGTGGTGTAGGAAAGAACATTGAAAAGCTGGAAAGTCTCTGGGGGCTGGGTATTACGGCTTTTGGGGAGATTTTCATGGCAGAATCAACTGCCGGTCTGGGATTGGATTCAGATTTGCTAAAAGAGGCTCTTGAAACAATCCAGCAACTTGGAGCATTGGCCTGTATCCATGCTGAGGATGAAAATATCAAATGCGATAATGAAATCTTACTCAAGAAAGACTTCACTCCCCTATCCCATTCCCGGATTCGCTCCAATCAATGTGAGGCAATGGCAGTTAAGAAAGCGCTCGAGTTATCTGGTTTAACCTCCGTAAATACTCATTTTTGCCACATCAGTACCCTGGAAGCTTTTGGTCAGCTAAAAAGGGAAAAATACATTCTTGAAAAAGAAAAAGCTTCGCGTCATTTAAGCTTTGAGGTAGCTCCCCATCACCTTTTCCTTTCAGACCGTGATTGGGATAGGCTTGGTACTTTCGGCAAAATGAATCCTCCCCTTAGGAACCGACAAAGTGTGAAAGCGCTTGTTAATGGAATAAATGATAGTACTGTGGATGTTGTATCTTCGGATCATGCTCCTCATAGGATGTCGGAGAAGGAGGGAGACATTAAGAGCGCTCCTTCGGGTGTACCGGGAGTGGAAACTCTTATGCCCCTTATGATGGTGGGAGTTAAAAGAAATCTTTTTCCTCTCAAACGTCTCATTGAAGTCACAAGCAGCAATCCGGCAAGAATATTCGGACTTGACAACCACGGAAAAGGTGTTTTTGCTGAAGGCTATGATGCTGATCTAATAGTCATGGATCCAAGAAATGTGAAATCTATTAATTCAGATATGTTGCACAGTAAGGCAGGATGGACTCCGTATGAAGGGATGGAAGGCATATTCCCCGAATATACCATTTCCCGCGGGGAGATTATCTGGGATGGTGATATTGTGGGGAGGCGAGGAAGAGGTAATTTCCTTCCGGGTGCCGGTTCTGTTAAAGACGACGATTGATGTACATACTTTCTTTTTTTATGTCCATGGTGCGCAAAATTATATATGCACTATGGACTATATCCATAGAGCATGGTACGTAACAAATATCCGGTTCATACGACGCTCAGTTCGGATGCCATTAAAGTTCTTGATAGGTATGAAAAAGAACTTGGTGCTAAAAACCTTGTACTCGAAAAAGCTTTACTCTCGCTTGACAAGGGGCGCTTCAGGTCAAAAATGGATGCCGGTAATTTGCAATGTTCAATAAAACGGATAAGTACCGGTATTGTTGGGCTGGATGATATGCTGGAAGGAGGTATACCGGAAGGCTTCTCAGTGATTATTACAGGTCCTCCTGGAACGGGAAAGACCACTCTTTGCATGCAATATCTTATGGAGGGTGTAACCAAAGGAGAGAAATGTGTCCTTTTTTCCTTTGAAGAACGTCTTCCCCAGCTGGTGCAACAATTTATGAGATTTGGCTGGGATGTTGCAAAATACATCGATGATGGCTATCTGGAAGTTTTTGGGATGTCGATGCTGACCTTTGAAGAGATCACAGAGATTATTGAGACGTATAAGCCCTGCAGGATAGTGTTTGATTCCCTTAATGTTTTTAGCAATCCTGAAAATTTCCGCAATTCCGGAGGCTGGCGTTCGTTACACAGGACGATTAAAAATAGGGGTATAACTTCATTTTTAATAACTGAAAAAAAGCATGGTATTGATACCAAAGATTTTGATGAATATGATTTTCTGGGTGATGGTATCATATTTCTTGATTCCATGCAATTAAATGATATTGATACCACCTTAACTCCTGTTATGGCCATACAAAAAATGAGGGCTACAAAAATAGATCCCACGCCTCAATCATTCAGGTTCGGTGAGAAAGGGATTGAAAAATATCGTTCCATCCAAACATCAAAAGTTCTGCAAAATAAAATTGGAAATCAAGGTAATAGTAGTCCTTATTCAAGGAATGAACCCGGATATTAATGCTGCCAGTAAGGTGGTTACATATATTGCCTGAAAGCAGGCTGCTCCGCCTATATCGATATAAGCGCTTCCCTTTTCCTCTCTTTTCAAGGCCATCAAGGATGCCACAGAACCTGCTATGATTCCGCCTGTCCCGGCGATGAATATGATAGTAGCTGCATTCTGAGGGGCCAATATTAATGCCAGTGGAATTGTAAATATCCCTACGTATGCGGGTATTACTATCCCTACTCCATCAACAAAATCCGCCAGTAATGCAACGACAACCAGTACTATGAGCATTATCTCCAACGCAACAAAATCCATTTCACTGGCAAGTAGATACAGAATTGTTAATATAGGAATTATAAATCCACCTACATTAAGTGTGATTTTTGTGTCATAGATCAGTTTTGTGCCTGTTGCAAGTTCTTTTACCACGGGTACACCGTACGTTTCCTCCAGAAGGAGGGCGTCCCTATGCATATGCTGGTTTTTGCGAGTTCTGATTTTGGTTAGCGGTATTTCTATATTTGACGCAATTGGCATCAGGAATAAGATTAAAAAGAGAGGGTATGATGAAATTGGTCCAAGAGTTAGCTGTTGCTTGTAACACAACATGGCTATGGGTAGCAAGGCCAGTGTGTATATTATATAGTCTCTCAAACCTTTTCTGTTGACGTAGGCACGCATACTTACTATTAAAATATAATATTATTTTATATATAATTTATCGGGAATCAGAGGTCTTCAATGATTCCCTGGTATTTTGAAGGGTTTCCATCTTCATCACGAATTATAAGGGTCCTTTCAGCAACTTTACGTATCTGGCCTTCTTTTGTGCATATCCGATATTCCTGATAGAAATCATTGTATCCTTCCCGGCATCTCCTGCTCAGTTCGTCCTCTACTCTCTTTAGATCGTCTTTGTGGATAATGTCCCCGTAATTAAGATTACCTGACAGGAATTCTTCGGTCGTGTAGCCATACTTTTCAATTTCATCTGAGACGTATTCTACAGGCCACCCCTTTTCTACTTTCCAGACAAATGCTACAACAGGACTTTTTGTAGATATCATATCCACACTCATCTCTTCAGAATCCATCTGGCCAGTGATATCCATTACAAAACCCTGGAAATGGCATGGTTCATCCTCGATGTCTCTTTCCACAAGGGTCTTTTCCAGAACCCATCTTTCCTCATCATCAGCAGTTAGTATCCTGTATCGATGGGTGTATTCTTTAATGCCTTTCTTACAGATGCGGTGTATGTTTTCTCTGACTTCATCGATATCGTGTGGATGGATTATTTGTGCATAGGTCTTTCCTCCCGATATAAAATCATCGGCATTGTACCCAAATTGTTGTATGTTATCGGATACAAATTCAACCGGCCAGTCCTTTTCTGCATTCCATAGGAAAACTATTATGGGATTTTCATACTCTTGATTTTTGTCCTGCATAGGAATAATTACCCCCATTATTTCTTTTACATTTCCTCTTTAATTTATCTTCTTTAAGTACCTGTCGAATATTGTTTATTAATTCTTAAGTACAAAGTATTTCCGGTGACCCAATAGGTTAAAAATGATGGAATTATATTGGAACGCTATGGCAGAAAATAATAATAATAATAATAATAATAATAATAATAATATTAATCATGAAACAAAGGCTCTTGGAAGGTTGAAGATTGAAGTCCAGTCCCAGGAGGAAACCGGTGGTCAGGTGCTGATATGGGCACCTGCTGAAACAAATCAATATCATGCAATTGTAAAAAGTGATGATGAGTACTGGGATTGTATCTTTGCACGCCTCTATTCCAGTGTGGAGGAGGCGAATAAGGCATATGATAATTTTTCTTCTGAAGAGCAAATAGACTCTATGATGTCCAGATGTGGGTTTGGAAAATCTGCCTGCCAGATGATTTAAAGTGATCCAAATGTATCGGGGTAAAAAAAGTGCTAAGTATGCAGGATATGTTCTTTTTGTAATCCTGTTTGTAATAATGGCTTTTGAATGGATATTGGACTTGGGCTATGAGTCTCTTGTATTAATACCTGCAGCTTTTCTTTTTGGAATGATCGGCTATTGGCTTGGAGGAGTTACATATTCGGTCCTGCAGGAAAAATAAGTAAGGGGATTAAAATACTCCCAGCCATCTTCCAAGCACAATAATATATAGAATCAATATTACAAGGCCGGCTCCAAATTTAGCGTTTTCATGTGGTGTTGGTCCTTCTTTTATCACATAGTCTTCAGGTTCCATATTTATCAACCCTTTAAAGAGTTCGATTTCGTTTCATATTTTTTTTGTTAGGGCAGTTCCGGCTGGTCCAATTCTACATCAAGAACCGGCAGGTCTACAGGATACCCTTTCCTGTTATAGCATTGCCAGCTGTTCTCATCGAAAGGCTCGGCAACAATTATATGCCAGTCCCCGGTCTTACCAAACATTATAAGGTCGGCATTTGAGGGCCGATAACTGGGTCCCGGATGGCTGTGCACCGAACCTACGGATTGTACATTTGGCATCATGAATAATTTGATTACTGCATTCATTTCACTGCTCTCTGTTCCAGGCAGAATCATCACATTGCTTATTATGCCTTTTTCTGTTTCCAGTAAACCCACAAATTCCCGGGGATATGTTGATTCACTACTTTTCAATATAAATTTCAGTGTTTCCCGGGCAATCCCCTCTACTTTCATGTATTAGATATAGTTGTGGTAAGTATATCTTTTTTGTCATTACAGGACAAGAATATACAGTATACCGGATATGAGGGCACCTATGGCAGTTGCTACAAAATTGACTCCACTATTGGACAGGTAACCATTTTTCTGGAATGTAGCACCAAGTAAACTATCGATATTTGTACCTCCCCATCCGCCTGCACATGTAATAAGTATGGCAGGAATTATCTGCTCCACAAACCCAAAGGCTGCTCCGAGTATTCCTATTGCCAGTGCTCCCCCAAAGGCTGCAAGTTCTCCAAGGGAAGTTACAGCCCCGTCAGTACCGGTTTTTGTAGGTTTTAAGTTTGTTATCATCCTGGGTGACTGGCGTGCAGTTGTTCCGATTTCACTTGCAAGGGTGTCCCCTGCAGCTGTTGCTACGGTTCCCAGAAAAGCATATGTTATTAGATTGCTATGTTGGGGATATATGCCACATGCAATGGCAAGCACAAGGGCAGCAGTACTGTTGCTGAATACATTTTCATAAGTCCTTACTCCTCCCTTTTCCTGTGCGATACCCAGATCGAGCTTATAGTTGTATTTGTATTTGGTGAATACTCCTCCGAGTATGAAAAAGGTAAGTAGCAAAACAAACCAGAGGATGTTACTAAAAACAATTATCAAAACTCCCATAAGTGTAGCACTCAACACTGCGGAAATATCGGCTATATTGGTGCGATATGCCAGATACCCCAAAAAGAGTGCAAAAATGAATGCAATCAATAAATGGAAAGGAGCAACTGTGTAACCAAAGGATGCAAGAATCCACATTGCCATTGCCGAACCCAGGGTCATTGAAAAAAGCCTATCTACGGAGGATGGTATGGATTCAAATAGAGCTGCTGTAATTGCTCCGATTACTGCTATGAAAAATATAAGTTCGTATGATACAGCGGCTGTCCAGTATGCATACCATGAACCTGCTATAAAGGCAGAAGCGGCCCCTGCTATTAATAAAGCAAGGCTTGATGGGAGATTGGTAGTATTTTCTTGTGAGTCCTTTTTGGTGCCCCGGCGCACTATGGCTGCACTTGTGAAGCCAATGGTGGAGATCTGGATTGCTGATATAATTATGTATTTTGGTAGGGAATAGGAATAGTGATTCGCAGTAATACTTATCAAAAGTAGCAAAACTACTGAGACAATAAGATTGGTTATATTCCGATTGCTACTGGTTATGTAGCCATATACACCCGCACCTGCAAAAATCAGGAGTAAGATTTCCCTGCTTAAGAATGGAAATATGAGCATGGAAACTAATGCGATAGTTATTAAATAGAGGGTATAGTTTTTCCCTATATCTTCTCCGGTAAAGCATTTTGGCCAGCCTGTCATGAAAATCAGAGATTTTTTGTTTAATAAAGCACTGATTATTTATAAAAGTCATCTTTTAGTTTAATTTGTTTTTATATATGTATTTGTGCACAAATGGTAAAATTAATTTTTGAAGATTTGAATGAGACGATTCAGATTCCAGGTGTAACCAGAAATCATGCATACCAACTATATATTAGTTCACTATTTTTATAGTTTACATTCCAAAACTATATATTAATGTTCCTGCCTTAGGACCATTAAGGAGTGGTACAATGAACCGATATGACTATCTCTTAAAAAATTGCCCGGTTTGCGGAACAGATCTCAGGGAAAACAATGATTATCAGATATGTGAATGCTGCCATTACTGGACTCAAAAAGGCCAGGCTAGAATAGATTCAATTCTGATATGCTAACATGAAGGTTTACAATGTGCCAAATAGCAAAAAGCAAAATCAATAGGTGCTAACATTGATTATAGACAAATAAGAATGTGGACTGCCAAACCCCTTTGATTAAATCTTTATGTCTTTTTTTATTGTCCTGTGGTGATTTTATATCCAAACAATAATTTTAAATTTTAGTAAGCATTGTATTATATTAATTGATTTAATGGACCGTGGTGATAGGTTTAAATGGTGATGGGGTTCAAAAACATTTTATCAATGTTTACTTTAGTCTTATTTTTGGCAATTACTCTATGTCATCCAGCTGTTGCTGTTGACAATTTGAATGATGGTATATCCCTTTATTCGGATGAAGTAAATATTACACAGGAAGTAAATATTACACAGACAAATGATTCTCAGTACCTTTATAGTGACACATATGAGAACATTTCATCTTTTTATTTATCAGGAAACTATGATCAATCTCTGGAAGTTTCCAAAAGGGTTCTAGATTCCAATCCCAATTCTACTTATGCCCTTTATATAGCTGGCCTGAGTCTCGAAAATCTGGCTCGTGAGAATGAAGCCACACAGTACTATGAAAAAGCTCTTTTGAACCTGAAGGACGCTGATCAAAATATAACTGAAATGGTCAATAATCCCGATCTGGAAGTGTTGCCAATTCTATTCCTTAAAGGAAAAATAAGCCATTTAGAGGGTAATTATAATGATTCGCTTACATATCAGGATGCAGCATTAAGTGCTTATGGATATCATTCTGAGGACCTCTATAACAAAGGTCTGTATTACAAAAATGAAGGCAAGTACGAGGATGCAATCGAACATTTCCAGGCTGCTTTGCGTATCAATCCCTCCAAAACAGATTCCTGGACACAGCTGGGGGAATGCTATGAAGCCATGGGAGAGTATCAGAAAGCACAGGATAATTATGATAAAGCCCTCCTAAGGGATCCAAATAATTCTGAATTATTATTGAAGTATGGTCTTGTTGCAGAAAAAATGGATGATTACAACCTAGCCATTGAATATTATGACAGGGTGCTTGAAATACAACCATACAATGTGGATTCATGGAGATACAAAGCCCGCAGTCTTGAAGAACTGGGTCAGAATAATTATGCACTAACCTGTTACAATCAGGCACTGGAATACGATCCGGAAAATAAAACACTATGGAACCTGAAGGGGCAATTACTGGATGAACTTGGAAGGTATGAGGAGTCGATTGAATGTTATGACCAGGCCCTTAAATTAAATCCGGATCATGCACGTGGTATCGGACGTGTTTCAGAGGCTCCCTCAATTATGATTGAAACCGATTCCCATGAGGTTTTCTATGAAACACCCCAGTTTGATTCAGAGTCTGCCCAGATACTGTTCAATAAAGGTGAAGCATTCTACAGGCTGGAAAAATATGAGGATGCACTTGAATGCTACAATGACGTACTTGAAACAGAACCTCATGCCGTCGTATGGTACCGAAAAGCTACTATTCTTAAAAACTATGGTGATTTTTCAGAAGCTATCGATAGCTATGGAGAAGCCCTTGGCATTGAGCCGGATGCTCCTGCTGTATGGTATGAACAGGCGGTATTGTTAGACAGGATAGGCGAGTATGGAAAAGCAGTTAAGAGCTATGAGGAGGCCACAGAAAGGGATGGGAACTATACCCTTGCCTGGTATGAGATGGCTGTTGACCTGAAAATACTGGGTAAATATGAGCAATCTTTAGAGGCTTATGATAAAGTCTGTGAACTTGAGCCATCCTCAGCACAGGTGTGGTATGAGAGAGGGGCCGTTCTGGATGAACTTGGAAGGTATGATGAAGCTATCACTTCTTATGAAAAAGTCCTTGAACTGAATCCTGGTCACTCAGCAGCCAGTTATCAACTAAGGACTGATCAGAGTAAGCTATCGCAATCCAATCAAAAAGAATCTGATCATAGGAATAATTTTCATTATACAGGCAATTCCCCGTTCCTTGATTTCCTTAAAAGTAACGGATTTGATCTGACTTTCATGGGAAGTGGGACAGATGTGTCTGTCAACTCCCTTGCGTCTATTGAAGATGGTGAGCTG
Organism: Methanohalophilus sp. WG1-DM; assembly: GCF_004104135.1. Taxonomy (NCBI): domain Archaea; kingdom Methanobacteriati; phylum Methanobacteriota; class Methanomicrobia; order Methanosarcinales; family Methanosarcinaceae; genus Methanohalophilus; species Methanohalophilus sp. WG1-DM. Next base: position 107,349 of record NZ_RRBA01000001.1, on the reverse strand, counting down.
CCAGCTCCCGAATACCTATGGTATTCACGCGCCATGACAATGTCAGCCGTAAATAATACGAATAAATCCCTCTCTTCATTTGAAATGGCTACAATGATAGAACCTGATTATGCAGCTGCCTGGGAAGGTAAAGGGGATCTTTTCAAAAAATACAATCAATGGGCCGATTCTTCAGATGCGTTTAAACAGGCTCTTTCAGTTAATTCTGATTCTGCGAAATTGTGGCATAAATATGCAATAGTATCACAAAAGGCAGGTGACCTCCAGACTGCTCTGTATGCTTATGGAAGAGTAGTAGAGAATGATCCTGATAATGGGGATGCTCTGTATAACAGGGGATTGATATACGACAAACTTGGAAGTTTCAGGAATGCAGCCAACGCTTACCAGAAATATCTCAGTTTGGAGCCAAAAGACATGAATGCATGGTATCTGCTGGCTCAATCCGCACACAAGGCAAGGATGTATGATGTATCCCTGAATGCAATCGATACTGTCATTAATAATCAGCCTTCAAATCAGGATGCTCTGTATCTCAAATCTGATAACCTTGAAAAGATGGGCCGTTTCAGTGATGCAATAGTTGTTTATGATAAAATTCTGGATTCTGACCCCGAAAATCAGGATGCATTGTTCAATAAGGGGCTGGCTTTTGAAAATATCGGACAGTACCAGAAAGCAATCGAATGCTATGAACAGTTACTTGCCGTTAATCCACAGCATGTTACTGCAATGGAGCATAAAGGGTTTAATCTATACCTTCTTGGAGAGTACAATAAAGCCGATGTTGTATACGACCAGATTCTAACGCTCCAGCCCAACAACGCTGACGCTCTCTATCACAAGGCTACTATCAAGTACCTGTTGAGTAGCTATGCAGGGTCAATAATATATTATGACCGCCTACTTGAGGTGAAACCCAATTGCATTACTGCATGGTACAACAAAGGATTTGCCAATAACATGATGGGTAATGTCGATGAGGCAATCGAATGCTATGATCAAGCCCTTTCGATTGATCCGAACAATCCTTCTGTACTTTATAATAAGCGGTTTGCCCTTTATAGGATAGGTAAATCTTCAGAGGCAAAGACAACCAAATTGAAACTTGATTCCATAGATCCGGGTTTTGAAGAGGCTCTGGACAACAGGGGAACGAAATTCTTCCTGCCAAAGGAATACGATCCCAATCTGGGATATGAGCTGCCTTTACGGTGGTATAATAAATAATCGGGTTTATACCCGATTATATTTTTTTCAGGTCATTTCATTTAAAATTCTCGAGACCTTCAAAATCCAGTGTGGCAAAATAGTCTTCCATAGTTTCTGCTCTTCTGATTTGTACAGCACTGCCATCTTCCCTGAGCAAAATTTCAGCAGAGCGTAATTTTCCATTATAATTGAATCCCATTGCATGGCCGTGTGCTCCGGCATCATGCATTGCCAGGATGTCACCAATTTCGATTTCAGGCAGTTTCCTGTCCATGGCGAATTTGTCATTGTTTTCGCAAAGAGAGCCTGTCACATCATATGTATGGTCATGAGGCTGGTTTTCCTTGCCAGGTACAGTTATATGGTGGTAAGCGCCGTAAACGCCCGGCCTCATAAGGTTTGCCATTGTGGCATCCATTCCTACAAAATCCTTGTAGGTATGCTTGAGATGGCGTACTTTACTGATAAGGTATCCATAGGGTCCGGTGATTACTCTCCCGCATTCAAGGTAGATCTTGAGGGGGTCAAGGCCGTTTGCGGAAATTATTTTATCATATTCTTCCTTAACACCCTTTGCTATAACATCATAGGGGACTGGCTCCTGGTCTGGCTCGTAGGGTATTCCTATACCGCCTCCCAGATTCGCGAATTCGAATTTGATACCGAGTTCCTTTGAAATATCGGCGATAACTTCAAAGAGAATCCTGGCAGTTTCTATGAAATAGGTAGGGTCCAGTTCATTGGATGCTACCATTGTGTGGATACCGAATCTCTTGACCCCTTTATCGGCCAGTTTTTTATATCCTTCAAAGAGCTGTTCCCGGGTAAAACCGTATTTTGCATCTTCAGGATTGCCTATGAACTTGTTACCTTTTTTTAATGCACCGGGATTATAACGGAAACATATCATTTCAGGCAGGCCTGCATGTTTTTCAAGGTAATCGATATGACTTATGTCGTCAAGATTGATTATAGCGCCCAGTTCTTTTGCCTTGACGAATTCTTCTGCTGGTGTATCGTTGGAGCTGAACATAATATTTCCACCAACAATACCCGCTTTTTCAGCAAGTACAAGTTCGGGAAGGGAACTGCAATCGGCACCAAATCCCTGGTTTTTCAGGATTTTGAGTATATATGGATTGGGGAGGGCTTTTACAGCGTAGTATTCCTGAAAACCTTCCAGAATCCCGAAGGCTTCTTTAAGTTTTTCCACATTTTTCAGTATGCCTTTCTCATCATAGAGATGGAAAGGAGTAGGATATATTTCCGCGATCTCCTGTACTTTTTCTTTAGTAAAAGGTACTTCTTTTGATACCATTTTTTTCTCCTCAATAATTGTAAAATAAAGACGATACACTCAGTGGTGTATTTTTATTAAGATGATTATTGCTATTGCTGTGATGAAGGTTTCTTATATAGTTTATCCTTATCTGAATAAGAAACAAAAAAAGCATTATGTGGGGTGATTTATGCCCTCCACCTAAAAAGTATTCCAGGGTTGAATTATTTTGATCCGTGTGAAAAGCCACTTGTTTCTTCTACGAATTTGTGCTACTCTCTTTTTTATTGTATCTCTCAAATTCCTCATTTGTTCCAGCTTTTCTTCATGTGTGCCTGTGAAATTTTCAGGTTCCGGGAATGGCCAGTATAATTTTGCAAAGGGTTTTGGGTATATAGGACATCTCTTCTCGTGCTCTCTGTCGCAAACAGTGATTACGAAATGGAAAAATTTACCTGCCCGGAAAAGGTCCCATGCATCCTGGGTCTTTTTCTTTGTGAGGTCGAATCCATCTTCCTTCATTACTTCAAGGACGAGTGAATTAATCTGTTCGGGTTCAAAACCCGCACTCTCAGCTTCGAACTTGCCTTCTCCAAGTCTTTTCAGGTATTCTTCTGCTATCTGGCTTCTTGCACTGTTGTGCACACAAATGAAAAGTACTTTGACATTTTCGTTGCTTTCTTTCATGAAATGTAGAGGAGCTGATGTGGCAATAAGTGTTACCTGCATAGATTATGTAGATTCTATATCAAACAGTACCGATCAATTGTGCCTGTGATTCTTCAATAACAAATCTGTATTTTAGTTATTAATCCAACAGACAATCCTTCACTTTAATTTCCCGGCAAGTTCCTCGCCCATTTCGAAAGCCTTTTTAAGCGCTGCTTCATCCTTTTTGATAATTCCCCTGTCAAATTGGTTAAGCACAGGCATCGCCTTATCCACTGTGTATCCCAGGGCTTCCAGGGGATAACTCATGGCTTCCAGGCTGAACCCGATATCTTCAATGATAGATTGCTCTCCAATGGTGAAAACGCAGGCACGTCTTCCCTGTCCTGCCAGCCGGCTGGAATACTCACGTGGTCTGTCATCTGTGAAATTGTAGTAAGGATAGAGGCGATCTATGAAGGTTTTCATAAGGGAGGTAACGTTGTAATTGTAGGTAGGGGAACCAAGCACCATGCCCTTTGCTTCTTCTATTTTCGGATACAGCAGGCTCATGCCGTCATAGAATCGGGTGCAGGTATTATCCTGTCTGCACTGCTCACATCCCACGCAAGACTCGATACTGTAATCCCGCAGATGTACTATCCCGACTGTAGCACCGTTACTTTTTGCGCCTTCCATTACCTCATCCAGCAATACGTCAGTATTGCCTGCCTTCCTGGGACTTGCGCAGATTCCCAGAATATCTATTGTAATACTATATTCCTCCTCTTCTGTAATTATTCTGTGAAAACGACCTTCACTTCTTCGATATCCCAGAGTGACTCTACTTTCTCCAGAATATCCTCTTTAATAGCCGATGCGAACTGGTGATCTGAAGGAAGGTCTATAAGTATTCTCACAGAACCCTCATTTATCTCTATCTTTGTCACAAGTTCCGTCCTGACTATATCCAGCCCCGCCATGGGATTCATGACATGTTTCAGGCGCCTTCTGACGACTTCTTCAGTAGTAGTTTCTTTCTCACTCACAAGGCCATGCTTTTCTTCATAATCCCTAATTGCCGCCCTCAAACCTTCCACAGCCAGTACTGAACAGTGTGCTTTTACTGTGGGCAGCCCCCCTAGTTCTTCGGTGGCTTGCTTCCATGAGATATTTTTGGCTTCTTCCAGGGTCTTTCCCTTGGCCATTTCGGTAATTATGGAAGCTGTAGCGATATTGGATGCACATCCATAGGATTCAAATTTTATATCCTCTATCACCAAGGTTTCGGAATTGACATTCAGGTATACTGCCACCATGTCACCACATGCCGGACTTCCTTCCAGCCCCTTGCCATCCGGGTTTTCTATTTTACCCACATTCCGGGGGTTTTTAAAGTGATCAAGAACTTTTTCACTGTAAGGGAATTTCACATTAAACACCTCACTTTTTCTCGTACAATGGACTAATTTCTCTTAATTGAGCAACGATTTCCTTTATCGCATCCACCATGGCATCGGTTTCCTCAAGGGTATTGTAACGACTGAAGGTAAAGCGCAATGACCCATGGGCCCTTTCATGGTCTCCCCCTATGCCCAGTATAACGTGACTTGCTTCAAGGGAGCGGCTAAAGCACGCAGAACCAGTGCTGACCGCAAATCCACGCATATCCAGATGTAGAGTAAGTGATTCACCTTCTACATAATGGAGCGTTATGTTGGCATTATGTGGACTCCTGTGTTCCTTACTTCCGTTTAATATTACATCCGTAATTTCACTGGATATTCTCTCTATAAGATGGTCTCTAAGTGCTTTGATCTGCCTGTTTTCCTCTTCTGTCACAAGTTCTACTGCTTTTGCAAATCCTACGGCCCCCGGTATATTTTCAAGGCCCGCCCTGAGGTTGAATTCCTGGAATCCACCGTCCATCCATTTATTGATAGGTGTGTCTTTGCGTATATAGAGCCCTCCAACACCACGGGGTCCATGTATGGTATGTGATGCAACCGTTATCAGGTCCACAGGAATTTTTTGTACATCTATTGGAACGCGTGTGAAACTATGGGTGGCATCTGTATGCAGAAGTACTCCTTTCTCCCTGCATATGTTTGAAATGCTTTCCAGATCCTGCAGCGTACCTATTTCCTGATTGGCATGCTGTATCGAGACGAGAACAGTTTCGTCTGTGATCGTCTCGGCAAGTTGTTCTGTATTTAGCCGACCAGTGTCATCCACTTCAATGAAATCGACTTCAAAACCCTGTTTTTCCAGTGCTTTTGCGGTGTTCAGGACGGGGAAATCCTCGATTTTTGAGACAATAAGGTGTTTCCCCTTCTTTTTGAGCGCAGATGTTACTCCCTTTATTGCCATATTGCTTGATTCGGTGCTTCCGGATGTGAAAACAATTTCTCCCGGCGAAGCATTTAATGAATCTGCAATTGTGGACCTTGCTTCTTCAAGCGCCTCCTTTGCATCAATACCCATCGAATAGGCAAACTCTGATGTTGCCACTGCATAAGTATCAAAATAATACGGCTTCATTGCCTCAAACACTCTTTCATCCAACCGTGTGCTTGCGGAATTATCAAAATAAGCAGTTTTGTCTTCCATACAATTCCTCAGATAAACAATGTAATCTCTGCATCTTTTGCTTCATGGACATAGGTGCCCACAGCACCATATTCATCAATCCATTCGGTACGTAGCTGTTCTTGTTTGATTCCCATAATTTCCATGGTCATTTCACAGGCAATTATTTTACCCCCCAGTTCCTTGAAATCGGTCATCATTTTTTCAAGAGGAGCTACATTGGCCTTTTTCATCCTGCTTTTGACCATCCATTTTCCAAGCCCCAGGAAATTCATTTTGGAGAAGGGACCCTTTTCGAGTCCTCCTTTTTTCAACCGCTCAAGGCCCCAGAAAGTAAAATACAGGGAAACTTCCATTCCCATCGACAGTGAACCATTTGCAATAATGAGTGCACTGTACAGTTTGTCCATGTCTCCGCTATGGACTATTATGACGGTTTTATTGCTCACAGAAACCAACCCTTTTAACGCTTAATTCTGATTTTCCACTCATCAGCTTCTTCATCGATACCTATAATTTCAAGCCCCATGGATTCACAGGCCATTGGTATCTCCTTCTTTGAAGCTGGATGTGTGCCGGTGACTATGACTTCGTCTCCCGGTGTAGCTTTTCTCAGTGCCTTCCTGCATTCAACTAGCGGTACCGGGCAGGTCTCTCCCCTTGTATCTACTTCTATTTTTGTCATTTCTTTTCCCCTGAATATCTATCATATCTGCAATTTCACAATTGTTAACATGTTTATATGTTTGCAAATGATATATAAGTTTCTCGCATAGCATAACAGGCTGCATGGCTCATTTGAAGAATGTCGATCACCCTTATCGGCATTCTTCTGGTCAGAACAACATAGCAAGAGTAATTACAAAAAGGATGATAGCGACCGCTCCCATGATCTTCATGAGATTTTCTTCACCTTCAAAGGCATATTTATCATCTCCTTCCTGCTTTCGTATCTGTGATAATCCGAAAGAAACACCACCAAGTGACCCTATTGCTATACCCATTATAGTGCCAAGCCCCACGCTTCCTATAGACGGTCCAAGTAACAGGTTGCCGTAGAGTGCACCCGCAATAGATCCTGCAGATACCCATATAGGCATCACTCTCTGATTTTGCTCCGATTTGTTATCAGTTATTATTAGACCCCCGGTTCTGTTTATATAGAAATATCACACAGGTTAATGATATTTTTTGTGTCTGTATGTTGCTGAAGTCTCTGAAGATCAATTCCTGTTTCCGCAAACATTTCCTCAATAGTGTTTTCCAGTATTTTGACTACATCATCCTGTCTGATATTTGTCACAGCTGCCAATGCTCTAACTTTTTGGTTTGCAACATTTTCCCTCTCAAAAATTTCTATTTCAGGTTTGTTTGTAGAGGATGTGAGGCTGATTTTCAGGAAAGTTTTCGGTAGGTCCATGGACATCTTTATATGGCCTATAAAATCCGGATTCAATTGAATGAACTGGCTATGTATGGAATCAACAATTTCATTTGCCAGTTTGTGCCCTTTCTTGATTTCCAGATCATTTGTCTCAATTGCAAATTCAATAGCATGTGATGATACATTTGATTCGGCAATAGAATTTTGTTTTATAGAATGGTCTCTTTGTTTTCCTTCTCCACTTATGGTTTCTATTAATTCTTCAAAATTTCCTTCATTTTCCTTTGCAGAAAATTCCAGAATTCTTGCATCAGTATTATAGTGTTGCAATAACGCTTTGACTTTACTGATCTGTTCATCTGTCGCGACGTCTATCTTGTTAATGCCCAGGATGTCTGCATCCTCTATCTGGGTCTTTATGAATATTGGAACCTGTTCTATTTCCAGATCGAACCTGCTGCCATCGATCAGGTTTATTATTGGGGAAAACTCCATATCTGCAATTTTCATCAATTCAATTTCTTCTTTGATCTGCCGGGGGAACGCAACACCTGTAGGTTCAATAATTACCGTGTCCGGTCCATATTCCTCGGCAAGGGAGTCAAGCGCCTGTTCCATATCGATTTTCAAAGTGCAGCAAATACATCCGTTGGTGATTTCCCTGGTTTCCACTCCTTCTATATCCAGTGTTGTCCCATCAACTCCGATTTCACCTATCTCATTTACGATAATAGCGATTTTCTCGCCTTTATCATTGAGATATTTTCCCAGCTTAAGCAGGGTAGTAGTTTTACCGCTGCCCAGAAATCCGCCAATGATTATTACTTTCATTTATTACACCTTTTGAAAAAGTAAGTTACTTCTTGATCCCTTTTACTTTTCCCCGCAGAATCCATTCCGTGCCTGTGTAAGGGCCTGCATATTTTTTATGGGTGATTGTGGTGCGATTCCGCAACCTGGGGCCAGGATGTCCACGCCTACCTCCAGACATTTCAAAGCTTCTGCTTTTACTTCTTCAGCATTTTTATTGTATATGGTAGTGGAAGTTGAAACATTGCCTATCAGTGCAGCACCGCCTTCATGTGCCATTTTTATGGCGTATTGCAGATCTTCAACACTTTCTTCAACACTTATACCACAAAATCCACATTCGGCAATATCTTTTATTACGGGATCAGATTTTCCGCATACATGGATTACACATTTACCGTTAACAGAATCTACAAGTTGTCTATAGTATGGTTTTATGACGGACTTAAACATAGCCGGTGGAACAATGTCAGGGGAAACAACTGCTTCTCCGAAACATATTACATCTGCTCCTGCTTCCAGGCTTTCATTAGCAGCTTTTATGCATGCCCGGCTAGTGGCTTCCATTAATCTTTCTATTTTATGTGGTTCTTTCAGTATTTTTAACAGGAATGGCTTCATGCCCATCAGATTAACAGCAAGGTCCACAGGACCGGCAAAACCACATATAAGTGGAACTTCATTCCCGACTTGCCTTTTTATAATATGTGTGGCTTCAAGAATTGCAGGCATTCTTCCTCTTTGCATCAAATCTTCAGGGACTTCTATGCCTTCAATGTTGATCTCCGGTCCTTCGAGTACAGCAGGAGGTATGTCCTTTGATCCCCTGTGAATCTTACAGCCGAAACTTTCTGCCAGCACTGTTAAGTCAAAGGGGTAGCGTATAGTCTCAAATCCAAGGATACTCTGGGTGGCTATTGCCAGCTCAGCCATCTTTTCAGCATCAAAGTCAGCTTCGGGTCTGGCAACACCACATGAATCCATAATTTCCAGCGGAGCAGCGGTTGTGAACAATCCTGCAGGAATTTTATCTACTGGTTTACGTTCCAGTGCATTGATGATTCTCTGTTTTTGTTGCATGGTTGACCTTTGTATAAGTTATTCTATTCTAGTTATTCTATTCTCTATTTCCTTTAGATTTAGTTTGGTTAGTATTTCAGTGTTATCCTTCAATCTTTTTGTTTTTAGCTTCATTGATAGTATTTTGTCGATGTGGAATATGGGTGTTATTATAATGGATTTTTTTAGAATCAAGTACAACTTTCGTGTTAAAAATAATCAACAAGATTCATATTTAATGTGCGCATAATAGGTTCTTAATTGAAATGATCTAATTATTAAAACAAATAAAGTGGATTTAATTGTTCGAATTTACAAAAAACAAAATGTATGGCAGAAGTAATAGGTATGTTGTATTGAATGATTAAGTTTCCAATTTATGATTTAAGTGTTACTGAAAGGAGGATTTTTGAGCGAGGTGCTTATAAATGAGTTCAGAACTGATACGTTATAAGGATATATGTGTTGATTTTCATGGTTCTCGTCTTTTTTCTAAATTTAATCTGATTGTCAATCAGGGTGATAAATTGATACTTAAAGGGCGGTCAGGAAGCGGTAAATCAACTCTTCTCAAAATAATTTTGGGAATTTTACATGTCGACGGTGGGGAGATTTTTTACAGGGGGAGGAAAGTTTCGGCCTCTAACATATGGGACATCAGGAAAGAAATCGCATATGTATCACAGGATACTGATATCGGTGAGGGAATTGTTAAGGATTTGATCAACGAAATATTTTCTTTCGACCATAACCGGGGAAGAAAGTATCACAGGAAGCGTAATTCCCTGATTGAATACTTTGGGCTGGACAGGTCCATTGTGTACAAGAAGTTTGAGGATCTTTCAGGCGGGGAGAAACAGAGAATATGCATAATAATTTCTGTGTTACTGGGCAAGGAGATTTTCCTGCTTGATGAAGTTACATCGGCACTGGATCCCGAACTTAAGGAAAAAGTTGTGGATTTTTTTCTTGAAAATGAAGACTGGACACTTCTTGTTGTGTCCCACGACAACACATGGGACAGAGTAGCTATGGATGAAATATTTGTTGACGGATGTGAAATAAATGCCTGATGAGATTTCCTACACAGGTTTATTCTTTGGTTTTCTTCTGCTCATTATTCCTTTATTGATAATGAGATATGTACGGCTGAATATGGGTAAAGAATCCCTTTCAGCTATTTTCAGGATGACGATACAGCTTTTCCTTGCCGGTCTATTCCTGACATTTGTGTTTGATATGAACAATCCTGTATTGAATTTGTTGTGGTTTTTCCTGATGGTTTCATTTGCAGCATTTGAGTCCGTCCAGCGTCAGGAAATGGATCTCAAATCCCTTTATATTCCTACACTTGGCGCTTTCCTGGGAGGTACGTTCCTGATTCTTATGTATGTGAACCTCTTTGTAATTGACCTGGCCAATGTATTTGAAGCCCCTTACCTCATACCCATAGGTGGTATATTGCTTGGTAATTCCCTTGGCGGAACTATCATTGGTGTAGGAAATTTCTACAGCAGCCTGAAAAGGAATGAGAACCGCTATGTATCCAGACTTTCTTTTGGTGCCGGAATGAATGAGGCACTTATGCCCTATGTAAGAAAAGGCCTCCGTTCTTCCCTGAAACCGGCTGTAGGAGATATTTCTACTATAGGAATAGTTCACCTCCCCGGCATGATGAGTGGCCAGTTGATAGCCGGAGCATCACCGATCCTGGCAATCAAGTACCAGATTGCAGTAATGGTTTCTGTTTATGTATCCACTGTTACATGTGTGACACTTGCAATTTTCCTGACATCACGTATTTGTTTTGATGAATACGGGATATTGAATGATCAGGTGTTCCGAAATACACCGGATGTTTCATGAAGAAATCTGTATGGAAAAGTTGAAAAATCGATATCAGTTATCCTCTGTTATCGAACAATACAAACACATAAAGAGAAAATCTTACCCAGTATTTCTCCTTTCTCTTCAAGGTATTTCAGGGAGTTTTCACTCATTTATCGGGAGTGGAAACAGAAAGCAAGTTTATTGTTGGTGATGATGCAGTCTCTGTTATCGATGAAGAAGCAGAGAATCATGATGTGATTTATTTGGGCTCAACTACCCACCCATTCTTCAAGAACTTCATGAAGGATGTTTTCCCTGAACAGGTCATTCGTGGCACTGATAAAACTGTTATCATGACTCGCAGATGGGTTAAGTTCAGGGATATGCTTTAAAAAAAGTATAAATGTTGGGACTTCTTGACTTTCTTCCTTATATTCCAAAAGCCGTACGTGTAAGCACTATAAGGTTGCAGACGAAACTAAAGCACAGCGTTTTGTGAAAGACATCAGACAAAGATATCCCGACGCCAACCATAATGTATTTGCATACCTATCACAGGTGACGGAAACCTGATTATGAAATATGATGATGACGGAGAACCTTCAGTAAATTTTGGTAAACCTGTTTTCAAAGTCCTTGAACTGAAGGGGCTTGATAATGTTGTGGTTATAATCAGCCGGTATTTTGGTGGAATCAAACTTGGCTTTGGCGGACTATCCCGTGCTTACAAACAAACCGCTATTGAGGCTATAGACGATGCCGGGGTTGTTGAGCAGAGGCCCACAAAGGAAATGAAAATCATAGTGGACTATGGGAATATTCAGTTTGTAAAACATATGCTTGAAAATTGTGCCACAATCCTGGATGAACACTATTCTGATATAGTGGAAATCGTAGTTGCTGTTGCAGAAGACAAAATTGGTGAATTGGAAAAACTGATTAATTAGAAAATTCCAGACACTTAGATAACCCGACTTTAAAAGAAAATAAATTCACCCATAAAAAGGAAATACAAACTCTTATTTGAAGAACAATAATTACTAAATTCCTCTATAATAGATCTACAACCAACATTTGGCAAATAATCCAGCACCCAGGATTATGTTATAATATCCATACAATTTTTTTACTGCTATGTATACATGCATACGATGCTATCATCGTATATGAATAGCAGGATGAGTAGACAAAGGCTATCCGCCTGTTGGGATCAGACGCAGAGATGAAATATTCAAATTGCGTTTCTCATTAAATTTTTTATATGAATGTCAATTTAACGTAAAATATATAAACCATGTGTAATATAGTACTTATATAGAAGTGGTGGTATCGAAGAATAAAATATTCCAATTACCGTAGGGTATGACTCTTCGACAAATGATATGAAAGGAAGGATTAAAGATGTACATGACAAGAATAAACGAGTCAGATGAAGAGATGATAGAAGCATTTAGAGGCCTTGGAGTTTCAAGAAACCTGGCAACTACTATTGCTTACTTAAAAAATGTTGACGAAGCTTCATCTCAGGATATTGAAATGAACACAGGATTGCGACAACCTGAAGTAAGTGTTGCAATGCGTTCCATGAGAAAGAATAACTGGATAGAGGAAAGCAGCAAAAAACTAAACGGCAAAGGAAGGCCTACAAAGATTTACAGTCTTGCAGCTCCTCTCAACAAGATCGTCAGACATTTTGAAGAGAAAGTTAAAGAAGAAAACGATGCAAGGATCACCCTCGTCAAGAGGCTGAGATCACTTTCCAAAGACTAATTTTTTATATTTAGTAGAGAGGCAACCGGCCCATAAGTGGCCGGTTGGGCTTTTTTTGAATCAATAATGTTTCTTGATATATGTCAAGAATGTTCAACTACTTTTCACAGGCCATCCTGAAATGCAGATAACAGACTGCAAAAGGGATAACCTCACACCAAAAAAGCTTTTATTCCGAAAAATCATCACCTTCCGATTTAAGGTCATTCAGATTTTCCTGAATGAGTTTTTCTTCAAGGTTTTCATTTTTTTTCGCACCCTTTCTCTCTGTATCCCTTTTGTTGAACTTAGACATGCGAATTCACCATAATAACATGGGACCTGTATCGTTATAATCTTTTCGAACAACCTTTTAATAAGCTAAAATAGTACTCAACCGTCATGGATAAAACTGCAATACCTGAAAACTTAGAGGCAATCATATCAGATGTCGATGGAGTGCTGGTAGATTCGATGCCATTCCATGCACATGCCTGGAAAACGTCCTTCAAAGAAGCAGGGATAGATATCGAAAAAGAAGAAATATACATTCTCGAAGGATCAAATCACAGAGGGATTATAGAAAAAATATTTGAAAAGCAAGGAATGGTGCCTACTGAAGAGGATATTGAGCAGATACATGAACGGAAAAAAGAACTTTTTTTCAAGAACCAGAAAGCATGTGTATTTGATGGAATGGATGAAACTTTCAAATCCCTGCAAGCAAAGTTCAAACTTGCAGTAGTCTCAGGATCCGACCGTGCCATTGTAGAAACGCTGATGAGAAAATTCTATCCCAAAATATTCAATACAATGATTGCAGGAACAGATGTAGAAAAAGGCAAACCTGACCCCGAGCCTTATTTGACTGCTGTGGAAAGGCTTGCAGTACAAAAAGATAAATGTATTGTCCTGGAAAATGCACCCTTGGGAGTTGAAGCCGCAAAGAATGCAGGATTGTTTTGCATTGCAGTTCCAACCTATGTCAGCGCTGATCATCTCCACAAGGCAGATATTGTTGTAAGAGACCACAGGGAACTTGTAGAGTACCTCCGCAGTCTCCTTGATTAAAGCTTTATACCAGTCTTATAGTTTCCAGATTGGTAAGAGCTCTTGTATCAATTTTCTTTCTTTTATGGACAGAACTTGCAAGGTCTATACACGAACGTTCATCGCCGTGCTCTGTGAACACATGTTCTGGTTGTGGTTTCATGCGCTTGAAAAATTCCATGAGTTGCCTGCGGTCCGAGTGACCGGAAAAACCATCCACAATCTCAACATCCATGTTCACTCGCACAGTTTCTGAACCCTTGCCTCCGGAAGACAGGGGGATTTCCTTCCAGCCTTTCTGGATACGGCGACCCAAAGTTCCATCGGCCTGATAACCAACAAACACTAAAGTATTTCTTTCACCCGGTGCAAAGGCTTTGAAATATTCCATGACCGGCCCACCGCTCATCATACCGGAAGTGGACAGGATCACACATGGATGTGGATTTTCAATAATATTTCTCCTGAGTTCATTAGAATCCACAGGTTTGAAACATTCAGAGAGGAATGGATTCTGTCCTTTCTGGAAAATCAGGCGTCTCAGATCATTATTTAGATATTCCGGATAGGTAGCATGGATGGCAGTTGCTTCCCATATCATACCATCGAGATAAACCGGAACCTCATCAATAATTCCTTTCCTGATAGCTTCCTCTATGACAATCATAACCTCCTGGCTTCTTCCCACAGCAAATGCAGGAATAAGCACAACACCCTGTCGATCTATAGTTTCCTTGATAATCTTTTGCAGGTTCTTTTCGGCATCTTTTAATGCAGGCTGCATAGAATTAGAGGCACCATAAGTTGATTCCGTAATAACGGTCTCAACCCGGGGGAACTTGTTTACTGCAGGATTGAAAAGGCGTGTCGGCCCATACTTGAAGTCCCCGGTTATTACCACATTATGCAAACCGTCCCCTATATGGAAATGGGATATTGCAGATCCAATAATATGGCCTGCATTGTGGAACGTAAGCTTGATGTCAGGTGCAATATCAGTCACTTCTTCGTATTCCAGTACGATGCTGTGCTTTAGTGCATTACGTACATCCGCAGATTCATATGGGACCCGCTTTCCATCTTTGGCAGCCACGTCGATAAAGTCCAGTTCAAGCAGGACCATCATATCCCTGGTTGGGTGGGTACAATAAATTGGCCCATCATAACCATATTTATAGAGAAGAGGCACAAGACCCTGATGATCAAGGTGTGCATGGGTAATAACAACCGCATCAATCTGATTTAGGGGCTGTACTTCAGGAATGTAAAGATAAGGAGTCATGTCATCGTCGGAACCTACATTGACACCGCAATCGATCATAATCTTGGATTCCGGAGTGGAGAGCAGGAAACAACTTCTACCCACTTCACGACAGCCACCAAGGGACGTAAGACGTACCCATTGGTCCTTGGAAGTACATTCCCTGTGAATTTTCCTCCCAATTGTTTTAAGGATATTCTTTCTATCGGAATGGTTCTTTTTCATAAATTCCCGTATATTTTTCACAGTACGGGATTTTATCGGCGGAGTCCTGACAACTTTCGGGGTCCAGCCTATCTTCTTGGTTATTTCACGAAGGGTTTCCCCATGCTTGCCTATTACAAGGCCGGGTTTTTCCGCCTCAATTATCACTTCCCCGACATCCGGAGCAAAATCATAATTTGTGACTCCTGAATCCTCGGGAACTGTTTGATCGATAAGGTCGATAGATTCTTCTGGTGCCAAAAGTACCTTTGGATCAGGACGAACAACTATTCTGGTCCTTAAATTTTTGGCCAGGGTCCGTACGATGTTTCCATTATCAGCAAATTTCCGGGGTTCTTCTGTATATACCACAAGCTGAGGACCCTCAAATTCTACATTTGAAATTGTAGTGCCAGCCGGAAGATTCTTCTCGATTTTTTTCTTTAATCCTTCTAGGATATCTTCTATGACCATTAAAAATGCCTTCCTGTATTATAAAAAAGTAGAAAATGTGGGAAAGAGTATTTTAAAAAATAAGATGAATAAGGTAGCTTATTTCAGATTTTCAAGTATTTTGTCCACCTCTCCGGTATCAAGCCTATTATAGCTATCCGCAGTTATTTTGACAACATCGATACCATTTCCAGAAGCTGAATCTCTTTTCATGGCATTGTAAAGAGCACGGATTGCAAGTTCCATACCCTCTTCGACATTGATACCTTCATGATAGCGGTCTTCAAGAACACCATAAGCCATCGGTGAACCAGAGCCCGTAGCAACGGCTTTTGTCTCCTCAATATTTCCACCCATCGCATCGAGTGAAAATATGGCAGGTCCATTCTTATCTACGCCACCTACCAGGAGTTGGACCATTAGAGGGAAATAGCGTTGCCCACCAAGGATGTTGGAGAGTAAAGTTGTGAGGCCTTTGATGGTTATTGATTCCTGTCTCCTCATTTTATAGAGTTTGGATTCCACACTAATCATCCGCACAAGTTGCTGGGCATCACCTACCGAGCCAGCAGTGGTCATCCCGACCAGGTCATCGATCTGGTAAATCTTCTTTGCGGTCTTGCTGGCTATGAAGTTGCCCATAGTTGCCCTTTTTTCAGTGGCAAGAACAACTCCATCACTGCAAACTATGCCTACAGTGGTCGTGCCTTTTAAATGTTTGTCATTATCCATCAGTATACCTCAGCAAAAAACGAGAAATTAATTTGTAAAAACACACCTATGGTATAGGGTAATACAGTAAATGATTGGCAATTTAGCTATATAAGAGTTTCTGTTGAAGAGATATTGCACTTATAATTTAGTTTATCGCACAGATGAACCAATAGTAATTGCTCAACTGCTACTGACCCCCAGAAACACAGGTATTAGTGTTATGTAATTAAAATACATATACAAAATATCAATATATATTATATATTGACAAAATATATAATTTACTAACCATATGAATACACATTGAGATATTTCTAACCAACAATAACAACACTCAGGCAAATCAACCATTATATCAAAAAACACTTACTATTATTAATTGAAAAATATTTTTATGAAAATCAAAGGAAAATATTATGTCTGAAAGAAGAAAAGTACAACTCACAGGAGGGTCCACCTTTATAGTATCTCTCCCCATAAACTGGGTGAGAGGGGCCGGTCTTGAAGCTGGAGATAGCGTAATCCTTGCACCCCAGAATAAAAGTTCACTCCTGATATCCTCTGATACACTCAACAAAAATCAAAGATACGAAACCAAAATTGAAATTAATCGCCTGATCCCCAAAAAAGGAAAAATGTATAATCAGCCTCCTGTAGCCGAGCCGGAAGACATTTTCAGGATACTTATTTCTCATTATCTTGCTGGCTATGATATAATTAAAATGGAGTCAAAAGAGGGATTCAGTGCAGCCGATCGTAAATTCATAAAAGATGCATCCCGCAAAAGGCTTGTAGGTCTTGAAGTGGTGGAGGAAAGCCACCATGAACTTGTGCTGCAAAGCCTGCTCAATTACAGGGACCTTTCCCTCCACAGGGCTATGCAAAATATGTCCGGCCTATTAACATCAATGTTAAGCGACATAATGGAAGCAATTGAGAAAAATGACAAAGAAGTCGCCCAGGATATAATCCTCAGGGACAATGAGATAGACAGGTTTTACCTTTTGACTGTAAGACAGTTGAAAGCAGCCATTGAAGACCGCAACCTTTCAGAAAAGATTGGTATAGAAAGGCCCAGGGAGTGCCTGGGCTATCGGCTTGTTACTAAAAGCATGGAAAGGATCGGAGACCATGTGGTCAGGATTGCAAAGAACCTGATTGAAATGGAAAATGAAGTGGAACCTGATGACCCTGTATTCAAAATGGCAGAAGATGTCCAGACTATCTTCAAGCAGTCCATGGCCCTACTTTCAAATCTCGATCCCATGGAAGCAAATATGGTCATAAAGAATGCAAAGAAAATTTCCCTGGAAGGTACTGCATTATACAAGAACAGGCAGGCAAACACCAACTCACACCAATTTGGCTTCATTGTGGAAAGCCTGCAAAGGATTGCTGAATACAGTGGCGATATCGCAGAAATATCCATTAATATGAGTACAAAGGACTTGAACACATAATTTACTTTTTTAGGATTAGACTATCAAACTGGTTTGGGTCAGCATAACCATCAAATTATTCACTACAAGTACAATACCCAAAAAAGCAATAGCAAATTTGGACGTATTCCACAGAAATGAACTCCAGGACAGGCCGGATTGCCTGATGAGTTTGTAGTTCAAATAAACCACCCCAATAAAGAGGATTTTCAAAAGCAAAAAGGCCCCCAGGCCAAATTCCGCCAGTACGACTGCTATAAATCCGTTTTGCTCGACCCCGAAATTCAGGGCACCTATGGTAGTAAGGAAATCCCCGAAGACGTAGAATAGGATAATGTATTTGATGTCAGAAAGGAAAACAAACAAATCCTTTCCTGAATACTCAAAGGTGGATGAGTCGAGGAAATCCATAATTAAAATCTTGTATGTACATCTCTATTAACTTGATGTACACATATTAAGTAACAATGTTCATGAATTCCAGACCTTCATCTAAAAATAGTTCTGTTTACGATGGGAAGTTTTTAAAATAATCAAATATACATAGGTAATCATGGGCTCGGGTAAATCATTAATAATTGGTCTTTTTGCAGTAATAGCAGGCGCAACACTGGGAATCGGGGGCGCTGTGGCCCTTATGCTGATGGAATTGAACCGTTATTCTCCGGCAGGGGAAATACTGGTGACCATGGGCGCATTTGCAACGGGGCTCGCGCTCATAATGCTGGGATTGAATCTATTAATAAAACAGGAAATCGGTTACACCGTGGTAAGTGCCATCCTATACGCAATCATTATAGGTGGGTTTATTTCCCTCTATCCTGAAAAATGGATATATCCAAACGTATCCTATATTGCAATGGGGTATCTAGCCACTACACTCTTTCTTATAACAAGGATCTTCAAAGAAATGCTTACTCATCTTTTAGAGATCAAACAACATAAATTAAAAAACAACCCTAAAAATAATTCATTTTTTATTGCCCTGGCCCAACTTATAATGATGGAACTTACAGGTAATCAAGAGGAAGAAGACCAAAGCAAGATTGGGGGAGAATACATTATGAATCAGGATGACGAAGAACTAAAAGTTACAGAGGAGCTGAAAGAAAAGCCAATAGAAATCGCTCCCGATGAAGAAACAGAAGATACCAAAAAATCAAAAAATAAGAATGAAATCCAAACCGATGACACAATGGCCGAAGCCGCCCGGAAGATCTTCCAGAAACATTTCAAGAAAATGCAAAAGCATGAAATGGGAACAAAAGTCGGCAGGGACATAGAAGAGCTACATGACATGCGCGTGGCTGCCATGCGTATCAAAGCCGGTTTTGAAGTTCTCAATCCCTACCTTGACATGAAAGAACTTGGCGTATATCTTAAAGGAATAAAACGCACCCGCAAAGCACTCGGTAATGTAAGGGACATGGACGTATTCCTTGAACGTATTGACCACTATTGTGATGAGTTACCTGAAGAGCGTAAAGGAGAACTCGATTTCCTGAAAGACAACATCGAGATCGAAAGGGCCAAAGAAAGAGGGAATATGCTGGAATACCTGGATGGCAAAAGGTACAACAGGTTCAAGAAAAAGTTTGAGGATGCCCTGGGGAAAAAGAAGTACTGGAAAATGGAAAATGAAAACAGTAAAGGCACACCACGCCCCACCAGTGTACGAGAAGTATTTCCCACACTTGTTTATGGCCAATATGCAAATGTCCTTGCCTATGAAGACAAAGTAGGTCCTGACCCCCATGAAGCACCTTTGGAAGTACTGCACAGATTACGTATAGATGTGAAAATCCTGCGTTATACCTTTGAATTCTTCCAGGAAGTCCTGGGAGACGAAGCCAAACAGACAATAAAGCGGCTGAAGAGTCTTCAGGATAATTTGGGAGACATGCACGATGCAGCCGTTGCTGTCGAACTTCTGAACGGGTTCAAGGAAAGTGGACACTGGGGAGACAAAAGTACCTCCGATGGAGAAGGGAAAAACAATGCTGTTGATGGCCACATTGATGCATTCATCCATTACAAAGAAGAAGAAATAAAAAAACTGCGGGATAAATTCCCTGCTGAATGGGAAAGTATTACCGAACCGGAATTTGGTAAGATGTTTGCAGAATCCATTGCAGGAATGTATTCAAAGAAAATCTGATTAATATTTTTAGTAGTAATATATAGAATACATACAAAATTGATATATATTCTCCAACCACTAAAATGCCACAAATAGATACATCCAGAATTGTATACAATGGGATACCATGAAAAGAGAATCACTTAAATATATCAATCGGGAAATTAGCTGGCTGTCCTTCAATGAAAGAGTATTGCAAGAAGCTGCCGATACCCGTGTACCCCTGATGGAAAGGCTGAAGTTCCTGGGCATCTTTTCATCAAACCTTGACGAATTTTTCAGTGTACGTGTGGGAACAATCAGAAGAATGATTGATGCCGACATTAAAGAAAAAGTGATGTTTGGAGGCTCTCCCAGAGAAGTGTTGCAAAAAATACAGAGTACAGTTCTGACTTTGCAAAATGATTTTGATGATGTATTCAAGGAAATTAGTAAGGAACTCCAGAAGAATAAGATATACATACTTGATGAAAAAAACCTCAAGGATTACCATAAAGACTACATTTCAGAGTATTTCAAACAAAAGATTCACTCTTTGCTTGTTCCCTTAATGCTCAATGAAAACAAAAAGTTCCCCTACCTAAAAAATCATGTAATATATCTTGCAATTCACATGTACAGGAAAGAGGATCCTGCTGATTATAAATATGCCCTAATAGAAGTTCCTGCTGATATTTTACCCCGATATATCAGCCTGCCTTCAAAAGATGACAAGAAGTATGTTATAATTCTGGATGATATCATAAGGTTTGGCCTGAAAGATGTTTTTGCAATATTTAACTATGACAGGATCGACGCTTATACAATAAAACTTACAAGGGATGCTGAGCTCGATTTTGAAGAAGATGTAACAAAAAGTTTCTTTGAAAAAGTGATGAAGAGTCTGGAAGAAAGAAAACGTGGACTGCCTGTACGATTTGTATACGATAGGGAAATTCCCGAGCACTTGCTTAACTTTATCCTCAGAAAAAGCAAAATGAATAATTTTGAAAACCTGATTCCCGGAAGTCGCTACCATAACGCCAGAGATTTTATGGATTTCCCGCGCATGGGAATGAAAGAACTTGGATACCCGAATTCGCCTCCATTGACACACCCCTCGATCGAGGCACATACAAGTATCTTAAAAGCAATCAAAAGAAAAGATATTCTTCTTCACTATCCATACCACTCTTTTGATTATATGATAGACCTGCTCAGGGAAGCGGCTATTGACCCGATGGTCACCTCGATAAAAATTACCCTGTATAGGGTTGCAAAGAACTCAAAAGTTATCAATGCCCTGACAAACGCCATCAAAAACGGCAAAAACGTAACAGTAGTAATGGAATTACAGGCCAGGTTCGATGAAAAGGCCAATATTTACTGGACACAAATGCTGGAAGATGCTGGTGCTATCTTAATTGACGGTGTACCGGGATTGAAGGTGCATGCCAAACTTTGCCAGATAGAACGCAAAGAAGGGAATGAATCTGTTTTTTATAGTGCCGTGGCAACGGGTAATTTCAATGAATCAACCGCGAAATTATACAGTGACCACTGTCTTTTTACCATTAACAGTCAAATCAATGAAGAAATTAACAACTTATTTAAGTTTTTTGAACATAACTACAAAGTTTATGATTACCAGCATTTGCTGGTAGCTCCCCACCAGCTTAGAAAGAAATATTTGAACCTTATTCGAAAGGAAACAGAAAATGCATCCATGGGAAAGGAAGCGTTCATCTGTGCAAAAATGAATAGTCTTGTGGACAAGGAAATGATCGATGCACTTTATGAAGCAAATAATGCAGGCGTCAAGATAGATCTGATAATTAGAGGTATCTGCTCCCTTGTCCCCGGAGTTGAAGGACAGAGCGAAAATATCAATGCCATTAGTATTGTAGATAAATATCTTGAACATTCAAGAATTTTTGTATTTTGCAATGAGGGAGATACTAAATACTACATTTCATCTGCTGACTGGATGGTACGTAATCTTGACAAAAGAGTAGAAGTTGCCACCCCCATATATGATCCGGATATACAGAAAGAAATCCGGGACTTCATGAAAATGCAGTTCAATGACAGGAAAAAAACAAGGATAATCAATGAGAAACAGGACAATCCCTATCTGATAAGTGTTGACGATAAAGAAGTCAGATGCCAGGACGAAATATATGATTATCTGGCCAGAAAGACAGGGCAGGCTAATAAATGAAATTTGCTGCTATTGATGTAGGGTCCAATGCTATCAGACTCCTGTTTTCACGAGTGGAGGACCAAACCGGCAAGCCTTATTTTGAAAAGGTATCCTTACTAAGGATACCCCTTAGGCTGGGAGATGATGCATTCATCAACAAGAAGATATCCGAAGAAAAAGCCGACAAACTTGTAGAATTAATGCAGGCTTTCAGGCACCTCATAAATGTCTACCAGCCTATAGAATACATGGCTTATGCAACCTCAGCAATGCGCGAGGCTAAAAATCACAAAAAAATAGTAAACCAGATCAAAAAAGAATGTGATATCGATCTGCAGGTCATTGAAGGAAAAAAGGAAGCAAAAGTAATTTATTCCAATCATATAGAAAAAATGCTGGACAGGAATGGATCCTACCTTTATATAGATGTAGGCGGCGGGAGTACTGAAATTACTTTTTTCAAGGGAAAACATGCGATAAGATCCCGCTCTTTTAACATTGGGACAATCCGTATAAAAGAAGGGTTGGTGCCAAAGAGGAATTGGAAGAAAATGAAAAAATGGATCAAAGACACTCTTGAAGGGGAAGAAAATGTTTGCGCAATCGGTACTGGAGGAAATATAAACAAGTTATTCAAACATGCCGGAAAAAAGGAAGGCAAACCTCTGAAATATAAAAAACTCAAAACAACGGCAAACTACATGGGCAAGTTTACTGTTGAAGAGCGCATAATAAAATTCAATATGAAACCAGATCGTGCTGATGTAATCGTACCGGCATCAAAGGTTTACCTATCAGCTATGAAGTGGGGAAATATCAATAAAATCTATGTCCCAAAGATTGGGCTTGTAGATGGTATGGTACATGTAATGTACAAAAAACATAAAGAAAATTTTGTCTGATTAACTTTTAAGTTTTTCTTCAATTGCTTCTGTGACGGTTTTCAGGGCCTTTATACGGGCATATTTTTTATCGTTAGCTTCTACAATTGTCCATGGGGCATAAGTAGTGCTTGTTTTTTCAAGCATCTCATCTACAGCTTCACGATAGGCATCCCAATTTTCACGGTTTCGCCAATCCTCTGGAGTGATTTTCCATTGTTTGTGAGGTGTTTCACTCCTTTTCTGGAACCTTTCAAACTGGGTATCCTAATCTATATGCAACCAGAATTTGACAACTACAGCATTCCAGTCAGTAAGCATCGCTTCAAATTCATTAATCTCCCTATAAGCGCGTTTCCACTCGTTTTCAGTGCATAGCTGTTCTACCCGTTCTACCATGACCCTGCCATACCAGCTACGATCAAAAATAGCAATTCTACCGGCAGGCGGAATTTCTTTTAAGAATCTCCAGAGATAATGACGCGAGATCTCATAATCATTGGGAGCGCCAATGGGAATAACCGAATAGAGACGGGGATTGAGCCGGCGGGCAAGCCTTCGGATATTACCCCCTTTACCTGATGCATCCCAGCCTTCATAAATAATAATTACAGGAATCTGGCGCTTCAACAATTCATATTGCAAACGCCTCAAACGTTCCTGATAGTCTTTTTTCTTCTCTTTGTATTCTTTTTTATCAATAGTTTTTCCCATATCGGTGCGTGCCAGTATAGAAGTTTTAAGGGATGGTATTCCCGGTAAATCCTCTTTAGGGAAGAGATCCACAGTAGTTTCAGTCACGGATTTATGGTCTACCTCTTTGAGTTTATCTTCCATTGCATTTATAAAAGCCGTCATGATCTTGACAGTGGCAAAATTCCTGTTATTTGCTTCTACAATTGTCCAGGGAGCCCTGAAAGAATCCGTGTTTTCCAGGATTTTTTCTACGGTGTGAAGATAGGCTTCATATTCACTTGCATAATCCACTTCATCTTCCCCCACAATAAAAAGATCCCCATTATTCTTTTCCAGTTCTTTAAACCGTTGTTGCTGTTTCTCTTTGCTTATGTGGAGGAAGAACTTGATTATTAGGTAACCATCGTCTGCAAGTTGCCTCTCAAAACTCCTGATTCCCTGCAGGCATCTTTCAAGTCCTTTTCCATTATTTTTTTCAATATGTTCTATAATCGCTCGCCTGTACCAGCTGCGATCGAAGATTGCTACCTGGCCGCGGGCAGGAACTTTGGTCCAGAAACGCCACAAAAGAGGTCGGAGTTTTTCCTCATCTGTGGGACTGGTAGTTGTATGGAAACGGAAACCCCTGGGGTCCATGGGAAGAATGAAACGATTTATTATATCACTCATACCCGAAGCATGCCAGCCTTCAAAGACAACAATTATGGGAACCTGCATTTTCCAGCTTTTGCGCTGTAATTCCCCCATTTTGATCTCAAGTTTATCGACTAAATCCTTGTACTCCTTATCGTCTATTCTTTTTGAGAGATCAACTTTTTCCAGCATTGAAAACCCCATATAATTGCAATATCCTATTATAGCTCTTTACTCATATTTTTATTTATCATGATAGAGTAAGAAGACCACCGTTTTCAAACGGTGGATGAATTACCTAAATAAGCAGAAGACTCCTTCCATAAGGCAGGAGATGAATGCGTCTTTTTGTGGTTTTGGCACAAAGTATAAATAGTGTCAAGTGCATAGGTGGATATATATGTTGAAAGCCTACAAATATAGAATGTATCCAACAAAACAGCAAGAAGAAATGTTTAGCAAGCATTTTGGTTGTGTGAGGGTAATCTATAATTGGGCCTTAGAACAAAAAATTAAATCCTATGAGCAAGACGGAAAAGCAATTTCCAGATTTACATTGAATAAAACAATTCCAACATTGTATAAAGATATGGAATGGCTGAAAGAAGTCAATTCACAATCTTTACGTGGAGCTACTCTTAATCTGGATAATGCTTTTACCAGGTTTTTCCGTGAGAAAACGGGTTTTCCCAAATTTAAATCAAAGAAAAATCCAGTACAATCATTTTCTGTTCCACAATATTATAAAGTGGATTTTGAGACGAATAAAGTCAAACTTCCCAAAATTGGATGGATTAAAACTAAGTTGCACAGGCACTTTGATGGTAACTTGAAAACCGCAACAGTATCAAAAACATCGTCTGGTAAATATTTCATCAGCATTCTTGTAGATGATGGTAAAGAATTACCTGATAAACAGGATTTTGATGAAAATAGTGCGGTTGGTATTGATGTTGGTATCAAAGATTTTGCCATCATGTCTAACGGTGAAAAAATAGATAACCCCAGGCATCTTAATAATTCAGTGAAAAGACTGAAGGTATTACAAAAGCGTCTCTCACGAAAACAAAGAGGTTCAAAAAATAGAGATAAAGCAAAACAGCAGATAGCCAAACTTCATGAGAAAATAGCAAATCAGAGAAATGATTTTCAGCATAAATTAACTTCCAGATTAATTAGCGAAAACCAAGCTATTGCACTGGAAACATTAACCGTATCTGGAATGTTGAAAAATCATAAACTTGCACAATCCATTAGTGATGTATCATGGAGTTCTTTTGTAACCAAATTGGAATATAAAGCAGAATGGTATGGGAAAAGCATATTGAGAATTGGACAATTTGAACCATCCACGAAAATATGGATGTCAATGCTGCAATTAATATTAAGAAGTTTGCTTTAAATAAACAGAATTTGATAGGTATTTGAAGCACCGTAGGAACTACGGGGAGAGCCTGTGGAGTTGTTTTCAATGGGAAGGGCTATGAAGCAGGAAGCCACCCTATTCAGAGGGTGGTAGTTCACGCTGGAAGAATACAGGAAAAAAAGAGATTCTAACAGGACATCTGAACCTGAAGCCAAAGAGACTTCCAGATCCGATGAGCCTATTTTTGTAATACAGAAACATGATGCCAGCAATCTGCATTATGATCTCAGGCTAGAGATTGATGGCGTACTGAAAAGCTGGGCAGTTCCCAAACAACCTCCAAAAAAAGCCGGAATCAAGAGACTTGCCATACAGACGGAAGACCACCCAATGGAATATGCCGATTTTGAGGGAGAAATACCTGAAGGACAATACGGAGCCGGCAAAGTTGAAATATGGGACAGGGGAAACTACAAAGCAATAAAGATTGAAGACAAGGAAATCATCGTCACACTAAAAGGAAAACAATTGACTGGCGACTATGTTCTTATTAAGACGAAGTACGGCAAGAACGATAAGGGCTGGTTATTTTTCAAGAAGAAAGCAGATAACTGAATCCGGGTATCCCATACAAATAATCATAAAATACACCCATCCCGGCTATAAAAACGCATTGAACCCTGAAGTTAAATACAAAAGCATTTATACCAACCGGAAAATCTCGTTTTGGAGTGAAAGGAAAATGCAATACAGTCTGGGAATTGATGCTGGCGGAACGTACACAGATGCAGTTTTTATCCGTAACCGGGATGGGAAAGTCGTAGACTGGGCTAAATCCCTTACTACCTATCCGGACCTCATTATGGGCATACATAACGTCCTGGAATTGTTGAACCGGGAATATATGGAAAACATAAACCTGGTGTCCGTATCCACAACACTTTCCACAAATACCCTTCTGGAAAAAACCGGTGCATCCGCCTCCCTAATCCTGATCGGTGACCATCCCCTGGAAAGAGAACTTGCTGCAGAGAATTATGTATTCATAGCCGGAGGACACGACCAAAACGGTGAAGAGTCGACACCCCTGGACATGAAAAAAGTGGAAGAATATATCAAAGAAGTTCAAGGCAGGGTTTCGGTATTCGCAGTTTCTGCCTATTTTGGAACCCGTAATCCGGAACATGAACTTAAAGTAAAGGATAAAATCCTCGAACTTACCGGCAAACCGGTTGTATGCGGCCATGAACTTTCCCAGGAACTCGGAGCCTATGAACGAGCTGTCACTGCCCTCCTCAATGCCCAGCTTATTCCTGTTACTACAAAATTCATCCGGTCAGTCATCCATGAAATCGAAAAACTCGGAATAAAGGAAAAAATGCTGATGTTGCGTTGTGATGGATCTGTGGTCAATATAGAGGATGCTCTGCATCGGCCAATCGAAACTATTTTTTCCGGACCTGCAGCAAGTCTTGTGGGTGCTTCATACCTAGCAAACCTGGATACATGTGCCGTTATGGATGTTGGAGGCACAAGCACCGATGTTTCTGCTATCTACAAAGGACTACCGGAGTTAAAAGCAGAAGGGGCTACAGTTGGTGGCTGGAAAACAAGGGTCAAAGCAATCGACATGGAAACTTCTGCTATGGGAGGAGACAGTCACATCTGGGTTACTAAAAAGAGCATAAATATCGGACCCAGAAGAGTAATACCTCTATGTATGGCTGCTACACATCACCCACAACTTATGGAAATCCTGAGCGAACAGGCACCTACTTTCCGTGTAATGGAAAATGAAAATTTCCAGCCAACCCGCTTTTTTATAAAGAATCAATCGGACCACCAGCATATTGATCCACAAGAGAAAGAAATCCTGGACTTACTGGGTGAACAGCCGGTTTCCATACAGACTATTTCTCATCAACTAAATGGGATACCTTCTGCCAATGTACTGGATTCCCTGATACAGAAAAGAATTGTCCAGGCAATAGGATTCACTCCGACAGATGCCCTGCATGTACTGGGAGATTATACGGAGTGGAATGCAGAAGCTTCTGAAAAAGGGGCAGAGATGCTTTCAAAACTTCTCAGGAAGAACAAGATAGAGTTTTGTAAAAATATCAAAGAAATGTTTGCAAAAAATATGTCAAAAGAACTTATTCACTTCCTGCTGCCGGATGTTGATGAAAAAGTGATCACGGACATACTTAACGGCAAATATCCGGCACGTTTGAATCTGGATATTCCTGTAGCCCTGGTTGGGGGACCTGTTAAGGCTTACGTGGATGAAATACAAAAAATATTGATCGCAGACATAAAGGTACCTGAAAATTTTGAAGTTGGTAATGCGGTAGGAGCACTTATGGGAAAAGGGATCAAACGCGTGGATATTATGATCCGGCCACATTCCCTGCAACGGCCCGAAGAGAATTTTCTTGTATTTGCACCCGGGCAAAGAAAGCAGTTCAAGAAATATGTGGATGCCCTGGATTTTGCAAGAAAAACCGGAGAGAGTATTGTTAAAGGATACATGAACAAATGCCGTATAGATTCTGAGAGGGTGAAAATCACGTTTGAAAAGAAAACTGTGGTCCCGGATGGCTGGCATCACCCACCAATGGAAACACGCCTGATAGTGATGGGTGTAGGTACCCCAAACATCGGATAAACATAAGAATAAACAATCCTCTATACGACCCCAACAAGTTTGCCGTCAGGATATACACATTTATTCAGGGGCATGGAAGAGGAAAAAACAATGGATATCGAAAAAATACTTTCCAAAATAACATCATCCAGGGGCTACGAAGGGCAAATCGTACACAGTGAATCCATAAAAGAAAGACAGGGAAAGTATGATAATGTTGATATCAAGCCATTGCTCAGGTTTGCCCTGCATGAAAGAGGAATTAAAAGACTATATTCCCATCAGACAGAAGCCATTGAGAAGATCAGAAGTGGTAAAAACATCGTACTGGCAACCAGTACGGCCAGCGGAAAATCCCTGGCATATACAATACCTGTTTTTGAAGAAATAATGGACCATCCTGCCTCTACTGTCCTTTATATATCACCTCTAAATGCCCTTGCCAATGATCAGTATTCAAATTTTGTGAAATTGAGAGATATACTGGGTGAAAGGATTGACATTGGCCGTTTTGTAGGGCCGTCCTCTAAAGAAGAGAGATGGCAGGCAAAAGCCGATGCAAATATTATTTTTACCAATCCCGAAATGCTGCATATGAGTGTACTGGGCTGGAAACAGCAGTGGTACAGAGTATTATCCAACCTGAAATACATAATCCTCGATGAAAGCCATTATTACACCGGAGTCACCGGCAGCAACATGGCAAATCTTTTGCGCCGGCTGCAGAGAATATGCGATCACTACGGATCCAATCCCCAATACATATGCTGCAGCGCCACCATTGGCAATCCCGGCAAACATGCATGCAACCTGACTGGAAAAAACATGGAGGTCATTGACAGGGATGGTTCAGGCAGGGGAGCACAGAAGTTTGTATTCTGGAACCCGCCGGCATACTATAACAAAAAGGGTTACTTCCTGCGCAAAAGCAGTTTTGCAGATTCAAACCGGTTGTTTACCACATTAATACAGGAAGGATTGCAAACTATTCTTTTTACCCGTTCCCGCCAGAAAATGGAGAGAATGTACCTCCAATCAAAAAAGGAACTGCAAAACCGGGGGTTGAAAGAAAGGATCGCCCCTTATCGCGGTGGATATAGTCCAGAAGACAGGATTCTCATAGAAAAACAATTGCAGAATGGTACTCTTAAAGGCGTCCTTTCAACAAATGCCTTAGAACTCGGAATTGATATCGGAGGACTCGATGGTTGTATCCTTGATGAATTTCCCGGCACTATAATGAGCACCCGACAGCAGGCCGGAAGGGCCGGCAGAGGAGAGAACGAAAGCATGGTGGTACTTGTGGCCGGCCAGAATGCCCTGGACCAATATTACATGCGCAATCCAGAGAAATTTTTTGCAAAATCCTGCGAAGATGCTGTCATTAATCCTGAAAATACCTACATACAAACGGGACATATACTGTGTGCAGCAAAAGAATTACCCCTGCAACAGGAGGACGAGAAGTATTTCGGTAGCGGAATACGGGATGTTATTGGAGTCCTGAAGGAAGAAAAATTGCTTGCAGAAAATGAAAAGGGTACAATCTGTCTTGATAACCATCCCCATGGACAGGTGAACATAAGGGGAGCCGGTAGGAACGGATATTGCCTTATAGATACCACAGGTGGCAAGAGGAAGATTATTGAAAAAGACCTGGAACGCTCAATGGCTTTCAGGGAAGCATTTGAAGGAGCCATCTATATCCATATGGGAAATCCCTATGTTGTGCAAATGATGAACCACAGCAAGAAAGAAATCCTTGTTGAGAAAGGTAAAGCTGATTATTATACCAAACCAATGGTTGCTTCCGAGATATTCCTGAGGGAAAAGTACGAAGAAAAAAAACCCGGGAAACTGGACGATATTACCGTCGGTTTGGGAAGGGTCGAAGTTGTCGAACAGGTGACAGGTTTCCGGAGAATACGGCACGGATCGGATGAAGAGATGGGCAGGAAGGAAATAGAAATGCCCCCTTCATCCCTTGAAACCGAAAGTTTGTGGATAGACCTGCCTGCAGGCTATGAGGAGATGGTGAGTAAACAGAAGCGGGATTTTGCCGGTGGCCTGCATGCAATTGAACATGCAATGATAGCAATGTATCCGGTACATCTGCTTGCAGATCGCAACGATGTCGCAGGAGTATCCACGCCATCACATGGAGACCTGGAGGGAAGAAGCGGGATATTCATCTATGATGGTCATGAAGGAGGTGTTGGTTTTGCAGAGAACGGTTTTGACAAAATTGAAGAAATGCTTGATGTTACCTTAAAAGCAATCAAGGGATGCCCCTGTGAAGAGGGATGTCCTTCATGTATCCAGTCCCCGAAATGTGGCAATAACAATGAGCCACTGGATAAACATGCAGCTATAATGATAATGCATGAAATACTTGGATTGGAGAAATACATACCACCTGCAAAGAAGGAAAGAAAAACCGTCTCAAAATCGCAGGGCAAACTTTCTACAAATAATACAAGCAACACAGATGCATTAAACCGTGCCCGAAGTAAATTGCGGAATAAGAAAAAAGCGAGTGTTGAAGAACTGATAATACAGGGCCAGGAATGCAGGACAGACCACAAAAAAGCCTATGAATTGTTCAGCAAAGCACTGGAGATGGAACCGTCCAACAAGAATGCCCTGTTTAACAAAGGAGTGGCCTGTATACAGCTTGGCAAATATTCACAGGCAAACAGGTGTTTTGATACCCTTGTGCAGCAAGGCATGAACAAACCGGTAATCTGGGAAATGAAGGGGCGGGCTTTTCATGGAATGTGCAATTACGGTATGGCCATACAGATGTACAAACAGGCACTTGGATTGCATCCAAAAGATAAAGATGATATAAAGCGGATTCAGGAGTTGCTTGGGAAGGCACGAAAGAGCGTAAATGGCTGATAATGGGGATCTCGAACATTATTTTATCATCTGGCTATTTATGCATATAAAAATTTATATCATTCACCTTTATATTTTTAGTAGATAGTCATTCACCCTGAAGTATATTTTTATCCGTGGATAAATGACTTGATAGCAAAATCCTGGTATACAACTTCAAAAAGTATACTAAAATACATTATAGTAGAAAAAATTACACCCGGTAATTTGAAGGACGATATATCAAATAAGGCCAAAGGATAAAAGAAAAAAATAGTTATACATCAGCCGGGATTCGAACCCGGGTTCGAGCGTT
The DNA here is from genome assembly GCF_004104135.1 of Methanohalophilus sp. WG1-DM. Taxonomy (NCBI): domain Archaea; kingdom Methanobacteriati; phylum Methanobacteriota; class Methanomicrobia; order Methanosarcinales; family Methanosarcinaceae; genus Methanohalophilus; species Methanohalophilus sp. WG1-DM. Next base: position 75,927 of record NZ_RRBA01000001.1, on the reverse strand, counting down.
GGCAACGCCCGGTGATAACCACTACACTACTGATGTTCATACTGAATTGGTGCCCAGACCCGGACTCGAACCGGGGACGACTGCCTCTTCAGGGCAGCGCTCTCCCAAACTGAGCTACCTGGGCATTGGGAGCACCACATACATGCGGTTTTTTTATTTAAGTATATCGCAATTTCGGAAGTGGGCCCGCTGAGAGTCGAACTCAGGATCCCCGCCATGTCAAGGCGATGTCATAACCTACTAGACCACGGGCCCATTCTGTTTATCAGACATCTACAAAAACGCAGACGCCCTGTACCTCAGGGCCACCCTGAAGCACTCTCCCTATACAGATTAAACCTATATATATTTTGTTGCCCCCTAGAGAGGTATATGTAAAGAAGACAGCGCCGCCAGGCCATAAAATCTGACAAAGCAAAATGAATAATGATTAAGAACCGCGGTCTGACTTGAACAAATAACAAACGAAGAAGAACAATAGATAAATATGATCAAATGGACTTAATAAAAATATTTATTGATCATGAACAACAGTTATATATTGGAATTTAATTAAGGAGAGACATGGACTCCTTTACGGTAATCATACTGGCTATATTTTTACCCTTTGCCGCGGCGATATTCATACCGCTGCTGGAAAAGTTCCTGAAGCACAGGATCGGTTGGTTTGCAGCAGGAATTGCCTTCCTGAGCTTTGCATTAATAGGTATAGTAGCTCCCGAAATAATTCATGGACATATAATACAACATTCAATTGAGTGGATGCCAAGCATCGGTGCAGAATTCAGCATTTATGCCGATGGACTGGCTATGATGATCGGATTCATAGCATCCGGTATCGGTGTAATTATAATGTCCTATTCCAATGGGTACATGTCCCACAAGGAAGACCTCCCCCGTTATTACCAGTACTTGCTCTTATTCATGGGGTCCATGATCGGTATGGTCTTTGCAGGGAATACACTCCAGCTCTTCATATTCTGGGAACTTACCAGTATCACATCATTCATGCTTATCGGTTATTGGAGAGATAAACCCGCTTCCATCTACGGAGCCACAAAATCCCTGCTGCTCACAGCAGGTGGCGGTCTTTTCATGCTGGCAGGATTTATCCTGCTACATACTATTACAGGTTCCTATGATATCGCTACTATTCTCCAGAACCCCGCGATGATTGAAAACATCAAAGCTCATCCTTTCTTCTTAATAACACTGATACTTATCCTGATAGGTGCAGCTGCCAAATCCGCACAGGGGCCCTTTTACATATGGCTTCCAAATGCAATGGAGGCTCCAACCCCTGTCAGTGCCTTTTTGCATTCAGCAACAATGGTTAAGGCCGGAATATATCTGGTAGCCAGGATACACCCCATATTTTCAGGTACAGAAGCCTGGTTTATCTTAGTAAGTGGAATTGGCATATTCACAATGCTGCTTGCGGGATTTTTGGCATTCCGCCAGACAGACATCAAAGCAATCCTGGCATATTCAACTATCAGCCAGCTGGCATACATGATGACAATGTATGGTTACACATCCTACCACGAACCCGGTTTAGGAGTGGCAGCAGCAACTTTCCATCTTCTCAATCACGCAACTTTCAAAGCGTGTCTTTTCCTGGTAGCAGGCATTGTTGCACACGAAGCAGCCACCCGGGACATACGCAAACTCGGTGGTTTGCGAAAAGACATGCCTATTACCTTTATCATTGCATCCATAGCAGCCCTTGCAATGGCAGGAATTCCACCTCTCAATGGTTTCCTTAGTAAGGAAATGTTCTATGAAACCTCAGTTGAGATGGGACATATTCTCGGAGGACCGTTCACATTCCTGATACCGGCAGCAGCAGTACTGGGAGGTGTGTTTACCTTTGCTTATTCCATCAAACTTATCGACGGGATATTCCTGGGGGAAAAACACCATGATCTCCTGCCCGAGCATATACATGAACCACCGTATACAATGCTTATTCCTGCAGCATTCCTTGCAGGTCTTGTCATCCTGTTTGGCCTTGTCCCTTCGATTCCGATCCATAATATAATTGAACCCGCAACCGCAGGAATCGTGCTCGAGGAAGTACATCTGCATGTCAAACTCTGGCATGGTCTTACACCGGCCCTTCTCATGACAGTAATCACTTTCATAGCAGGCCTGACAATTTACACACGCTATGATAGTATAGCGGCCTGGCAGGATAGGTTTAATGTAAAATACCCCCGGGTAAGTGTGAACTATTACTATGACAGGATTGTTGATGGAGCAAAGGGAAGTGCAAAAGGATTTGCCAATTTTGCCCAGCCCGGTAGCATAAAGCTCTACATCTATGCTATATTATTTTTAATGGTCATACTGTTTGCCATACCAGCATTCATGATGGCAACACAGGTGTTCCCTGCCAACCTTAATTTTGATATTCCCCTTTACGAGGCACTGATACTGATCCTCATGATCATCGCAGCAATTGCAGCAGCAACCCTTCACAGATACCTGGCTGCTGTCATCGCACTTTCGGCGGTTGGGTACTTTGTCAGTCTGGTATTTATATATCTCAAAGCACCCGATCTTGCTCTTACACAGGTGCTTGTGGAAACCCTCTCCACAATAATATTCCTGCTTGTAATAGCAAAGATTCCCCAGACATTCAAGGAAAAAATACCAAAAACCATTCTGGCAAGGGATTTAGTAATTTCATCTGCTGTCGCAGTTACAGTGCTGATCTTGCTTCTCAATGCAACCCAAGGTATTGTTTCACCCTTTGAATCGCTTTCCTATTATTTCCTGGAAAACAGTGTTCCACTTGCAGGAGGGCATAATGTTGTAAATGTAATCCTTGTAGATTTCCGTGGTTATGATACGTTGGGAGAAATTTCAGTGTTATGTCTGGCAGCCCTGGGAGTCTATAACTTAATACACAGCAGAGGTGAAGGAAAATGACAACATTAATTACAAAAACAATTACCAAGATCTGCATTCCCCTTGTTATCCTGTTCTCAATATCCCTCTTACTTGCAGGACATAATAATCCGGGGGGAGGATTTATAGGAGGCGTAATGTTTGCTTCGGTAATCTCCCTGACCTATGTTGTTTTTGGTTTGAAATATATCAAATCCTTCTTTAACCCTTCATGGGATAAATGGTTCGGTTTTGGATTACTTCTTTCTTCACTAACTGCTTTTGGGGCAATTGTATATGGACATAATTTCTTTAGGAGTTTAATCAAATTTGTAGAGATACCACTTTACGGTGAAATAGAGTTGGTATCAGCTGCTCTTTTTGATATTGGTGTATATTTTGTCGTAATCGGCACTTTGCTATACATATTCAAAAACGTGGGTGAAGACGAATGAACAATACAATATTATCAATAACAATAGCCCTTATATTTGGAATTGGGACATTTTTAATCCTACGCAGGGATATCATAAAAATCATCATCGGCTTGTCCCTCATCTCTCATGCAGTAAATATGCTAATAGTTTCAACCGGAGTATTTGATGGTGAAAAAGCTCCTATAATAGCAGAGGGCTATCATGGTTCTGGCAGCGGGATAATTTTTACAGATAAATTATCTGAAGGTATACTTGCACCAATAGTGCCTCCTGGAACGGAAACCCCTTTCGTAGACCCCCTTGTCCAGGCTCTTGTGTTAACAGCTATTGTAATCAGCCTTGCGACTACTGCATTTATACTTATACTGGCCTACCGCATCCATGAAGAATACGGTACCACCGATGTAAAGAAACTCAGGAGGCTGAGGGGATGAATATTCAGGAACACCTCCCAATACTACTGGTTGCAATACCCATACTTATGTCAGCATTAATGATAATGTTGCGTTCCAGACCAACTTTCCAGAAGACCCTCAACATAATTGTATCAGCTTCCATATTATTGATGAGTATTATTCTCCTCTTGCAAGTATGGAACAGCGGAATACTGGTTTACGAAGTTGGGGAATGGGGTAAATATGGAATAATACTCGTTGCCGACCTGCTGGGCTCCGGGATGGTTGTATTGAGTTCAGGGATATCCCTGCTTGCGCTTATATATTCCCTGGATTACATCGAAGGCAAGTCCCTGAACACAACATATCATTCTCTTTTTAACTTGCTTGTTGCAGGCTTAAATGGAACATTCCTCACAGGGGACATTTTCAATATGTTTGTGTTTTTCGAAATACTGCTGCTTTCATCATGCGGACTGGTAGTAGCTTCGGAAAACGGAGGTGTCACTACAATTTCCGATAAAATGGAGGCGACATTCAAGTATCTCATCTTGAATATGATCGGTTCAATGGTAATGCTGATTGCAGTCGCTTCTCTATATGCAACAATGGGAACCCTGAATATGGCAGACCTTTCAGTGAAAATATCCGCACTGAGTGATGCAGGAACTATGCCCTGGCATATCTATTTCATTGCTTTATTATTTCTCATCGTTTTTGGTAATAAGGCAGCCATATTCCCTCTTCATTACTGGCTGCCGGATGTCCACCCGACAGCCCCATCACCCATAAGTGCCATGCTTAGCGGTGTTATGATCAAGGTGGGAGCATACGGAATTCTCCGGGTATATTTCCTGGTCTTTAAAGATGCACTGTTTTTACTAAAACCAATTATTATCCTGCTTGCATTGATCACCATAGCAATAGGGGCCATTGCTGCTGTCGGCCAGAAAGATGTCAAACGCCTCCTTGCCTATTCCAGTGTCAGCCAGATAGGTTATGTTTTCCTGGGGATTGGAATGGGAACAGCTTATGCCCTTGCAGCTTCTTTGGTATATCTTGTTAATCATGCAATTGCCAAATCCATGCTTTTCCTGACATCCGGAGGGATTATTCACCATGCCAAAACAAGGGATATGCATCATATGGGAGGAATGGTCAAAAGTGCACCTCTAATGAGTAGCATGTTCCTTATAGGAGCGATGTCCATTGCAGGAATGCCGCCACTGGGAGGTTTTATAGCAAAATTTGTCCTTTTTGACGCGGCTATGTTGGGAGAATATTATTTGCCAGTGCTTATAGGATTTGCATTCGCAGTTTTTACAATATTCTACATGTTCAGGGCATGGTTACTCATGTTCTGGGGTGAAGCAAGGGATTTTGAAAAATATGGCCCTTATTCATCACATGGGCCTTCACCAATGATAACAGTACCAATAATTATACTTGCAGCAGCTGTACTCATCCTTGGTGTGTATTCAGAACCATTGATATCCCTTTCAAGTGAGATTGCAAATCAGCTTCTTAATCCGCAACCATACATTAACGCAGTCCTGGGAGGGAGCGTAAGATGAAAAGATATGTTCTGTATTCAATTGCACTTGGTTTTGTCTGGTGTTTTGTTCACGGTGTCGTAAACCTGAGCAATTTCCTCATAGGTGCCATGATCGGACCATTCCTGATCAGGCCATTTAAGGAACTCTATAATTTCGGAGAGGAAATTTCATACAGGGATAAATTAAACCGCATACCAAAACAGATACATTATCTCTCCATACTCATAGTTGAGATTGTAAAGGCAAGTATTGTTGTAGCAAAAATCGTACTGCAACCAAAAATCGATATAAAACCCGGAATTATAGCAGTTCCCATCAGGGCAAAAACAGATGTTGGTATTACAGCTATCGCAAACACCATCACCCTGACGCCCGGGACCCTTACTATTGATATATCTAATGACAAATCTACATTGTATGTACACTGTATCGACATCGACGATGCAAAAAAAATACGTGATTCTATAAGGGACGATCTGGAAGAATATGTACTGGAGGCCTTCGAATGAACACAATCCATTTGCTTGACATAGCGCTTGTATTTATGGTATTATCAATTATTCCCTGTATCTACAGGATTATCAAAGGTCCTACAATTCCAGACAGAGTAATCGCGGTGGATGCCCTTACAACAGTAATTGCGGTTATGCTGGGTGTTTATTCTTTTGTCCATGAATCTGTGTTTTTTATGGATGTAGCTCTTGTGATTTCTATTATAACCTTTGTTGGAACTGTCACAATCGCAAAATATCTGGATGAGGGAGTGGTATTCTGAATAACATAACATTTATACAGGATATTCTTAGCAATTTTTTCTTCTTCGCGGGAATGTTCTTTGTATTCCTGGGAATGCTGGGACTTTATCGGCTCCCTGATGTATACAACCGGCTTCACGCAACAACCAAGATCGGAACACTTGGAGCCTTTGGAGTAATGATGGGAATCGTTGTAAAACTTGGGTTCGGACCCATGGGAATCAAAGCAATTACTGTTGGTCTTTTTCTTCTGTTAACAGCTCCCGTAGCAGCTCACATGATAAGCAGGGCTGCTCACAGGCACGGAGTTGGACTTTGTGAAGAATCAACTGTAGATGACTACGGTAAAACCTATTGTATAATAAATTCCAGCTGCCCGGTTAAACATGAAGAAACTATTGAAGATGATCATGAGAAGATGTGAAAGTTAAAGATATAAGATAAGCCTGTCCTGATATAGTGAAGGAATGGAACAAGTATCCCGTATGCAAAAAAAAACAGAGATAATGAGGATTGCTGAAAAGACAGCAGACGATATATTCAAAGAGGCAGGAAAGTTGTTGCGAGAAGGCAAAACTGTTGCCTTTCCTACAGAAACGGTTTATGGATTGGGAGCCGATGCACTTAACCCACAAGCTGTAGAGCAAATATTTATAGCAAAAGGCAGGCCTGCTGATAATCCTCTTATAGTCCATGTATCAAATCAGGATCAATGCAGACAACTTGTGAGCACTTTTACCCCTATTGCTAGAAAACTTGCAGAATGCTTCTGGCCAGGACCCCTGACAATAATTCTCGAAAAAACAGATATGGTGCCTTATATAACTACGGGAAGACTTGAAACCGTAGCAATCCGCATGCCTGCAAACCAGATTGCCCAAAATATTATAGAGGCAGCCTGCAAACCTATTGCTGCCCCCAGCGCAAACCTTTCCGGTAGGCCCAGTCCTACAACTGCGTCCCATGTCGAGGAAGACCTTAAAGGCCGAATCGATGCAATTGTGGACGGAGGGGAAGTAGAAATTGGTGTGGAATCCACTGTAGTCGATGCACGCGGAGAGGTCCCGGTGATATTGCGCCCGGGAAAGATTTCTGCCGAAGATATACAGCAATGCACAAATTCAGAAGTATGTATTGGATATGCAAAAATGGATCATACGAAAAAACCCCTTTCACCCGGCATGAAATATACCCATTATTCACCTTCTGCAAAGGTTATACTTGTGCAGGGAAAAGCAAAAGACGTATCTGCAAAAATTGCATACCTTGTTGGAAAGACTAAAAAGGAACAGGAAAGGGCAGGATTGTTACTTACAGAAGAGATCCAAAACGATTTCCTGTTGGAAGAAAAATTATCTATAGGCCAGGCAACTAAACCCGAGACAGCAGCAAAGCGTATTTTTGCAGGATTAAGAGAGATGGATTCAAAGGGTATGGATTTGATAATTGTAGACGGGTCTTTTACTGAAAAAGGGATTGGAACTGCAGTCCTTGAGAGACTGCAAAAAGCAGCTGATATGATTATAACTACACCACGGATGTGAACACCTATGAAGGATGAGAAAAAAGAATATCTTGTACACAAGCAGATGTATCAAAGTACCGTTAAAAGAAACAAGAAAATCGGCCTGGCAAACATGTTTGTCCTGGCTACAGGTCTTGCATTAAAATATATAGGCAGACCGGATATCGGAGAGCATTTTATCTGGCTGGGAATTGTAATCCTTCTGTATACGTTCGGCTCCAACATGTTGGCAAAAAAAGAAATGCAAAAGCACCAGCCAAAGTGAATCAATCCTCTCTCACGGGGCAGGCGCACATTTCCAGCAGAGCCTCTTCCCCGGTGCGAGAACCTCGTCCTATAAGGATGTCTCCTCCCTCAATACGAGTGCGGGCACTTGGACTGTAAAGCCATCTCCCGGCTCTTTTTATGGCCATTATGTGGACCCCTGTCTCAGTGGCAAGCTGCAATTCTCCGAGCGTATCACCGACAATCGGGGAACAGTCTTCCACTACAACCCTCGTGATAACTTCATCCGAACCTCTAACAGCAAGAGTAATTATGGGGTGCAGTTCTATATCCCTGAGCACCGTATCAGCAATACCATACGCAGCATCAGAGATGGCTTCAGATGCATTGGCAAGATGTAATAGACCCTTGAGTTCGTCAACATCAGAGACATGTTTTGCGGTTTCAAGTACCCAGTGCTGGAGATCATATTTCATGACATCCATCTCAGACTCAATGGCACGCACCTCTTCTGCTATATCATTATTGTCATAGAGTATTGCAAAATAGGCAAGTCCTACAGACATTTCAGCCATGTTTTTCATGTCTACGATGATATCTACGGCCTTTTCCAGGTCTTTTAATAGTCGCTCGTGTGAATTATCCCGTAAAACATACTCTTTGTTGGTGGCAAGTTTGATCAGAAGAGGTACCCCTTCATCATGCCCTCGTGCAAACAGGACATCTCCAGAACGTATGCGTGTTGAGTGATCTGGATCGTATATCCAATCATTCTGGCGTCGGATAGCAATAATCCACATCCCTGTTTCAGTATCCAGTTCAAGATCGCCCAGTGTATAACCATTCATGCTGGAATCATCGCTTACTGTTACCCTTAAAATGGTTTCTTCAGCTTCTCTGAGTGCCATTTTTAGTTCCAGCGGAATACCCATTTGCATCAGGACAATTTGGGCGATATCAGCAGCTGCATTTGCGATTTTTTCAGAAGATGAAGCTACCTGAAGCACCCCCGTCATTTCTTCGGCTTCCTCAACACGACGGGTACTTAACATTGCAGCCATGTTCATGTGATAGTAGTAAGTATCCATCCTCTCTTCTAAGCGGAGGACTTCCTCAGCAATATCCTCATCATCATAAACCATAGCAGAGTAAGCAAGATCTACCATAAGTTCTGAGGTGTCTTTCATTTGAATAAGAAGATCTTTGAGATTAGTAGGGCTATATTTGATCTCTTTGGGACACATGATTCGTTCTACCTTTGTTAACTTAAACTAATTCGCGAATATAAAAACATAATCATTTAATCATTATTAGTGTCAGACAAACTCCAACAATGCTATAACTCCAAATATGGCAGAGATCCCTACAACATCACCGATAGTTGCAATTATAGGAATAACGGTATCATCCGGGTCAAGCCCGAATTTGTGAGAGGCAACTGCTACAACCAGTGTTACTGCATATACTATGACCAATTCTATCACGCATGCCATTACAGAGATACTGAAAAGACTTGTAAACTCTATACCATTGTAAACAATCATCCCCACAATCCATACCACTACACTCAGGAAGCAGGAAGCGATAATACCTACAATAAAAGCAGCTACCAGACTATTGCGTACAACAGGATTCTTATGGATACGTGTGGTACCAAGACCCATATGAAATGCCGAGGCCAGCCTTGCTCCAAGCATGCTGCCTGTATCTCCTCCTATTTTTATCAATGCGGGTATCAGGAGTAAAAGGATGGGATATGAGATCAAACTATCCAGATGCGAGTTCATGATCTGACCTGCAAAAAGGCCGATGAAAGAAGTCAGGAAAAGGATAGGTGCACTGCTTTTCACTATACTTCCAATGGAATAATAGCTCATATTGCCAACACCACCTTTGCGGAAAGAAACAGCATGAACATGGATACGATGTCACCTATAGTTGCTATAGAGGGTGTGACTACATTATCCGGGTCAAAACCAAACCTGAACATACCTATGGCAAAAAACGTTGCTATTACAGAGAGAATTAAACCTGAAGACAAACCTGCTATAACGGCTATTAATGTAAGGGTAAAGGCACCTGCACTTTCCAGACCCAGAGCAACTGTCATAAAATGACCCAACAAACCCAGTACAAAAGAGAGCAACAAACTGAGCAAAAGAGAACCGCCAATATTGTTGAGCAATTCGGGGTTGCGCTCTATTTTTGTAATCAGACCCATATGTATTGCACTCCCCAGACGGGAGCCCAGGGTAGAGGAGATGTTACCCCGCATTCCAAGCACTGCCGGAGTTATCACTAACAGCCCGGGAATTACCTGAAGTTCTTCTGTCATACCGGAAAGAATGAGGCCTGCAACAACACCTCCTACAGTAGCAAGAAGCTCAAAGGGAAGAACTTCCCTTACAATCGAACCGATACTTGCATAATCCCCGAGATAATAGGCTTCTATATCTTCTTCATATTCATAATTTTCAGGGTCTGAATCCATCAAAACCTAATCAAATGTTACTATTATAAAAAGAATGGCATTCCATACATCAAAAATGATATATACAACTTGTAACATCTAGGGGATGCAAACGCAGGCAGGGGCCCGTGGTCTAGCCGGTCATGACATCGCCTTTACACGGCGAGGATCCTGAGTTCGAATCTCAGCGGGCCCACCAGACTTTTTATCGTCTTCTGATGTTGATTTTTCAAGATTGTTAAACTTATTTTCCAGATATTCTACTCTAGTTTCAAGTGGACTTTTGGGTTCTGAGTTTAAACTCTCATGGTCTAGTACGACTAAAAAAGCCTGTTTTCCTTCGTGGGATGTAGGAATCACTTCTGCATTATTGCCAATGAGTTCACCATATTCACGTGGCAAGCGGATTGATGGGTATATTCTTGTTTTACTTGCTTTCAATGCGGTAACTTTGCTTTTAAACATAGTTTAAACTAAATATACATCATATTTAATATGATCCATTTGCTGCTAAATGCAATACTCGATATAGACCTAGCAGTAACCATGCTGCTGAAGATGAAAGACCTCGACGTGACCGAGGAACGTGCCGAAGTTATGGTCAACACCATTGCAACAGATGGCGTGATTGTCTAATCCCAATCACTTTCTTCCCGGAGGAAAAACGATGGACGAGGTCGAAGAGGCCTACCAAGCAGCTCTGGAAGAAAAGCTCAAACAAAGTCTGGAACTGGATGACGAACAATTCGCGGAATTCAAACGTCTCCGAGAAGAAATCGTTCCAGAAATCTACGATATAAACACCATTCTTGACGATACCATTGTCGGTGAACATAACTCCCGAATGAGCCTGTTCACTATCTTCATTTTGTCCAAGATATGCACATATGTGTCTGGACCGAGTGCTGGTGGTAAGAGTGCTCTGATGGACGCTGTAATCGATACACTAATGCCTGGCGACGGTGTGGTAATCGAAGGCGGCAGTGACAAAGCGATCTTTTATAAGAAATTTGAGATATAGAAAGGCAAGTAGTTGAGATCCATGAGTTAAACAAGTTTAGCCTAAACCCAACTTTGTCTAATGCTATATGTGTAATTTTCTATTCAATCAAAAACATCTATAATCTCACCTGCTTTTACCATATCTTTAACAAGTTGTCTTACAGCGGTTTTTATTTCATCGATAGAAATAAGTTCTCATTCTTCAGGAATTATACCAATTTCAGTTTTTTTGAATTTTGTCTTTTGATTCATTATCATTTAATACCTTCATATGTTCTTTTAACTGCTCATTTTCTTCTTTTAGTTCCATTATTTGTTTTCTCAGTTTAGTAAATTGTTGATTATATTTTTCCTCTCTCCTATTCAAATAATTAATAATTTCTGTAATTTCACTATTATTTGCATGTATCTTCTTACTATGATAATCCAATTTAGAAAAAATGTGATTAATTACTTCTTTAAAATTTAATTTTTCTTTGGCTCTATTAATTTCAATTGGAAAAAATTTTATACTTAATAATTTATTAAATAGAGAAAAGTCAACTTTCATATTTTGGTTTTGTACTGCAGAATGGTTTGTATTAGTAGAATTTGTTCTTTCTCTGATAATCGGCCTTCGCTTATAATTGGGATTTCTACTTTTTTTCCTTAATTGATTTTGGAGTTGTTTTTCTCTACCTTTTGCTAATGCTTCTAATTGTTTTTTTGTTGTTTTTCGTTTCCCCATTTTATCCCCCCTTTAAACTAAATCTTTATTTTGTGAGACAGTCTTTTTGAATATATGATGTCCATTTCTTTTATTCCAACAGTCGAACCTCTCATAAGGTTCTGAATCAAACTTGTTCCAATTTATGGTGTAATTATCTTTTGATGCATGCTTAATGAATCCAAAAATCAAAGGATTATATTCAACACTTATATCCAGATATATCTTCAAATGACTTTTTGGACGAATTAATGTAGTTGTATCGTTGACATCAAATGATTCAAATTTATCTGGATTATTGTCTCGGAAAATATCAGTACGAAGTAAAATTTGAGTCATTTCAAAAGGATTTAGGTAATCTAATTTTTCCGTATTTTCTATGACACTGTCTGGATTGCTTTCCAAACTCATTTTGTAAGATATAGTTACCTTTTTAGCTTCATTTTTCGATTTATTAATTATACGTATATATTGAAGCTCAGAATTAAATGCAGAGCTTGATTCCAAGACATCTGGATGTTCGTATTCTTCTTTTTTGCTTGAAACAACGTGGGTAGTTATAGAAGGTTTTTTGCTTTCCCTAAACTGCCCAATCAAAATTAGTATAAATAGCGTGTTCACCACTATTAATACAATATAATGGGCAGTTTGTAATAACTCAAAAGGTTGCATAGTATTCACTCATTTATAATGAATAACCAATCTCTCCAAGGTTCGACCCGATCTCATCATCCAGTTCATCGAGTTCCTTGAGTTGTTTCCTGAGTTTGGGAATCAGAATATCCATCTTTTCCTCAAAGGTCTCATCATCGAGCATTTCTTCTTTGAATCCCACATATCGTCCATGTGTCAAGACATGATCATGTTTCTCAATATTTTCCAGAGTAGCAGATTTGCAGAAACCTTTCTCATCACATTCACCACGCCACTTATGATACGTCTGGGCGATGGTCTGGATATCGTCCTCTGTAAGTTCACGATGTCGCCTATCTTTCATTTCACCCATATCTCTGGCATCAATGAAGAGTACCTCTCCACTTCTGTCTCTGAATCCATGGTTTTTCTTATCCCTTGTGACAAACCAGAGACAGCAAGGAATTGAAGTATTGTAGAACAATTTGTCTGGCATGGCAACGATACAGTCAATCAAATCCTCTTCAACAATATTCTTCCTGACATTCCCTTCACCTGAAGAATTGGATGACAATGAGCCATTGGCCAGCACAAAACCAGCAATTCCAGTGGGTTTCAAATGATAAATCATATGCTGAATCCAGGCATAATTGGCATTACCTTTAGGTGGTGTACCATACTTCCATCTGACATCATCCTGCAGGTTCTCTCCGCCCCAGTCACTAATATTGAAAGGCGGATTGGCAAGGATATAATCAACCTTTAGATTTGGTAATTTATCCTGACGGAAGGTATCACCTGTCCTCACGTCGTTATCAATACCATGCAATGCCAGATTCATCTTACACAGTTTCCATATAGTGGGGTTTGATTCCTGACCATAGACATAGATGTCTTCATCACTTCCTCCATGTCTTTCGATGAATTTTCTGCTCTGTACAAACATACCATCCGAACCACAGCATGGCTCGTACACTCTGCCATTATAGGGTTCGATTATCTCAACAAGGGTTTCAACAACAGACTTGGGAATATAGAACTCTCCACCTTTCTTCCCTTCAGCACTTGCAAAGTTACCCAGGAAATACTCGTAAACCTGACCCAGAACGTTCCTTTCACTATGTTCAGATTCATCAAACTTGATATTATGGATGATATCGACAAGTTCTCCGAGTTTCTGTTTATCGAGTTCTGGTCGACCATAATTTGTAGGCAGAATACCTTTGAGAGACTCATTGCTTTTCATGATCTCTCGCATGGCAGTATCAATGGTAGTTCCAATGGATGAGTTTCTTGCATCAGCTACAATGACACCCCATCTGGATTCCTCGGGTACCCAAAATACATTTTCTGCTGTGTATTCATCTACATCCTCTGGATCGGAAGCAGGATCATCCGCAAGTTCTTGGTACAATTCCTCAAATGAATCCGAGATGTATTTGATAAAAATCAGACCAAGTACTACGTGTTTGTACTCGGCTGCATCGATATTGTTTCTTAATTTATCAGCAGATGCACAGAGTTTTTGCTCAAGGTTTTTTTCGTTATTGCTGGATGATTTAGATGATTTGGGCATGGTAATTATCACTCTAAGATTGCTGTTTTTATATATTACTTTTTTTGAATTTTCAGTCAGCTCTTAACATTTAATTGTTTCAATCTTCTCTTTAGGAAATGAAATAGATTTTATACATTATCTGTGATTAAAATTTGATTTATGGATTGTTTTTTCTCATTCTAATATGACTTATTAGGTCCAGATTTCAGACATATAACAAACAGAATATCTTTATTCAATTTGAGTATGCATAATTTTTATTTAGTATAGTTTCAATAGAATTAATAATGTGGCAATATTATTGGAATAGCAATATACCCCCTTCAGAAAGAAAAAGTGAACCTATAATGAACCCCCTACCCAACTAATCGTAGAGGCAAGCAGTAATCATTAATTTGTTGTAAAACAGTTGATACGTTTAATACACTTATAACAAAGACGTATTAGGCGGTACAGGGATGGAATCTAGAAAGATGTTGGTTTTATTCTAAACACCATACTGCACCGCCTAATATTTATGAGGCAGTACAATCCTTTTTTAGATGTACCGCTAACTACTGTCTCATTTGTCTCAGTTGTCACAGTATAAATATATTGAATTTGTTTTGTTGTTGTTTAATACCATTGTATTAATAAAAAACACCCCCCCACACTGTGACACATGCAACATTGAGACAGAATTATTCTATATATTCCTGCATTTTCTGCATGTCAAAACGATAGACATTTACTCGCTTTGATTCCTCATCTCTATGTGTGGATCTGTAATCTTTTCTTCCACTATTACAAACCATAATACCTTTTTCAATCCAAGTATCAATCGCACTTGAAATCTCCATGCCCTGCTGCTTCATCGCATCCTTGACAGATTTAGGAATAATATCCAAGTAACCGTCATCTGTAATCCATCCATATTTTCTATAAGACTCTTCACACTCATTTTCAAGGAAATATCCTTTATTCTCCTCAACCCACTCATTCACAGCACGCAGTACAATTACTGGATAAGGCACAATTGGATTTTCTTTCACAATTTCGGTGAAGAAGGCATCTACTAAATCAACATGATTTTTTGATTCTATGCCAATTTCAGCAAACACGTCTTCTAGTAGTTCTCCAGCGACTGCAATAACTGCGAACTTATCGCCCATGCGGTTCATTGTAGCAGATTCATTGTTAGTGAATAGTTCTTCGTATTGAGCAAACTTATAACTGAGTTCTCCTTTATAATCGAACAACTTCCTAATAAACAAGTCAGAAACGTGTCCATAATTATTTGATATAGTAGATTTTGCTAGTTTCACAGCATGTTTCATCTTTGGGAGAGTCTGCTGGATTTCAATTACTCTAACCTGCTGTCCACCATAGCCGTCAGCATCAACGATTGGTTTTTCCCCTGTCGTAAATGTGACAGTTTTCCAGCGGTTCAACTTTCTTACTCCACCATCCTTTTTACCACGGCCCTTTCCAGTCTCATTTGCAATCATGTAGATTAACTCTTTAAGAAATTCCTGATGTTGCAGGCTGGTTTCATCAACAAACAAGGGAAGATCTGTAAAAGTAGTTGCCTTGTGTTCGAGATATGTAGACGTTGATTTTGCTGTAAATACTAACTCAGAGGGATTTCCAAACATACTGAAGGCAACACTAGTACTGAGTGTCTTTCCTGTAGTAGAATCACCTGTATGGTCTACTATGTAAGACTGGACATCTAACAGACGTAAAAGCATAGCTGATGCAGCACAATAACACTTAAATCGGGTAATAGGTTCATTAATTATTTCTTCAACACCGTTCACCCAATCTTCCAAAGTTCCTCGTTTTTTTAGACCTTCAGCAATTTCCTCATCAATTTGCTCAACTGCACCACTCTCATCGTAGGTATGGTACATGTTTCCAATTACAAACATCTCATTACCATTCTTCCAACCGTTTTTCTGAACAAACCTTATTACAGGCAATGTCCCTGAACTACTATGAATGGAATCTGCAAGATATTCACACAGATCTCCAGCCTTTTTATCAGTAACTATTATACCCTGATTTGACAATTTCATTACTGAAGACTTTTTAGTAAGTTCTTCCTGTTTGACATATTTCTCCTTTAAGTTTCCAAGTGGATCTTGGAAAGTAATCCTATACCAGAACTCATCAGTGTCAATATCCATTCCGATTGCAGATACAACAATAGGTGTACGGCAAATTGAATGGTTTGCAGAGTTTGAGTGAAGACCCTTTTCATTTATTATATACCCTGCAGGTAACTCAACTCCTTGCCATGTGTTCTTAGAGTGTACATAATCAATGGCATTCTGAATCGTTTTTCCTGAATAGTCTTTACGTTCCCACTTTTCTCTATACAGACCAGATTTTCTGAAAATACGATCCATTTGCTCTTCATTCTGAGTGCGGAGTGCGAGCATATCACATAGAGATATGTCAGCCTGACTTGGGGACTCATAATACTGTTCCCACTTGCCCTCAAAAATATCATTGAACTTTTCTCTATTGGCAGCACTCCTGCAAGATCTAATTATTTCATCATCCTCGACTGTACTAGTAGACCCCAATTCAGTAGATGTTGTAGCTGATATTTCATATCCCACCTTCTCCTGTATGGAATCAAATACTTCATTGATGTCATTAATGACTGCAGGTACACCGCTGATAACATCGCCAGTTACTGTGAAATACCTCTGGCTATCATAGATTTCGCGATTATCCTTTCTTTTTCTACCCTTTGGATCCCTCTCACCTTTGACTATGGCATGAACACCGGTACCGCTTGGTGATACTTCTGCATAAGTTTCAAGGTTTTTAATCTCATCTAAGATATCAATATTCCATAAATCCTTTTCAGCATCTCTAATATGGTCCCAATCGATACCAACAAAAGGATCACTTTCTGTAAATACAAATCCAATTCCTGTATAATCTTCAGATTCTTGGAATTTGCTGCTAATTTCCTCAAAGCTGGACCATGTTTCTGAGTTGGTTGGACTAGCTCTGGAACCATGTATTGAATATGGAATTTTCTTATGTTTACCATTTTCAGGGATATATTTCCAGAGTACCCACTGATCGTATTCTTTCAACTCTACAGGAATGGAATTGAAATTGATTTCATGTTCGTATGCGGCACTTTCCTCGATTGAGGAATTATTTATTTCGTTTTTTCCGTTCATTTAATTCACCGTTTTTCAGAAATGGATATAGTGGGTATCGATATTTCACAATAAACGATCAACTCTAAGAGTATAGTGAAGCCACCACCCACACCAATTCTATTGTAGATATAGTCGGGAAATTATTTCTCCCTACTACATAGATAAGTGTCGGTTTTGAGCATCATATATAAGGTTTGCTATTTTGAAACCCTTTAAAAAATTTTTTATTTTGCACATAAGATACCTATAGTTACACATAATATTAAGTAGCATGTATTATTATCTAAAATATGAATTTTAAATTATATACTAAGGGGTAAATCAGATGCATTATTATTTTAAAATAAATGATTTATACAAAAAATATGGTTACATGTTTAGTAAATCTAGTCATTTTACATCTCATGAAGAAAAATTTGTATATTATATTTCCTCTGTATTTAATCTTGGTTCATTTCAAATAGAAGAATTGTTTAATTTACTAGATTCAGTGTGGGAAGATAAGCAAAAACTCTTTGGCACAAATACTCCTTATGAAAACATAATTTTAGGAATACTTTATGTAATGATGAAAAAATATGAATGTGAGGAGGAAACTTCAGAATTTAATACCGATTTCTTTGAATTTACTGAACTTATGTATGGAAAGAAATATGAAAAAAACAATATATCAATCTATAGTATTATATCTATTTTTGAAGATGTATTAAATGAAGAATGAATTATCAATATCTGATTGGAATCAACAATAATATAACTATTGGTAATGATAATTATTTCATTCGGTATGAAATCTCATTAATATTGTGCATTTAATGTGATGTGCCAAAAATTACATGCATATATGTAAAAAATCGTTTACTAATCCAAAAGATGAATATGTTATAATGTTAAAGTGGAAAAACTTACATACACCTGTACCACCACAGCATCTACTCGACCTTATTGAATTATACTAAAGAATTTATCAAATTCGTTTTCTAAACATTTCTTTGAACTTTCCATGTACAAATAATAACCCTGTACCTCCTATTTGTATATCATCAGTACAGATACTAGGGCTGAGGGTTAGAATAAAAGTGATTTTTCTTTTTTAGGGGGGTCTTCCTAAAATAGGAATCTTTTTATAAACGACTCCAACAATATAAAATATTCTTAATCAGTGCAATATATGCTGCAATCACCTATAAGAGCCTGAAAAATGTATATTCATCATCACCAACTGCCGAAATGGAGTTCACAATTATATGTCACAATTAGAAAGTATTGAGGCTATTGAAAAACGTCTCTGGAAAAGTGCAGATAACCTGCGTGCTAATTCAAACTACGCCAGTAATGAATACTTCATGCCTGTAATGGGACTGATCTTTCTTCGGCATGCCCATAGCCGCTTTTTAAGTGTTAAGAAAGAATTAGAACAATCCTTACCAAAACGTGGTGGTAAAACAAGACCACTCACGAAAGAAGATTTCTCAGGAAAAGGTGCAATTTACCTAAAACCTGAATCTCAGTTTGATTACCTGGTTGAATTGCCAGACAGTGAAGATAGGTCCCAGGCAGTTTTCGATGCCATGGAATCGATAGAGAACGATTATGAAACCCTGAAAGGAGTTCTCCCAAAAAACGAGTACAAGGATTTGGATAACGATGTTCTTGGACAGTTATTAAGGACATTTGATGATTCCGCATTAAAAAAAGTAACAGGAGATATTTTTGGCCGAATCTATGAATATTTCCTCACGGGGTTTGCTGATCAAAAAGCACATGATGGTGGAGAATTCTTCACTCCTGTTTCGCTGGTTCAGACAATTGTCAATGTCATTGAACCCGATCATGGGAAGGTGCTGGACCCTGCATGTGGTTCAGGTGGGATGTTTGTCCAGAGTGCCCATTTCATTGAGCACATGAATAAGAACCCAACAGAAATGGTCACATTCTATGGATTGGAAAAGAACCCTACCACAATAAAACTGGCAAAGATGAACTTGGCAGTACATGGTCTTGAAGGTAATATTCAAAAAGCCATCACATACTATGAAGATCCGCATGGAATGGTGGAAAAGGCCGATTTCGTGATGGCAAATCCTCCATTCAATGTAGATGAGATCGATGCTGGAAAAATAAGAAAAGACCCACGTTTACCTTTTGGCCTGCCTGGAGAGAATAATAAGAACAAAGTTCCCAATGGTAACTACGTATGGATCAATTATTTCTACAGTTATCTTAATGAAAGGGGCCGAGCAGGATTTGTGATGTCATCTCAGGCTTCCAGTGCAGGAGGGAATGAACAAAAAGTCAGACAGAAACTTGTCGAAAGCGGTGATGTGGATGTCATGATTAGCATTCGCAACAATTTCTTTTATACAAGAACTGTACCCTGTGAACTCTGGTTCCTGAACAAAGACAAGCCTGAAGAGCATCGGGATAAAGTGCTTATGATTGATGCTCGAAACATTTACAGACAGGTAACACGCAGGATATATGATTTCAGTCCTGAACAGGAGCAGAATATCATTTCTATTGTTTGGCTCTACCGTGGTCAAACAGAACGTTTCCTCGATTTAATTGACAGTTACTGTAGAAGGCTGCTTGAGGAAGGACATTCATGTTTTGAGACTATTGATGAAGATGAAAAAGTCCAGCCATTACGAGCCTTTATCGCTAAAATCAAAGAGCTTCATCAATCACTGAAACCCCTCATCGGAACACTTAGTGAAGATGCTGATCAGCAAGAAGTGGTGACAGAACTCAACGAAAAACTTCAATTATTCATCACTGACGTTGAGATTTTCAAGAACAATCTGTATAATGAGCAATCCACCTATGAGAGTGAAAACAAAACAAAGGAAGATGTGTATCAATTTGTTCAAAAATTAGCACCACTTTCAGAAACCAGTCATGATCTCATCAAAGATGCGGACCTTATTTACAAACTCATTTCTCAACTCATTGATGTTTGTGAGAAAAATTGCGATGCCATAGAAAACAATAAATGGTCAAGCAGAGATGTGAATAGTAAACTCAAAGAAACAAATAAAGTACGTGGGTTTGCTGTAGAGCAACTCAAGAAAGTCCGCTATTTCTATAGACATGCACACTGGCTCACCTCTCATTTTCCCGCTGCAAAGTTGTGTGATGTCGAAGGCTTGGTAAAGTTAGTTGATATCGATAAAATAAAAGAGAATGATTGGAGTCTGACACCAGGACGCTATGTGGGTATTGCTCCAGAGGAAGAGGACGAAGACTTTGATTTTGAAGAAGAAATAAGTAAAATTCATGTTGAACTTGAAGAACTCAATGAAGAGGCTGTTGAGTTAGCTGCAGTTATCAAGAAAAACTTTGAGGAATTGGAAATATGATAAATTGCACGATTGCAAATTTGGCTCAAAATATCAAAATCTCTTACACTCCATCTCCAGATGAAGATTTACCCTATGTCGGTTTAGAGCATGTAGTTCCCAATGAATTACATTTATCAAGCTATAGTTCATCTACAAAGATTAAAAGTAATAAATATAAATTTAAAAAAGGTGATATTCTTTTTGGAACACTTCGGCCGTATTTCCGAAAATTAATAATTGCACCTTTTGATGGTGTATGCTCTACAGAATTCAGTGTAATCAGAGCAAAAGACGAGAATGAAAAAGATTTCTTGTTTTACGTAATGGCTCAAAATTCATTTATCGATTATGCCA
This sequence comes from Methanohalophilus sp. WG1-DM, assembly GCF_004104135.1. NCBI lineage: Archaea > Methanobacteriati > Methanobacteriota > Methanomicrobia > Methanosarcinales > Methanosarcinaceae > Methanohalophilus > Methanohalophilus sp. WG1-DM. Next base: position 54,911 of record NZ_RRBA01000001.1, on the reverse strand, counting down.
CTAAAAGATCAAATGGAGCCAGACCAAGGACTAAGTGGAAATTATTTTCAGATTTTGGCATAAATGTATCCTCAAAACAGGAGAGGATCAAAATTGGCAATATTCTCTCTATTTATGACTATCTCATTAATAATAACCAACGCCGTATAGAGTTGCTCGAGCAGGCAGCCCACTTACTTTACAAGGAATGGTTTGTAAACCTTCGCTTTCCAGGTCATGAGCATACCAAGATTGTAGATGGTGTTCCTGAAGGATGGGAAAAAAAGCCTCTATTTGAGATATCTGAACCTACCTATGGACATGCATTTAAATCTAATCTTTTCAATGAGGAGGGGCATGGATTACCGGTAGCAAGAATACGTGACATTCCTGCTGGTAAATCGAAAACGTTCTCAGAAGAGGAAGCACCTAAAGATAAATTACTTTATTACGGTGACTTTGTTATCGGAATGGATGGAGATTTCCATATGAATTTCTGGAACGGTGGTAAGTCATGGATAAATCAACGTGTAGTTAAGCTTTCCCCTAAAAAAGGATATAGTACAGCATTTATACGATATGCGGTTGAAAGAAGTATCTTGTTTTTAAATCAAACGATTACAGGAACGACTGTTAAACACTTGGGTGCAAAACACCTTAAAAAAATAGAAATATTAGTACCCCCCAATTCTTTACTTATATTGGCTAATGAAATTCTTGAAAGTTTTAGGAAACAAATACTAACGTTAAACAAGCAGAATCAAAATGCAGTAAAGGCTCGTGACCTCTTGCTTCCTAAATTAATGAGTGGGGAAATTAGTGTATGAGTGAAACAGTATTTACGAAAGTTGACTACGATCTGGGATCGCTTGTTAAGTTTATATCGCTTGGAGAGATTGGCCTTCCAGATATCCAGCGACCCTTTGTATGGAAGAATTTCAAGGTGCGTAATCTATTTGATTCAATGTACAAGGGTTATCCAGTTGGCTACCTACTTTTCTGGCAAAATGGGTTGGCTGCTGATTCCCGCTCAATAGGAACTGATTCTAAACAGAAAGCACCCAGACTTGTTGTCGTGGACGGCCAACAGCGGTTAACCTCTTTATATGCAGTTGTCAAAGGTGTACCTGTCATCCGTGAGAATTATGAGAGTGAATTAATTCGTGTTGCGTTCAACCCCCTCGAAGAAAAATTTGAGATTGCAGATGCAGCAATCATGCGTGATCCAGCTTACATATCAGATATTTCTGCACTCTGGAATAATGAGACAGATCTATTCGAAGTTGTTGATGACTACCTGAAAGGTTTGAAAGCCTCTCGAGAAGTCACAGATGAAGATATAAAAAAGGTACGAAAGGCCATAACCAAGTTACAGGGACTATTGAGGTTTCCGTTTACTGCTCTTGAATTGGCATCCAACATTTCAGAAGAGGATGTATCTGAGGTCTTTGTAAGGATAAACAGTGCCGGAACATCACTCAACCAGGCAGATTTTATACTCACACTGATGTCGGTATTCTGGGATGAAGGACGTGCTGACTTAGAACGATTCTGTAAAGAAGCAAGAAAACCATCTAAAAGTGGTCCATCTTCATTTAATCATTTCATTGAACCATCACCTGATCAGTTACTAAGGGTAAGTGTTGGAGTGGCTTTCAAACGTGCAAGGCTACGTTATGTATATTCTATTCTTAGAGGAAAGGATCTTGAAACAGAGACTTTCAGCGAAGAAAAACGTATAGAACAGTTTGAACTGCTCAAAGAGGCGCAGGCCAAGGTATTGGATCTACAGCACTGGCATGACTTCATGAACTGTGTGCGACAAGCAGGCTTTAGAAGTGGTAAGATGATCACTTCAAAGAATAACCTGTTGTTTTCCTACATACTTTATTTAATAGGAAAAACCGAATACAAAATTGAAGAATACAAACTTCGCAAGGCTATATCTCGCTGGTTTTTCATGTCATGTGTAACGAGTCGCTTCGCAAGATCTCCTGAATCGGACATGGAATTTGACCTGGCTCGTTTCCGTGATGTGAAAGATGGAAACCAGTTCATCAAAATTTTAGACCACGTTTGTGACATAACTCTGACTAATGACTACTGGATTGTAACACTGCCAAATGATATGGCAACATCGTCCTCGAGAAGTCCCTCTTTATTCGCATATTATGCATCCTTGGTACTAATAGATGCAAAAGTACTCTTTTCGAAAACAAGAGTATCCGAACTGTTGGACCCCTCTATTCAGGGAAAACGTTCACTGGAACGACATCACCTATTCCCCAAAGGATACCTTAAAAACATTGGTATAAAAGGCACTCGTGATATAAACCAAATTGCCAATTATGCACTTGTAGAATGGGGAGACAATGTCAAGATATCAGATCAACCACCCTCTGAATACCTTCCTGAATTGAAATCACGCTTTACATACAATGAACTAAATCGCATGTATTATTGGCATGCATTACCAGGAAGTTGGGAACAACTACATTACCGGGATTTTCTTGAACAAAGAAGGGAACTAATGGCAAAGGTAATTGCTGAGGGATATAAGACACTGAAATCAGATGCATACACAGACACAAAAATTGAAGATTTTGATCTTGATAGTTTAATCTTGAGTGGTGAATCATCTGCAGTAGAATTTAAGTCCACACTGAGGACAAATCTTCACACCGGCGATAAAGATCCTCGCATGGAACTTGCTGTGTTAAAGACATTGGCAGGTTTTCTGAACACCAATGGAGGGACCCTTATAATTGGCGTCGCAGATGACGGTGAATCTGTGGGAATAGATGTTGATAGTTTCCAGAATGAAGATAAAATGAGTCTACATCTGGTAAATATTGTTAAAAGCAGGATGGGACCACATGCAATGACAAGCATACATCCACATTTTGAAGATTACAACGGTTCAAGAATAATGGTGTTAAAATGTGACGCAGCAACTGCACCTATTTTCGTAAACGATAATGGCACAGAGCGTTTCTACATTAGAACTGGCCCTTCTACAACCGAACTCCAACCCAGTCAAACACAGGAGTATATAAAACAGAGGAATTACTGATGGACCAAAAGTACAATGAGGATGCATTAGTGCAGCAAACAACAGCAAATTACATGCACGATGAACTAGGTTGGAATTCAGTATATACCTACAATACCGAAGTTCTGGGTCAAAATGGTACCCTCGGTCGTACAAGTGAAAAACAAGTAGTACTCACTCGGTATCTCAAAGAGGCACTTGAGAAATTCAACCCTGAGCTCCCCTCTTCTGCGTACCAGGACGCCATTAGTCAGATAATTGATTATTCTGTTATACAATCAGTTTTACAGACCAACCAGGACAAGTACAGGATGCTCAAAGAGGGTGTTCAGGTCCAGTTTCGAAATGACAAAGGAGAGCTCATAAAGAAACGCCTGAAAATTTTCGATTTTGATAACCCAAAAGAAAACCATTTCCTAGCAGTCCGTGAACTCTGGATAAAAGGGTCAATTTACAGGAGAAGACCTGATATAATAGGATTTGTTAATGGCATACCTCTGCTCTTTGTTGAACTGAAAAACGTACATAAAGACATACGTAAAGCCTATGAAGAGAATTTTTCAGACTACAAGGATACTGTTCCTCATCTTTTCCATCATAATGCAATAGTTATGATTGGAAATGGAATTCAATCAAAGATTGGATCATACTCCAGCAAATACGAATATTTCCATGAATGGAAAAGGCTGGAAGAAGAAGATGAAGGAAGTGTGGATATGGAAACGATGCTGAAAGGCATCTGCAGTAAAGACAATTTCATGGATATATTTGAGAACTTTATTCTATTCGATGAAAGCTCAGGAAAACTATCTAAAATTATAGCTAAAAACCACCAGTATCTTGGAGTCAACCGTGCAATAAACTCAGTTAGAAATCGCAAACAACTTGAAGGAAAGCTTGGTGTCTTCTGGCACACACAGGGAGCAGGAAAATCATACTCGATGACCTTTTTCACACAGAAGATACATCGTAAGCTCGGAGGGAATTTTACATTCCTTGTATGTACTGATAGAGCAGATCTTGATAATCAGATATACAATACATTTGCAGGCTGCGGACTTGCTGATAATGACAGAGAACACTGTCGTCCAAATAATGGGGACGAACTACAAAAAATGCTTGGTGAACACAAAGCCTTCGTATTCACTCTGATTCAAAAATTCAACAAGAAGATTGATGATGACCCCTATTCCACCAGAGAAGATATAATTGTTCTCTCCGATGAAGCACATAGAACACAATCTGGACTGTTGGCACGCAACATGCGAGATGCACTACCAAATGCCAGTTTCCTCGGTTTTACTGGGACACCACTGTTCAAGGATGATGAACTAACAAAGCGTATCTTTGGAGGCTATGTGTCAACCTATGACTTCCAGAGAGCTGTTGAAGATGATGCCACTGTACCTCTCTATTATGATGCAAGAGGTGATAGGCTTGGGATCACTACAAATGATATGAACGAACGTATTGCGGAAAAGCTAGAAGAACTTGAGATTGATGATGTGGATGTAACTCAGAAACTCGAAAAAGAGCTAAAACGTGAATATCATATCATCACTGCTGAAAAACGACTGGATCAGATTGCAAGAGATTTCACAAATCATTACTCAACACAATGGGAATGTGGCAAGGCCATGCTAATCTGCATCGATAAGATTACTTGCGTCCGAATGCACAATTTGATTGCCCATTACTGGAAAGAAAAAATTGTTGAACTTGAAAAGGAACTATCTACGATCCAGGATGAACAGGAAGAGATCCAACTACAAAACAAGATCAATTGGATGAAAGAAACTCTTATGGCTGTGATCGTGAGTGAGGAACAGGGAGAAGTTGACAAGTTCAGGAAATGGGATCTTGATATCACTCCTCATCGCAAATTAATAAAAGAAGGTTTTGAAACTGAAGATGGAAAAAGAATCGATGTTGATTCTGCTTTTAAAAAAGAAGAGCATCCCTTCAGAATATCTATTGTCTGTGCCATGTGGTTAACAGGATTTGATGTACCAAGTCTGTCTATGCTTTACCTTGACAAACCGCTGAAGGCTCATACTTTAATGCAGGCCATAGCCAGAGCCAATCGTGTAAATGAGGGGAAAAATAATGGATTGATAATTGATTATTGTGGCATCCTCAAAAATCTCAGGAGTGCTCTAGCAGCCTTTGCTGGCCATAAAGGTGGCACTATGATTGATGGAGAACCAGAGCCACAGGTAGATCCTGCAAATCCAACTGACAAACTTCTGGATGATCTGGCAAATTCAATCGAGATAGTACGTGAATATCTTTTATCGTATGATTTCCGTCTCGAAAAGGTAATTGAAGAAACAGATTTTAAGCAACTGCATGCCATTGATGAAGCAAAGGAAATAATCAATCGAAACGATGAAACACGTAAACGGTTTGAGATAATGGCCCGTGATGTGTTTCGAAAGTTCAAGTTCTGTTTGAGTGAAAAAAGAATAAACGACTACAGACAGTCATATGAAGCTATCAATATTATCTATAAAATGCTTCAAAGATCAAGAGAAGAAGCGGATATAACTGATATAATCAAAGAATTACACCAAATCATTGATGAATCGGTTGAACCCACTGAGAATGAAGTTGGTGAATCCCGAACTGCCTATGATATTAGTAAAATCGATTTTGACCTTTTGCGCAAAGAATTTGAAGCTTGTAAAAAGAAGAACACAGCTGTACATGACATGAAGGAAGTTATAGAACAAAGACTTCAAAGAATGATGAAGCAAAATCCTTTGCGTATGAATTTCCAAAATAGATATGAAAAAATCGTAAGTGACTACAATAATGAAAAGGATCGAGTTACCATAGAGCAAACTTTCGAAGAACTATTGAAACTCGCTGAAAATTTGGATGATGAATCAAAACGCTACATCCGTGAAGGTCTTGATGAAGAAAGTCTTGCGATTTTTGATCTTTTAATCAAACCAGATCTTTCAAAAGAGGATATCAAAAAGATTAAAGCAACCGCTACTGAACTTCTTCTTTATTTAAAATCTGAAAAGCTGAATATTGATAACTGGCGAGAAAAAGAAGCAACCAGGGATTCTATCAAAACTGAAATTAAAAATTGGTTGTGGGAAGATACGAGAGGTCTTCCAAGCAGTTATTCAGATGCAGAAGTTGATATGAAAGCAGAAGCGGTCTACGACCATATTTTCAGAGTGTATGATAGTTCTAATCCATCGGTTTATGCTCCAGCTTAAAATAATGTTCAAAGATTTAGTGATAATTAATATATACTGATTTTTAAAATGTTCAGAAAATTAATTATAAGACAGGCTCAGGAAGATGGTGATGAGTTGATGGATTTATCTGTTAATGGATTATTAGCTTCATGCGATTGAATAACTTAGAGGGATGAAATGGTAGAGTTAGGACATGGATATCTAAGAACTGCAATAAAGGACTTGAAGGCAGCAAAAACCCTCTACAGGTACAGTTTATATCCCCAAGCAGTATTTTATTTTGCTCAGAGTGTTGAGAAGGCAAACAAATCACTTGTATTATTAAATAGTAACTTTACAGAAGACTATCTTGCTAATAAGGTCAGGCATGATTCAACAAAAATATACGATATTGCTATAATTGAGCAAAGAAAAAAATACAGTAAATTGCTTGATAACCTTGATAAATGTCCAGAGTTGAACAATTTTTCTGTTATTGATAGAGATAAAATCAATGGTTTACTATCAGAAAGTGGTACATTTCTCAGTGAAAATTCGAAATTCAGAAAAGAAAAAGAGAAATTGGCATTTTTAAGTACTCGAGAGTTAAACAATATTCTTAATAACATATATTCAGAACTCCAAACTATTGAAAATGATATGAAAGAAATAGCAGATATGGATCTTGACATTAAAAGTTGGATAAAAGAAATAGATTCTACCATCGAAAGAATGCGTATGGATAATACTGAATCAGCCAATAGTTTAGCTGAAGAATTAGAAAATTTGAAAGAATCAAACCTTGAAGACCTTAGAAAAATAATAAAAGCTTCATGGTTTTTGATGGCACAAGGATATCTTGCATTAATACCTTTGTATTATCTTGCACCTATTGTATTACCCCATGTAAATTCTACAAGGTATCCTGGGAAAGGAACAAGTCCTGTAGAGATATACAACATCAACATGCCGTTGGTGAAAAAATTACCTGAATTATTTGATTTGCATTCCAATACGCTCAGGAATCTGAAGATATTCAGAGACAAGGTTTGAGATGATCATTTTTTGCTTACAGGAATTAACTTTAAAACAAGGAGGTTCAGGTGCAGATTATTTGGTAAAATACCACCTGTACCACCCATTTTTTTCAAAATATCAAATACCTAGTTTTTCAAAAAAGGCACTATGCCTTTTGTTAACATTACTTACCAATTTATTTATAAATTAATAATAATTATTCCTCTCGAGGCCAATCTTCAGGTACGAGTTTAATTCCATCACGCCACCGTTCAACAATTGCTTCTTGATACCATTCTTTGTCAATATCTGCATGTTCAGTAACTATCACCTGTAAATTGGGTTCAACTTCATTGATGACTTCAATAACAAGTTCAAACATTCTTGATAATGCAAGCTCATCTTCTTCTGACACATTTTCAAGAGATTTTTCATTATATTGTTCAGCTGGAAAATAGACTTGTGATGGTTGATCAAAAAATATGAAATTTGGCACGGGTCTATTCTTGCAAACAAACCATAGATGTAAGGCCAAGTGAACGATCAAATGATATCCAACCCAATTTTCACCACTACCCATTCTCTTCATTGGAACAGGTCCACCGTTGGTATCTGCAACAATCGTTAGCCTTTTCGGTTCAAACCGTAAAGGAAATTTTGAATGTTCTAATTTCAGTTTTTGTGCCCAATTCGTTAGTCGATTTCCAAGAATCGAGATTATTGAATCGAGATTATCCTGAATTTTTTCATCGCTTAAATCGTCATCAAGACGGTCTAATTCCGCACGAATTCGCTCTACTTCTTCTTCAACTTTTATAGTATCAGCTAATTCGGGAAGGCTTTCTAAATAAAGTGTAATTCGTCCACGTATATGAGCATGCTTAACTGCTTCTTCTTGAACATCCGCTAAATAATCATTTGTAGCTCTTATTGCTTCCATTTTTCTATAATTCTCAGAAAGTGACTGACGTGTTGTTTGAAGTTCATCTTCTAATTCAGATAGAGGTTTCTCTAATTGTAGTTTCGTTTTAGAGAGTGATTCAAACTTTTTAGATAACTCGACAAAAGTCTCTTTTATCTCTTTTTCAGACGGGATCGTCTCAGAAAGTTTGTGTGAACAAAGTGGACAAACATTAGTTTCATTTGAATCTTCAAAAAGGCCAATTGTTTTTAGTCTCGATTTTTGCTTCTTAGCCTCTTTAGAAAAAGAAGACTTGTCCTGCTCAAAAGATTTTACTAATGCAATTTCATCATGGATTTTATGTTTTTTATTTAAGAGAACTTTTCTTTCTTTAGATAGTAATTCATACTCTGAATTCTCTGAAAGATATTCATTTTGATTTAATGGTATCGAGGCAACATTTTTTAATTCAGCAACAATATCTTCCCATGACTCGGGATTTGTTTCCACCATGCCTGCATCACGAGCTTGAGCAAGTAGTAGTGATGCCTTTTCAAAGCCATCTCCACGTAGTGCTGAAAGTTCATTCAGTTTTTTTTCATAATTTCGGAGTTCTTTTTTTAGTTTCCTCTGTTCATTTTTTTTCTTGACATATTCATCATCTACGGCACCTAAGAAATAGGGCAAGGTATCTTTCAATGATTGAGCTACAAAGTTATCTGAAGTTCCATGAAAAAGTTGATTCCTTTGAATAATTTCATCCTGGGATTGTAAACACAATGGCAAAGCATGTCGAATTGTTGCTGTCAATGGTGGTCGGGTTTGTCCTTCAGGAGGTTCATGAATGTTGTCACTTATTCCCACCCATCCATCTAGCATGGTTTCTAATCCTTTTGTATTAGTTATTTTACAAATATCGGATGCATTTGGGATATTCACTGAATTACCAACTTCAACAAAACAATCTTCACTTGTAGAACGATTGGCAGGACATCGACGTGCAATAAACGCTTCTTCACCATTTAATTTAAGGTGTAGACCAAACCAAGACACTGATCGCCTTATTGGACCTTCGGGGACCTTGCATTCTTTACTTCCAAAGCAATAGTCAACTATGTCAATTAAAGCTGATTTGCCTGTTTTTGATGCACCAGTAATCACATTAAATTGACCTGTTTTTAATGGAAGAATTCGACATTTATCATTATGACTGTAAAGAACAATATTAAGAATTTGAATACTCATGGACGTACCCCTATTAAAGACATTATAATTTGACTGCTGCCTGATTTAGCAAACCATTTTCCTATTAATTCAGAGCTTTTTGCACATTTTTGAATTTCTTCATCAGCATTTCTCAAATTCGACTTAATTTTTCTTGCCCAAGTGGTATCAGCTGTCACTTCTAGACTGGTAACTTTAAAGAGTCCATGCATACCTCCAAAAAGTAGTGCTTCTTTTGTGAATGGAGCGATTAAAGAGGAACGATTTGCTATATACGATCGAATCAGTGGATTTTTATCTATCCAAGTTGCAAGAGGGGTAACCTTAGATCTCGGAAGAGATTCTCGAGTTTTACAATGTAGGACCATTGGTAAAATTAAAAATGCTAATTCAAATGGCAAACCCTTGTTTGATTCCTGGTAGTAACCATTTGAAGCTTTCCACAAAAGCAGAGATAAAAAACTTGGTGTCAAAATAGCTCTTTCTTCAGGTGCACGTTTTTCCCAAGGTATCATGTAATTTTATCCCCCTCTGCTAATAAATATGAAAGATGTTCATAAAAATCAGGATGCCAGCCAACTTTCAAGTTATCTGCCAACATGTGCAGCGATCCCCGTGCAAGGAATTCCTCGGTTACTTGAGAACGAATATGAATTTTATTAGGAGATTCCTGTTCAACCCATCTAAGGATATCTCTGGCTAAAGATTCTTTATACTGTTCTGTTATCGATACTCCACATTTATCACGCATTCCTTCAAAAACAAGTTCCCATTCTTCAATTAATTTGTTTTCATATTTTGAAAGTTCACCTACAAGAATTAAGTCTTCACTGAGCCACCTTGAACGTTGTTCAAAAGCTCGATAATAATCACGAACTGCTGCTAAAATGCGTTTTTTACTTGCTTTTGTTAATTCTAACTGTTTTACAAAAATAGACTCATCACAATCTTCCATACTATTTTCATCTACTTTTATGGAAAGTACTTCATCATCTATTGGAAGAGCATCTCTTTTAAATTGCTCTCGCAGTTCTGACATTTTTCCCTCAAGTTCGTCTCCTAATATGCATCCCTTTTCAGAGCATAATTGATTTAATACGCGATGATACCACCAGCCTTCAAGCCTCTCAAGAAATGATTCCATATACTTTCTTTCAACTGCATGAAATGCAGCTTTGCTTAATTCTGAATCAATATCATTTATATGTGGAGAACAGTCGAGAACAACAATGTCATTTACAATATTAAGCCTTTCTTCGGGAGATGTATCCAAAAATATCCTATATGCTTCCTTGTTTGCTTTATTTTTTGAGTTGTGTGCAGTTTCATCTAATATATCCAATGCGAGATTCACATCCCTATTAATTCCACCTAAATAATAAGCAGCAGATTCATTTGATGCTTGAGAAGTAGTTATTAGATAGAGCGAAGTACCGATGTCAATTTCTCCTGAATTATGTGCTTCAAACCATATACGTATAGATTTCCACAAATCTGGACTAGCATCACCCAGTTTTGCTTTCTTATTAAAATGGTGTTTAGTTTGGAGGAGATCTTTTGGTTTTCTTTCTAATGTTTCAAATTGTATATCATCTAAGGCTTCTACTGATACGAGAAAATCTGCACCTGCAGGAAGTTTGTTTAAGGACCATAAAAGAGCTACACGTACTTGATACAAATAACCTATATTGCTTTCTGAAGCTGAAAATTGACTCTTATCGACAACTTTCATGTAGCCACCTTATATATCCTGACAACATGTATTTTTTTGATCATTCTTGCAAAATATCTCCGATTAAATGAATGGTTTTTTTTGTTAACTCTGCATGTAAATATTATTTAAAACTATTTGTTTTAAAAAATTCAACTATGATATGTCCAATTGCGATAAAGACAAATCTTCAATTTATGCTTGAGTATATATTATAACTCTATAGATAATACAGAATTCATAGAATATTCAGTGGTGCAGAGAAGGCAAGATTCTACTTCCCTGAACCACCTTTGATAAATATTTTTTTGATGGATTAATTCGCACTTTTTTGACCTTTTCAATTCTGTCCGACCATAATTTGCGGGAAGAATACTCTTGAGAGATTTATTGTCCTTCTTATCTCTCGCATGACAGTATCTTCCTATGTGAAAATTTACCTGTCGATTTTGAAATATTTTGAGAGAAGTAATTGAAACTTCTATTAAATTAGAACATAAAAAAATATAAATAACAACAGTTAGAATATTGCCTTGTTTTTAAAAATATGCACTGTACTAACAATAAATGTTAAATCGATTACTGTCTATGGAGGATACTTTGGTGCCAGATGATGATTTTATTGAAGAAGAAGATTATAAAGTAAATATCTATTCAAATATTGAACGAAATCTAAGATCATACTCTGGCTTTGTCAGTTTATTAAGAGAATTGATACAAAATGCCGATGATTCTTCAACAAATGGGGAGACAGTTGAAGTAGAGATTCACTTTTTTAAAGATAAATTAGTGTTAAAGAATAACACTGTTTTTAGTGAAAATGACTGGATTAAAATAATTGAAATCGGCTCTAGAAATAAAGAAGCAGACACAAGTAAAACTGGAAGGTTTGGAATTGGATTTACTTCAGTATTTAAAATATGTGATATATTAAATATACATTCAACAAATAAATCTAGAAAAGTAGATTTAAATCAAAAAGAAAAATGGAAAACATATCGCACTCCAAAATATACATCTGAAAAGATAACTGAGTTTGAATTTTTTTGGAGAAAAGAAGAAAGTTATGCAAGGAAAGAAATTGGTGCAGAGATAATCACTCAGGAAAAAATAGATCTTTTCGTAGTTGAAGTTTTAAGAAATATCCAAGATGATATCCATTTCTTAAATCATCTGGCTAAATTAGATATATATAAGAATGGAAATTTAATTCATAAAATACGAATTGAAAATGAATTGTATTCATTATCTAGGGATCTCAATAAAGAAATTAAAAGAATAAATATTGATGAAACGAAAAAAAGAATGGTGCTATATCATAAAAATATAGAAAATCATTTTGAAACGGAATATAAAAATGGTATCGCACGCAGAAGGCCTTTTTTGATATCCATTGCGTTTAATGGTACTGAACTTCAAAAAGGTCGCTTTTTTTGTACCCTTCCGACTGAATTGAACACAGGTTTTGCATTTGACATAAATAGTGATTTTCAACCCGATCAGAATCGAAAACATCTCATATTTGATGAAGATGATTCTAAAGGAAAATATAACTTAAAAATTATTGATTTTGTCCCCGCGATGATAGATGAGATTATAGATGATTTAAAAGCAGAAGTAAATCCAGACTTGTTTTACCAAATATTATATTTATCGAAACAAGATGGAGAATTCAATTATATTTATAGTAGATTTATTGATCTTGTCAAAAAAAGAGACTGCAACATCATTTACATAAACAATGAATGGTACCCTATAAGCCTTTCAAAAATTACAAGAGATACTTCGATATTAAAATTATTGACAAGAATCAATTGCCCAGTTGTTCCTGGAAAATATATCAAATACCGTGGTTTTTTTAAAAAAATAGGTGTTGATGAATTCAATCTGAATGATTTAATCTGTTTGATTCAAGAAAAAATACCACATTGTATTTCATTTGAAGAATCTATTTTTATTTCAAAAGATGAATTATATAGTATATATTCTTACATATCTAAAAAAATAGAAATAAATAATGATTATAAAACTAAATATATTGAAAATATACGAAGTTTAAATATTTTTTTAACAACTCGGGGGTGCTTGGAAAGCAACAATAACTTCAGAATAAAACGAATTCCTAAGCAGCTAGATGCAATAAAGAACGAACTTCCAGTTACTGAAATTGATGCTGGTTTGGTATCGAAATGCAATTCCTGTTTAGCTAAGCTAGGTGTTTCTAAATTAAATGAAAAACACCTTATAAAAATAATTAAAAATGATTTTGCTGACGCCAAATATCCAATAAAAATTAACGAAACAAAACGTTATATAAACAACCGCCAGAAACTAATATCAATAATTCATTTTATTGAAAAATATATCTACAAATATAATGAATATAAAAAAGCCAAAAATATTGGATTTTGGAGTGATGGCGAAAAAAGAATTGACTTAAAGGATCAAAGATTCATAAATTTTGAATCTACTATTAATGACATGTTGGCTTTACCGTTGGCTCTTACAGATGATAATCTATTATATCCTTTGAAAAACCATATTGTATATGATTTAAGCAAGTCAAATTATAAAAAACAATTCGCTGATAAGAAAGGACTCAAAAATCTTGATTCCAGTATAAGGGAACTTTTCCCCAACATATTACATCAGAATTTTTTCAAACTGACAATCGATGTAATTATTGATCATTTTGAATTTGACTTGGAAAAAAATGGTACTATTTCTGATGATGACATCATATTGTTATATCAGCTAATTTCGGAAGAACAAAGGCAACTTGATAGAGAAAATATAGACAGATTAAAGAGAATGTCTATTTTTAAGAATAACAACCTTGATTATTGCTCATTAGAAGATGATGGTAATGAAATGGTACTAAAAGGGAACTACCCTGTTCCAAAAGGAATCCAAATTGATGACATACTTGATGAAGCATTTTTAGATAATGTGCCTGACTTTCCTCGCTTTAAACAAACAATAATAAAATCAATGTTCGGAATCAAGGAATTAAATTTCGAGGTTTTCATAAAAAAATATTTAGAAGAAATTTTCCATAATTCTAAAGTAGAAGACCAGGACAAATTTGATTTGATTGATAAATTAAATGACCAATTTATTGGAATGACTAAAAAAAATTCCTATTCTGAAATTGAAAGTGTATTGGTAAATACAAAGCTAATATACTGTAATGATGGAAAATTCCATTGTCCAACCAAAGAATCAGTATTTTTCAAATCTAGAGAACTTGATGAGTTGTTTGGTAAAAATTACATATATCCAGAATATAATGATATTAACAGTTACAAACATTTCTTTGAACAAATGGGTGTAAAAAATGATTTAAATTTAGATGATATAGTGGAATATGTTGTTGAATCCATCAATACAAGAAATATAAGCCATGATTTAATTGAAAGAATGAAAATTGTTTTTAATTATATTAATAAACATTGGGACACTTTTGATGAAAATACTTTGAGTTCATTAGAGAAATTAGCGGATATTGAATGGTTGCCAGCTGTTGATTGCAACTACAAACTCTATAAGCCAAAGGAATTGTATTTAGGAAATATACAGCCGCTTTTATCCGAATTTAACGATGTTTTGTACTTTGATATGCCCAATTCATCCCAATTAAAAACTGGATTTGTAAAAATAATAGGGCTAAATTATAAAAATATAATACCGACTGAAATGATTATTAAAAACTTAAAGCAACTAAGTTCTACTAATAAACTAATAGATAAACAAAGCTCTATATATTCAGAATTAGAGAAGAGGTCGAATAAAGATCCAATATCTGTAAAAACTCTACAATCATTCCGATCCATATCTATAAAATACGAAGGAGAAAAAAAACCCAGGTATTTTTCGCCAGCAGAAGTCTTTAAGCATGAGTGTAGTGAGTTGTATGGATATGAATACATTGGATATCTACCTTCAGAGTTTGTTCAAAAATACAGCAACCTGATTGAATGCCTAAATATTGCAGATGAACCTTATGCTGAATCGCTTAAAAATATTTTAAAGTTGATTGAGCTAAAATATCATGAGAAAAATTATTGCATTACAGATGATAATGATCGAAAAATTGTATATAATTGTCTAACTAAATTGAGCAAAGATGCAGAAATTTCAAGTATTGAAGATGCAATAATTTATGAATTACAAAATATGCATATTTTGATCAACAATAAATCACAATTAATTACTCCTAAGTATGCAATATTAGATGATAATCGTAAAATATCAGATCAATTTCGGAATCAGTTAAAAGATAGATTTTTGAGATATAATGACGACCATTTGGAACTCTTTGAAAAATTAGAAATCAATAAAATTAGCCAAATGGTTCATAAAGAACTCATCAACAGACCATCTCCTAATTCTTTAGAATTAAACGAGGCCTATACTAAAAAAATGGAACTTTTTGCCCAATTATTCCAGAGAATAAAAATTGGTAATAAAGGTGATCATACATCTCCAAACAAACATTGGAAACATATTAGTTCAAAGATAAAAGTATATAACTATGATAATTTACAAATCTCTACGTATATTTTTGTTGATGATATAAAGTATAAAACAAAGGATGATAATGCTATTTGTTGTTATATGGAAACTGATGAAGGTACTATAAATGAAATTTATGTAAGGGGTTCTATTGAGGAAATATCAGATGGCATAGCATCAGAATTGTCTGAAACATTGCACCCCAACCTTGACAATAATTTTATTAACACTGCAAAATTATTATTGCAAAAAAATTCATTAGAAGAAATGCACAATATTTTGGATGGAGCTAATTATCCTACAGTAGATGAAATTGAAAATACTAATTTAATCAACCAGAAAAACATAGAAAATATACTAGAAAAAGAAGATGAGGAAAAGGATGAAGACGATATGATCTCTGAATCTCCTTTGAATAATATTGAATATTCCTCAGAAAATCAATCGAACGAAGACATAACGGAATCTCCAAATAAATTTAAAAATAGAACATTTTTTGATGATGGGGACAAAGATAACTTTTCTGAAAATTGTTCTCATTCCGATAAAGAAGAGTTGCATACAAAAGATTCAAATGAAGACATGGAAATGAAAGAATCTTTTGAAAACAAATCTGACTCCAAAAAATCATCATACACAGACAAAGATAAAGGTAGAACAAGAACACCTACCAAAGATATGAATTTTAAGCAAGCAATCGAGAAACAATATAATGGCAAAGATACAGAGGATAATATACATTTCTATGCCATTGACGAAAATTTAGAGCCAATGACAATAGAAGAAGAAAGAAAATTTAATGGAAACGTTCATCGTGAATTTGAAAATGAAATTGAATCAATTCAATATGACAATAGTAGAAGAGCATATAATTACAATATGGAAAAATTAGCTGATAATCAATTTTCGAAATTTAAAGTAAAGGATAACTATAAAGGAAAGTGCCAAATATGCGGTTTTACCTTTAGAACCAAAAATAAACATAATTATTGTATAACTGCTAGTTTACTTGAAAAAAGAAATGGTGGAATTCGGCATCCTGCAAATTATTTATGCTTATGTCCAAACCACGCAGCATTAATAAAGCACGGAAATATTAAGTTCAAAAATCTTGATGATCCCAAAGACAATAAAGTACTTTTTACAGATTTCAATTCGAGTTATGAAATAAAATATGATCCAATTCACTTTAAAATGCTGAAAGAAATGTTGAAAAGAGGTAGTTATTGACATTTGATGCAATAATACATCTTCTTGTAGGGTTATATTGCATATTTGGGAGATTATTCTTCATTTTAAACTAAATATCTAGTGTATTGATTATTAGAGTCATCGATTTAAGGCTCGAAAATCTGTTTAACCCTTTCATCTATAAGTTTGCTGATTTTCGACTCCATGATTGTTGAAATGTCAACGTTTGAACAGGCCGTTTCATTCGGATTTCTAGAATTCTGGTCTTCAGTTATTATTCCATTTGCTTTCAGGATAGCATCATCTACATCTCGACCAGAAAGATGTACATAGAAACTTGGCATGTCTTAACCCTGTACCCACCCAAAATATAATTTCATTTGAGCCTCTCTCAGATAATTTACCATGTACAAAGTCTGGAAAAACTAAAAAATCTATTTCTTATGGGGTTTTTATTCACTGATTCAAAGCTTAATAGAATGGGGTTTGGTAGAACAGAGGCCATACAAGGAAGGTAAAAAAGAGATTGAATACCATATTAAACCAGATGGGGAATTTACATTACAGTTTATAAGCATTTGACCTTTAGCATTAAGGTTCTAAATAATCCTGCACACCTGCACCAGCATAGCCTTATATATTTATTAATTATCCGTATACCTAAATTCGCCTGAATGAGGCGGGGTTTATGGGCACATAATTCTCAGAAGTTGATAATTGCCTATTTCAAACGTCGTTCTGTTTTATGTTGTTCAAATTATAGTCCTCTCAATCAATTATGGTGATACAGGCAGGCAAAAAAACAGAATTTATATAAAATATATAAGAGTGCTGTATAATATATTTAAACTTCAGTTATTCCTTGAATTTTTATATTTTTCATATAGATTCCACGAATAATACATCGCTGCTGGAATAGTAAGGAGTAAAGAAATTGTTGCTGAATCCAGATAATTTCGAAGAATGCCAATTACAACATAAACCAATATTGCGGTTAAAACTACGAATAAAATTATTTTACCATATTTTATTTCAAATATTCCTTTAAAATAATTTAATATTTTATCTGGTAACATGCAATATTTTTCAAATATATAACGTTCAGTTAAATTAGTATAGGTCTTAAATAATCTAGGAGTTTCTATATTCCTTTCGTCATAATCAAAAACAAATGTATTTTCTTCGTTAGTTTGATAAAATGATTTTAATGATTGGTATACTTCAGTATATGGATTTACTTGAATTTCATCTCCCGTCTCTGAGAATTGATATATTATAAAACCATCATAAAAAGAATAGGATGCAATAGCAAAGTCTTCTTCCAATCTAGGACTATCAAAGTTAATCAGTTTTAATTCATCTTCATCTTCATAATCTTCTAAATACCTTGCATCGACGCATGTAAGAGGTGTTAATAGCAAGTGATGTAAATGTTTTTTTAAACCTATTGACTCATATCGTGTATAACAAAAAACCTTGTGTTTTTGATTATTGTATTTTATATATCGAGATTCTAAAAATTCGTAACCCAAAAATTTGGTTATTATATTATTTAGAAATCTTCGGTTATTGCCAAAATCATCAAACTAATCATATACTTTAATAAATGAGTATTCACCAAATAAGCTTCCTCTAATTCGCTTTCCGCTAATATATCTTATTAAATTCTCTGACAAAAAATCCATATAAAATTTAGTAAATACAAAGAGGAGGATATACAAGAAAATAGATATTGGTAAATATTGGTTTAAAATAACATTTAAATACACACTGAAATTTTCCAATCCAATTTCATTTTTTTGCAATATATTATTAAAATAAAATATTACTGGTATCAATGGTGCTAAAAACAAACCATAATTATGCAAATTTTCATATTTCCTTAAAATTGAGACAAGCCCGATAAAAAAGAAAAAACCGTATAAGTAATGAACTATTAGTTGAAGCAGAAGAGTGTTTGTATCTATTGATAAAGAGAATGAACCTGACAATGAATAGTATAAATATAGTACAAGTCCAACAATATATAAAAATATTAATATTTTAATAAAATAAGTGTTTCTCTTTTTTTCCATACTTTTTGAACATTCTCACAGAGGTATATATGATTTTTGTAATAACCTTTTTTAGTAAATTCCCCCTTCCTCACAGCAGGAGCATTCAATTTAAGATTTTACACAAACCTCTTAATTAGCAACCAAGATTCTCTTTTTCAAGTTCAGATATCTTAATGGCAATTTTACTAATTTCTTGTAAACAAAATAATCTATTTTTATCTACTTTATCAACTAAAGCATCTGTGATTTCTAATTCATCTTTCTTGTAAGTAACACTTTTTTTCTTTTGGAGTACAATTTTTTCTTCCTGCTGATAAAAAGTTGCTTGATCATGTGCCACTCTATTCCTAATTCTTTGTACAAACCCAATGGCTTCACGAATCTCTTTTAGCCAATTTTCATCTATTTTTTCTGTCTTACAAATGTCTACAAAAATCTTTGTTTTTCTTCCAAAAGCCATATCAAATATAATTAAATCCTTTAAAACAAAAGTTCTGTAGCTTTGGGGATTTGCAAAGTAGTTAGCTATAAAGTAGTCCAACTGCGTTTCTATATGTAATGCCATTCCTAATATTTGGCCAGAATTTCTATGAAAAGCATTATTTAGCTCCTTTATCTTGTCTTCATTTTCCAAATTGAAGCCTCCAAGTAAACAAGTATCCAACATCAATAAGACAAAATAGTATTTTTGTTCTTATTTGTATGGATTCTTAAATATTCTAATTTGATTTGAATTATATCAAAAACTTACTCACTATTTTCCTATACTCCTCTTTCGATTGCTGAACCTTATTCAAGTAATGCGCACTGCCAACAGTAGTAGGTGCACGGCCCTGGATGAAATCAGCTATGCTTTCTGTGACCCCTTCTTTTATCATAAAATTCAAATGCCATTTTCGGATAGTCTTTGGAGATACACGATTATGCTTTGTAAGTTTTACCAATGAACTGTATGACTTTAGACTATTGATGCTTTTGAGTTCAGAGATAAAATATGTAGGGAAAAATATCTGGAAAGTTCTTTTTGTTCCACTTGAAAATGATGAGGTGGGATAATGAGCAATTTCCCCATCAACTACTATGTTAGCCTCATCAAAGTTTTCTAGCATGGCATATATGTGACTGAGTCGATTACCTGAGTACATAAGTAATTTGAATATGGGCTTAATTTCCTCTTCACATGCATTATATGCTTCCTGTACCTCCTCATCTGTGACATAAATCTCAACGACACCAGACTGATTGATTTTGATAAAACGCCTCCACTTTTCGATGCTGTATTCAGCTACATCATCGATATCCTCTTCCTCTAAATAGTTCAACAGATTACGAAGTCCACGCGTTGCTTTATCATTAAGTTGTTGTGATCGGAATTCCTGTGGCTTATGCACAACTGTGGTGTCAAAGAATCTTGTCAGAGAGTTGTAATAATCATTTTTGGTTCTTTCAGATATGGATCTTGCATATAACCAATTCTTAAATGATTCTTTATGGTTGGCCCATACATCATTTAGTAAAACCGGTTGCAGTTTTCCTCCAGCAGTCGGTTGATTTTCGCCTTGACATTCGAGGAGATGTACTCGCGAATCGCTACCAACGTCCTTCTTTACACGGCGAGGATCCTGAGTTCGAATCTCAGCGGGCCCACCAGACTTTTTATCGTCTTCTGATGTTGATTTTTCAAGATTGTTAAACTTATTTTTCAGATTATCTACTCTTGTCTCGAGGGCAGATTTGGTAGTTGGTTGTATAACTTCTATTTCACCATCAAAATCTTCGTCCAGCGAGATTATGAATAATGGAGTGCCTTTGTTGCAACTGATTGAATTACATGGCGGAAATGTGTGGGTAGAAAGTCAATACGGCAAATACAGTATATTCGGATTCAACCTTCCCTTAAGCCCCGATGATAAAAATCTACAATAAGGAGTGGAATCCCAAAAGCTCCACACCAATACTAAAATCGCAACAAATAGAATACTTTTTTACCCGATTATACTAAATACAATCATAGCTAATCTTATCAAAAGATTAACGTGGGGGTATTAGTTGATCAAAATTGTAATTGTAGCACTAACTTTGTTATTCTTATCAGCAGGCATGACAGGGGCCTGGCAACCGGAGACATGCAAGCAATGTCACAATGAACAATACATTATATGAAATTCTTCGGCACACGCGGATTCCCTGAAAGCGGCAGGAGGGTCGGTTGTTGACATTGAAAGTTGCACGGAATGCCACGTTGAATCCTCAATAAAGGAAACATAGGGAAGAGAAGATGTGGAGACAACTATTGAGCCAATTACGTGTGAAGTCTGCCATCGGCCTCCTGAAACAGGTTATGATTCACATATTGACAATCCGTCCAGCCATATACCAAAAGTGAATCTTTCCGCCGGGATGTGTGGCAACTGCCATACGGATTCACATCATCCTATTATTGATGAATGGGATGAGTATTCCTACAAAAAATTTGATATGGAATCGATGGCAAGTCATTCCGAACCCACTGATGTGGCGGAAACCTTCATTCTTGAAAGGGATAATTCCTGAGTCTCATTCAAAAGCACCGATGGTGCCATTGTTTCTCTGGAAGATGAAAGTATCGATGGTCTGAACCTGGATGAAGTTCCACAACCTGAAGATGTAGAAGAATGGCGTGTTACCTGTGTAGCCTGCCATGAACCACATTCCGCTGAATACCGTATAGAGGGGGCTCTTCTTTGTGGGAATTGTCATAACGGCATGGGTGCCACGGCAGATGGCATGACTACGGAAATCCACCATCCCAACTGGGAGATGTATAACGATTCCATCTATAACACAGGCAACCACCCTGAGGTCGGGTGTTTGGATTGTCATATGGCTTCAAGGGAGTATAATGACACCACACATGAAATAGCCGGGCATACCTTCGATTATGAACCCGAACTGCTATTCAGTTTGGAATCATCCGGGGAATGTTATGATTGCCATGATGAAGAATTTGCAGAAGTTATTGAAACAAGACAGGATTTGATTGCGCAAAGGATTGAAGAACTTAAAAGTGTACAGAACAATGCCAGTGTTGCTCTGGAAAATCTCAATGGTACGGCTTCCTATGAGACAAAACTTGAAGACTACAACAATGCAGTCTTTTACATGCATTTTGTTGAAGAGGACGGATGTCTTGGCATTCACAACATGGAAAAGGCCAATGAATATCTGGACAAATCAGAAAAATTATTCAATTCTGTAACTGAAACTGAAGAGCCTGTTGAGCAACCCGGATTTGAAGCAATTGTTGCAGTCTTTGGCCTGATGTTTATGTTCTGGATAGCAAAGAAAAGGGATTGAATTATCCCTTAACTTTTACTTTTCTTTGTTCTTTTCAATTTGCTCTCTGAGTGCCTTAATACCTACTGTGTCTTTTTCAACCCTCACCATTATATCACCTGTAAAGGGCATTTTATACGCCGGCTTCACATCATTTCAAGCTGGCAATTCCAAAACTCCCTAATAAAAATAAAATATCTTCAGTAATAAGTGTATGTAACTATCTGGAAATACCTGGAGGGATACAGATTAATAATTAGATTCAATTGGATAGAAGATCACATGCCTTATGTGAAATTTTGCCAGATCAAGAATCTGTTCTTCCAGATAAGATTTAGAGGGAAATTCGGGGAGGGATGTAGGAAAGAATGAATCCTTTATTTGTTCTCCCACTATATCGTCACAACCTCTTTCAACCTGTATTATCGTAGAACCTTCGCAATATTCAGCATCAACAAGCACATTATCCCTGTCCCCATCAGTAATTCCTATCAATGGTATTTCCAGACGTTTCAGGATGCTTCCTGCAATAGCCGTTGTGTCATCCCCAACTGAAATTGCTAGGTCCGCTTTTCTTGCAAGTTCGAATGTCCTTTCCGCTTCATGGTTAATAATTACGGCCCTACATAACTGGTGCTTATGAACATCAATTCTTTCCCTGTTCATTGATTCCAGAACAGGAGTGCGGCGTAAATTTCCACTTTTTATCCACGCATTTTCAGGGTCAATCTTACCGATGTATGAAGCAAGTTTTTCCACACCATGTTTTTTCAATTGTCCGCCCTTGATAGCAATAATAATCCCATCCTCAAATATTAATTCCACATCCTCAGTATTGGCGTAACCGATTACAAGGCCGTTGACCATTATGGATTCTCCGGGCAGGACCCCTGAAATCATACGTATCGTTTTATTATCGTTTTTTCTGATAGATGGTTGCCTTGCAATTTCAGGGTACACCAGTGGCATACCCAATTTCCTGCATAGCCAGTATACATCGGAGTTTACATTTTGTCCCCTGTGAATAACTTTCCCATCCAAATTCCCGGGTCTTTCAACATGTACAAGGGGGACTTCAATATCCACTCTATCCGCCACCATATTCCCAAAAACAGTCCCGCTTTCAATGGTTTTTCCATGATTTAGCAGGAATACACAGTCACATTCTTTTGCAAGTTCAGTAATCGCCTCACTGGGTTTGCTCAAACTCCAGATGTCGATTAAATCTTCAAGAAAGGAATCCAGCACGGCCAGTTTACACATAGTCCCGGCGGCTACGGCATACACATCTGCTCTTGCTGAAAGAAGTTGTATTATTTTCCCTGCCCAGCCACTGTCTATTATTTCCGGGCCGTGTATTATAATTCCATATTTCATCCTGTCATCCTTGTACTTAATGTCTCATATGTGAAGATAAATTTATATCTTATCGATTCAAAACCTCAACCTGACAAAAGTCGGTCTATTCTGAGTAATATCCATCCCCTCCGTTTTACCGTCACATGCGACTTTTGTCTTCATTGCAAATAAATGAGGACCGACACAATGACCGTAATCACTGTACCCTATGGCAACGAAAGTATTGATGTCAACATTCCGGATTCCAATATGGGTGATATCCTGATGCCCTGTGAAATGGAAGTAGAATCTACCCCTGAGGAACTTGTTAAAAATGCCCTTGCAAATCCGGTAAATAGCAAAAAACTTTCAGAAATCGTAACACCGAATTCCAATGTAGCCATCATAGTCAGTGATATTACCCGTCCATCCCCCTCTGCAACAATGCTCCCAACACTTCTTGAAGAATTGAAATCCGGAGGATGTACCGAAGAAAATGTAACGGTGGTCTGTGCTCTGGGACTTCATCGCCAGCAAACTGAAGAAGAGATTAAAAAAATACTGGGCCCTCTTTATGGAAACGTCAGATTTGTTGAACATAATAAAGAGAATTGTGTAAAGGTGGGAACAACTTCCAGAGGGACTCCGGTAGAAATATCCAAAGAAGTTTATGAGTCTGATATAGTAGTGTGTACCGGTAATATTGAATTCCATTATTATGCAGGTTACAGTGGAGGTGCAAAAGCAATCCTTCCCGGGGTGAGTTCCAATAATTCTGTTATTACAAACCATAAGATGATGACTATTGAAGAGGCAACTACCGGCAATATCGACAGTCCTGTAAGACAGGATATGGAGGAAGCGGCTCAAATATTCGGCCCGGATTTTTTACTCAATGTGGTCCTCAACAGCAAAAAGGAAATCGTCAGGGCTGTAGCCGGTAATATTATAGCTGCCCACCGAAAAGGAGTTGAATGTGTGGATAAAATGTACAAGGTGGAAGTGGAACCTGCAGATGTAGTCATTACAGCAACCGATGTCTCAAAAGGGATGAACCTCTATCAGGCCTACAAACCGCTGGACAATGCAAAAATGGCAGTTATTGACGGAGGCACCATCCTGCTTGCAGCCCCATGCAGGGAAGGGTTTGGTCATGAAATATTTGAGCGCTGGAGCCGACAATGCAGTTGTCCTGTGGAAACAATTGAAAAATTCAACTCAAATTTTGAGTTTGGGGGACATAAAGCGGCATTTATAGCACAGCTTGCAATGAAACATGATTTGCTCATGTATTCAGAAATGCCTGAAAAGGATGTACAGGACGTGTTTTTCAAGCCTGTACCAGACATCCAGCAGGCGATTGATTCAATCATTGCAAAAAATCCGGCCGTGAGAATCCATTTCATGCCCCATGGCCAGAGTACCCTGCCGATTCAAAAGTCGAGAATTTAAGAGACTGCTTACTTATGCGTGATCATGTACCCAGAAATCACCTTCCATGGTAACTTCTTTTTTCCATATGGGCACCTCTGACTTTACTCTTTCAATCGCATCACTCAGGGCTTTAAATAACTCCTGTCTGTGGGCCGATGCTACAGCAATATACACAATATCCTCTCCCCGCATTAGTCGGCCACTTTTGTGATGGATTAACACTTCGATAATTCCTTCTCTTTGTTTGAGGTCATTACATATCTTTTCTATACGTTCATCAGCAACACTCTCATATTTTTCAAATTCGAGCATTTTTGTGCTGATATCATCTGTCTCCCCTCTTACCACACCGGTGAAAGTACCGATACTTCCAGTCAGAGGAAATTCAGGCATATGACGTATTCTGTCAATCATACTGTTCAGGGTTACGAATTCCGATGTTTGCTGTACAATTCCTGCAACTTCGTCCATATCCCAGTCCGAACAAGGAGCAAGCCTGAGTACAACATTCCCTGCTTCCTCATCCATCTCTCCCAGCATTATTTTGGGCAAATCACTATTTGTAGCGCCTTCCACGACAGCGTAATCCATCCCCCTGTCAGCAAGGACTTCAAGAGCTTCATCCAGGCCTGCCCCACGCTGAATAGAAACCATACCTTCCTCTGAGACTGCAGTCACGTTTTCAGCGCCAGAATCAAAATGTTTACCCGTATCTTTTTTTGGGGAATCAAAGCGATGATCATGCATGATTTTGACAGTACCAACTTTACCTTTCAAAGCAAGTTTTTCCACCAGCCTGCAAACAAAAGTTGTCTTGCCGGTATTTTTGTAACCAATAACAGCTACGGCTTTCATAATTATGGCATGGAATTATAAATATAAGTAGGCATTGGATAGACTGACATAATTTGATAATTAAGAAATATTACGTATTATTTATATATAAGAGGATTATTTACTCAATGTATGGATGAGCAGAAATTAAGGGTACAGGATATGCCCCAGGAAGAAAGGCCAAGGGAGAGAATTGCAAAATATGGACCTTCGAACCTTTCCAATACGGAATTGCTTGCAATAATCCTGCGAACCGGAACTGCAAAGGAAAATGTGATCAACCTGTGCAGTCGTATTTTTGCAAATTATTCTATCAAAAATTTAAGTCAGGCCAATATCACAAAGCTGACCGAAATCCATGGAGTAGGGATTGCAAAGGCTTCCCAGATCTCTGCTATATTCGAACTGGCTCGCAGGCTTGAGAAACATTCAGATGAGCCACTGCCACGTATCCGTTCCCCGGATGATGTGTACAAACTCCTGTATCCCCAGTTGAGGTGCCAGAAAAAAGAACATCTTACAACCCTTCACCTTGACACCAAAAATCAGGTCCTACGGGAAGATGTGGTATCAATAGGCAGCCTCAATGCCAATATTGTTCATCCAAGGGAGGTATTCAAATCAGCCCTTCTGGAATCAGCAGCCTCTGTAATTCTTACACACAATCATCCATCGGGAGATCCCACACCAAGCAGGGAAGATATAAATATTACCCGTAAACTCGTAGACGGAGGGAAAATACTCGGAATTGATGTACTGGATCATGTGATAATCGGGGAAGGAAAATTTGTGAGTTTGAAGGATGAAGGATATATTTCCTGACAAAAGATTTAAAGCATTTTCCGACAATTATCCAGCCGAATGAAAGAGATAGAACTTGATGAACCATACTCCATCCCTTACAGGGCAATCTATGCCATATGTGATGAAACGGATGAATGTGCGGAGATAATTGAACATAGTAATTGTTATGGTGGTGCTGCATGGGCCAGGCACCATTATTCCCACTCCCCTATTGTCCGGCAGGTAAGGACACTGGGAAATATGACTCGCTATCTTGTAAAAACCGGTAATGTACCCCTTGAACTAAAGCCATCGTCTGCCGCTGCAGGTATTGAAGCGGTGGAAATCAAAGATAATGAGGTTGCAATTACCTATGCCGGACTGGGTGGGGGAGGCGTCGGTGCCACGCGTTGTCGTGCACAGGCAGCCGGGGTCCTACACTCAGAAACTACTCCCTCTGGAGGTGGGAAGGCGGCAAAAGGTACCATCATTGTCCCAAAACGCAAGCGTGTACTCGTGGGAATTGATGATACTGACAACAAAGAAACAGGTGCTACCTGGTGTCTGACCCACAACATCGCAAAAGAACTGGATTGTGTGGAAAGTGTGTACCTCTCCCACTCCCTGGTGCAACTTTTCCCTGTATCGGCAAAAACCCAGAACTGTGTTTCAACAGTCCTGGAATTTGGATGTGTGAATGAAAGGGCACAGAATGCACTCCTTGAAAATATCCGCAGTGCACTGGAAAAGTACAGTGTATCAAAGGATACGGGAATGGTTGTCCTCGACTCCTTTAATGCTTCCAGCATTAAGGAATACAGCAGATTGTGCAGGTCTGCTGAGCTGACCTATGAGTTTGCAATGGAGTATGCTGAAAATCATGGTGTGGATGTCTGGATTGATGGTAAAGGCGTAATAGGTGCCCTTGCTGCCCTACCCTGGTTTGCCAGACCGGATGATTCGGTAATAATGGATGCTGAACTCCCATGAATGAGCGTCAAATAAGCGGCAAAGATGTGATATTAAAGGCTGCCGGCCTGCTGGAAGTTAAGCTGGTCAGTGCGGTTGCCGGCTATCCTGTTACTTCGATTGTGAATCTATTCAGAAATGATGATTTTTGGGCAGACAATACTTTCTGGATGATTAATGAAAAAGTGGCTCTTGAAACTGCCCTGGGGGCCTCGGTTGCCGGACGCAGGTCTTTTGTCCTGACAAAACATGTGGGCATGAATGTACTCTGTGACCCTCTGGTTACATCCGCCACCCATACAATAGGCGCAGGTTTAGTGATAATCGCAGGGGATGACCCCGGCGCAAAAGCCTCCCAGAATGAACAGGACTCACGCTATTTCGGACCCCTGGCCGAAGTACCTGTCTTTGATCCTGCAACTCCTGAAAAGTTGTTTGATTCACTGAAAGAAGCAATCGAACTTTCGGAAAAGGCAAGTATTCCCGTTATAGTCAGAGTAACTTCCCGTCTTCTGGAATCGTTTTGTGAAAGTGCTTTATTGCGACCAAAAGGGTCGGTACCACCTGAATTTGACAGGTCTGTATGGGACTACACCATGAAGGGGAAGCATCAGCGTTTCCATTCAATGTCATACCCTTTAATGGGAGATTATTCCCAATCACAGGATTGTCTGTGTCATATCGATACAACAAAAACAGGCATTATTTCCTCAGGTTATCCTGCCTGCCTTGTGGAAAAATTCATTGAAGAAAGCAATTCCCGGATTTCACATCTGGCTCTGGACATGGTTTATCCACTGCCAATTAAAAAATTGAAAAGATTTATTGATCACCATGAATATGTGCTTGTGGTTGAGGAAACAGAAGATTACATAGAATCTCATATTTCAATCGAAGACACCATAAAGGGCAAATCCACAGGACATATACCCCATGGTAAAATAGAAAAAGAACATATACTGCATGCTCTTGAAAATATCAAAAAAACACATATGGATAAAGTGGTTAAACCAGAGACTATTAAAGAGAGAGGGCCACGTTCTATCTGTGATACATGCCCCTATCTGTCTCTCTACAGAGTGCTTGGTACAATAGATAAACCAATTGCAGGGGACATGGGTTGTTCCATATTAAGTACTTCTGCACCTCTTCAGGCCGTGGATACAGGTTTTGCACTTGGCTCTGCCATATCGGTCGCCTGTGGTTTCAAAGGAAAAGGTATTGCAGTCATCGGGGATTTTGGTCTGGCACATACAGGAATGCAGGGATTGATCAATGCAAAATCCAACGGTTTTGACCTGCTGGTTATTATCCTGCAGAACGATGTTGCAGCTATGACGGGAGGACAGGATGTAGCGGACCTTACTCATGTTCTTGAAGCACTTCATGATGACATTGAAGTGGTAGATTTTGCAGAAAAAATCAAAGAAAGAGAATTGCAGGCCCTTCTGATGGAAAAAATGGAAAAAAAAGGAATATCCATAATACTTGCAAAAGGTACATGTCCCAAATACTGAGGAGATACTCTATGGTAAAAGTTGCCTGTATCCAGATGGACATTGAGCATTGTAATAAGAAAACAAACATTGAAAAAGCCCTCGCTATGGCTAATCGGGGCCTTGCCATGGGTGCTGAAATAATTGTATTCCCGGAAGTGTTTTCCACAGGTTTCTGTTATGAACAGATGGATAAACTGGCTGAAAAGTCCCCCTACCCCACAGTAGGACAACTTGCGGATTTTTCAAAAAAAAATAAATGCATCCTTATCGGTTCAATAGTGGAAGAACTGGATGCTAAAACCAAACCCTATGCCAATCTTGGGTTCTGTATTGAAAGCGGTATAATTCGGGGAACCTATCACAAAATTCACCCCTTCGGGGAAGAAAAAGGTCACTTTACCCCGGGTGATTCCATTCAGCCCATAAAACTTGAGAATATATGTATCGGATTGGAAATATGCTACGAGATAAGGTTTCCTGAAGTGGCACGCAAACTTGTGCTTGAAGGAGCCGACTTACTGGTGACTATTGCCCAATTTCCGGATCCGCGGGGCAATCACTGGAGAATCCTGGGTCCTGCCAGGGCAGTGGAAAACCAGATTCCTCATGTGATGTGTAACCGCACAGGAAAAGACCCTACCAAATCGTTCCCTGGAAGTTCCATGATTATTGATGCCCTGGGGAATACTCTTGCAGATTCCGGCCGCGATGAATGCATAATCATAGCAGACATCGACCTCTCACTTGCCAAAGAACTATCCAGTAAAATACCTGTACTGAATGACCGTAGGAGAGATCTGTATTCCAATTGAAATTCAGATACTAACTTCGATACCCAGGATTTGCTTTTTGCCTTTTGCAATATCCCTGGCCATTCGGGCACATCCAGTAGCTGCACTCCATTTTCCCAGAATCCAGGGTTTCATATCCAGATAGTGATGTATTTTTTCCACAAGAGGATCCACTTCTGCCATAGAACCTGCAAGAAAAAGACGATCACATGTTGAATAATCCTTTAGCAAAACTTTCATGGCTTCTATTTCCATGGATGCAAAAAGAGCAAGAGTATCAATTGCTAATTTTGCCTGATCTTCATTATCTTTTAATCCATCAAGCAAATCTGCAGTGTTTTTATAAGATGTATTTTTCAGCACACCACTGTTCATGAAAGCCTCATTTGCACCACACTTCCCGGCATCAATCTGCCTTATTGATTCAAGATCAAGAGGGCCGTGTACGGTACCGGGTGCGAAAATACAGGCATCAAGGGCACCTACAACCGCCCCGTTTGCAACAGCCAGAGTTACAGTATTTGAACTGATATCTGATACAATGAAATTATTAATACCCCTGGATAATGCATCATAGGCAATTCCAAGTTTTTCAGGGCTTGTGGAATGAGAAAATACGTTCATTCGAGAATCAGTATGGCTTTGTGAATGTATCCCGGGTATTACAACTGCGGGGATTTGTGTCTTCTTGATAGTATCAAACACCAGAGTTCCCGCACCGGTCTTTTTACCGACTCCTTCAATACTTCTTACTCCACGATTGTGGACATCCTGTATATCCATAATATTGACAATTCCATCTCCCATAGAATAAGTCAGGGCAATCATTTCAATCTGTTTGATATTGATATTGAATTGCTTTTGGATTAATTCAAGAATTTGACTGTCTTCCATTTCTTTCATGTCTGTTCGGGGAACTTCAAAATAGAAGGATTTTCCATGTTTATCAAGAGCTGCAAAACGCATTGCATTTGTGCCGTGATCAATACCCAGATACATACCCGGGATCACTCCATAAACATTGCATTTATTTCCTGCATTATTCTTTCCCCTTCTTCTTCTTTCCCAACGCTTGTAACGATTCTTACCTCCTGGGAAGAAGTACCATGTGTCAGGAGAGCCCTCAAATTGCCTCTACTATCCGGACGAAGAAGTTTTACATCTATCTTCCCCCCGGGTGCACTCTTTCCTTTAACAGTAATTACTGAAGGGATTATTCTTTTGACATCTGGATGATTACTGATTATTTTGAGCAGTTTGTTGCCATGTCTACCACCTATGATGGTGGAATGCGAACCCCCAAGCTTGCTCTGTAAGGTTGAATTAGGAGTCATATATAGGAGCCGTGGTTTTACTTTTCAAAAAAAAAGAAAGATTAGATGCTTTGCACATCACCCATATCCAGCAATGAAATTCCTTGTTCATAAAGCGTTTCAACAGCGGTTTTCAAATCATTAACGCGTATTATGAGAAACGCTTTTTCTGTTTTTGTAACAAAAGCGTAAGCATAATCGATGTTGACACCTTTTTTGCCAAGTACCTCTGCTATTGTTGCAAGCTGGCCGGGTACATCTTCCATTTGTATACCCAGAACATCTGTTTCGGAAACTGTAAAACCTGCATCATGCAATACACGATGTGCTTTTTCCGGCTTGTCTACTACCATCCTTATAATTCCGAAATCCCCTGCTTCAGCGATAGTAAATGCCCTTATATTGACGGATGCCTCTTTGAAGCTGGATGCAATATTTGCAAGGTGGCCGGGCTTATTCTCTGCAAAGAGTGATATTTGTTTGATAAATTTCTCATCCATGGAATCATCAACCTGTGGTGTTATGGTCTATAAATTATCCTGAAATTCTTTATAGCTTTCTATTATCAATTATCTTTTTGGATTTACCAATAGACCGCGGAATTGTCCCATGTTCTACAAGTTCGACACCAACAGAAAGATTGAGCACACTCTTTAGAGCAGAGGCAACTTTTTTCTCCAGTGAGATTATGTCATTGACCTTGTCACTGAATGCTTCATCATTCATTTCAATCTGTATTTTCATTGTATCCATTTCATTGATACGATCCACATGTATCATGAAATGTTCTCCAACTTCGGGTATTTTCATAAGCACGGATTCTACCTGTCCCGGGAATACGTTGATTCCACGGATAATCAGCATATCATCCACACGTCCGGTCACCCTCATTATTCTGGGATGTGTGCGCCCGCATTCACAGGGTTGCTTGTTCAGAATTGTACAATCTCCTATCCTGTATCGGATAAGAGGCAGGGCTTCTTTTGTAAGAGTGGTTATTACAAGTTCTCCCCTTTCTCCTTCTGGTAGAGTATCTCCAGTTTCAGGATCGATTATTTCCACAATAAACTGGTCGCCCCAGATATGAATTCCATCCTGGCAAGTACACTCAGTAAAAAGTGGCCCACTGAGTTCAGAGGTACCAAACACATCATACGCCTTGATGCCTGTAGCGTCTTCCATACGCTTGCGCATTTCCTCAGTCCAGGGTTCGGCTCCGAATATACCGGTTTTCAGGCCGGTATCCTCCTGGAAATCAATACCCTTATCCTTTGCTTCTTCTGCCATGTAAAGGAAGTAAGAAGGAGTACATGCAAGCGTTGTGGTACCAAGATCCTGCATCAGTTCAAGCTGTTTATCGGTGTTACCAACACTAATCGGCAGGACGGTGGAACCCACTTCTTCAGCACCATAATGCAGTCCGAGTCCACCTGTAAAAAGACCGTAGCCGTAACTTACCTGAAGGACATCCCCACGGCCCACACCAATTGATGTTAATGCTCTTCCCAGGGACTTTGCCCACTCATGAATGTCATTTTTGGTATAACCCACAACAGTAGGTTTGCCAGTGGTACCTGAAGAAACATGATAGCGTACAAGCTGTGTATCAGGTACACAAAACATTCCTTTAGGATAATTGTCCCTGAGGTCCTGTTTATAGGTAAACGGAAGCTTTTGCAGGTCCTCCAGAGTCCTGATATCTTCCGGTTTCACCCCGGCTTCATCAAAACGTTTTTTGTAAAAAGGAGAGTGAGTATAGACATAGTCTACAAGATGGCGCAACCGCTCCTCCTGAATCTGTTCCAGCTCATCAAGGGGCATTCTTTCAATCTGTGGGTTCCAGTATTCGATCATGTTATCACATAACAGATATTTTGTCATGTACAAAGTACATCATTATATATAATATTTGAAATTAAGATTTATAAACTAGACGGATTCGTCTTATTCCGGAGAACTTCAATAACCTTTTGTTTGCAGGCCCAAAGTATCTCTTCCATATCGGCAACTACATCGATACCCGCAGCACCTGCATGTCCTCCACCTGTGCCATTGTAATCAGCACTCACATCTTCCATGATCTGACCCAGATTTACTCCGGCATTTACAGCATCTCTCTTTGCCCTTCCGCTAACCCGGATAGAGTTTTCTTTCAACGTACCTACAAATGCAACATCAGCACCTATATTGATCAGCATTGAAGAAGCAGAACCTCCAAAAGAGCTTACATGAGAGGTAGCCACAAGCCAACTTTCCACTCTTTCAATCTCCGCACGATTGGCCGTCTTTAGCATGGCAATACGCATAGACACATCCTGTGGAGTGGAAGCCATCAGCTCCAGTACTTCCGCATATTCAACACCGCTACTTTCAATAATATTAGAAAATGTGCGGAAAGTATCACTTGTTGCATGTTTGAAATGCCCGGTATCGGTCACTATCCCTGTCATGAGCCCCACAGCAGTACGGTTCATAATAGGGGCACCCATGCATTTCAGTACATCATAAACTATTTCTGCAACAGATGTCTTATTGCGGTGCAGATAAAATGCTGCATTCTCTGTAAGAGCAGTTGTTGCGTGGTGATCAATCACGCCATAGTGACATAATTCAATATCATTTAACTGTGCAATTGTTGAAGTATCTACTACAACCGTAAGATCGTAGGCTTCGGGGTTTGGGTTTTCCACAACATCAATCTCAAGTTTGTCAACCAGCAAAGAAGCAACACGATTGCAACCATCAACCAGCCCTACTTTGCCTCCAATAGCTTCAGATAGAGCAAAGGCACTGCTTACAGCATCGGGGTCAGCGTTGCGATGACATAGATACAGGATATTATGGTAGTCAAGAAGTTTGTTGTAGAATCCCTCTTCATCTACTTTCATTTCAACCTCTACTATCACTACCCGCAATTGTGCCGGCAAATGATAGTTGGCAGGCAGGTCAGGCTCACTGTGCCTGATAACCGCCCTGGGTACCCATAGCCTGTTTGACTTGTTCCTGAAGCTGGTTGAAACGTTTGGATATGCGTTCTTCCTGACGAGAAATAGACTGCAATCTCAGGGAAAGGGTTTCATTTCTCTCTTTGAGCTTTTCGATAGCATCATCCTTGGTCGTACGGATCTGCATATCCCCAACAGTCCTGTAGACAACTGCATCTCCTGATAACTGTTCAAGTTCTTCCAGAGCATTTTCCGTTTCTTTCAGTGTACTTTCGATCTGATTTTTTTGCATAGCAAGTGTCTGGGCCTGTTGTTGAACCTGCTGCAACTGTGCCAGCTGGTTCTGGACCTGTGGGGGTAGTTCTGAACTCATTTTAGTTTCACCTGAGCATCCAATAAACCTAAAATGATTTTAATGTTTCTATGGTTCATTCACCTGAAAAGATGTCTGCAGTTGTTTATTGGAAGAGAGTCCAAGCAACCTGAGATTCAATAGTACATCACAAGATAGATGTGTACCCCCAGCAGATAAGAAAGGAACCATAATGCAGCTATGAGTTTCATTGCAATTAACCTATTGAGAATATCCTTGACCCTGCCCATAAAAAGTAATTCTACATAAAGGCCCAAAAGAAGGATAAAAAGGCCCAACCCATGATGGAAAAGCAGTTCAATATTGAAAAACGTGTTAAAGTAATAAGTAGATCTTACACCAGACATAGCGGGGTACATAAAAAATACTGTCGACAAAAGCTGTGCAAACAAAGCAAAACCCATTATACGACAATGGAGTTTAGTTTTATTATTACGAACAAGATATACTGAAACAAGTATAATAGTTATCAGAATTGTTTGAAAAATAAGGTTTAACATAAAATATCCCCTCCAAAGTGTCTTACTGAAGATTGGAACAGAATGATATAAGACTGTCTTACAATAGAAATGCAAAAAAGAGGTATATAACATATGGCAATGCTATCAAGGAAAGAACTTAACAAACTACTGGAGGGTGAGCAGCCTCTTGTAGAAGGTTTTGTGGATGAAGAATTTCAGGTGCAACCCAATGGTATCGAACTTACACTTGAGAGTGTGCACAGACTAAATGGAGAGGGTACCATCGATTTTGATAATTCAAAAAGGCAAATTCCTGAAAGTATACCTCTTGATTTTTATGAGGAATGGATTGATCTTGAAAAGGGCATATACAAAATTATCTTCAACGAAATCGTTAATATTCCCAAAAATATTGCAGCACTTGCAACACCAAGGTCAAGCCTGATACGTGCCGGAGCGACTCTGGAAACTGCTGTATGGGATGCCGGATACCGGGGCAGAAGCGAATGTTTACTTGTTGTATATAACCCCGATGGCCTGAAACTGCAAAAAAATGCGCGTCTTATACAACTTGTGTTTTATACTCTGCACACAGAAGTGGATGAAGGATACAATGGTAAATACCAGAATGAGAATACCTGCTTACAATAATTTTTTATAAAAAATACATGTGCATATATGTACAGGAGAGGACACATGAGTGAAATTGGCAAATCCGTAAGGATAGAACGCATATTCGATCGTAATACACAAAACGCAATAATAATACCAATGGACCACGGAGTCGGGGCCGGGCCTCTAAGAGGACTGACAGATATGCCCACTACTGTAAATAAAGTCGCTGAAGGTGGTGCAAACGCAGTATTGGGGCACATGGGTCTTCCCAAACATGGCCACAGAGGATATGGAAAGGACGTGGGATTGATAATTCATCTTTCCGGTTCAACATCCCTTGGCCCTGATCCAAACCACAAGGTACTGGTTACCACCATTGAGGAAGCCATAAAGGTGGGCGCTGATGCAGTATCAGTCCACATAAATATAGGTGCAGATGATGAGGCAGAAATGTTGCAGGACCTTGGTAGAATTGCAAAGGGCTGTGATGAATGGGGAATTCCCCTTCTTGCAATGATGTACCCCAGAGGACCCCGCGTAGCATCAGAACATGATGCAGAGTATGTGAAACATGCTGCAAGAGTGGGTGCCGAGCTGGGAGCAGATATCGTAAAAACAAATTACACAGGAGATATTGATTCATTCAAAGAAGTCGTGGAAGGCTGCCCGGTACCTGTTGTTATAGCAGGTGGTCCCCAGATGGAAACCGAAGAAGATCTCCTTCAAATGATACATGATTCACTGGAGGCAGGCGGCAGAGGTGTTGCAATCGGCAGAAATGTATTCCAGTCCGAAGACCCGGTTGTTACCGTATCTAAAATATCCCGCATTGTACATGGGGGAGAATCTGTAGAAGAAGTCCTCAATAGATAATATTTGAAAAGATGAGAGCAAGACCATGTGAGTGATATGGCCAAATGAAGATATGTTAGGTAGTGGTACGATATGAAAATGGTCTTGTATATGATAGTGTATATACAGTCCTCTATAGACAGGTCACACATCCCCAATAAATGAGCAAATGTTACTGGGCTTTAATTGTTCTGTTCATAATTATAGTGCAATTTTGAAATAGTTCGATAGAATTAAATGTCATGGAAATATGGAGAATGAGATCACTTTCATAGATATATTATCCCATTTATCGAGGATTCAATTATGGACAAATATGAGCAGGTTATAGAACTGGCAAAAAGACGGGGATTCCTGTGGAACTCTTTTGAATTATATGGAGGTACTGCCGGATTCTATGACTACGGACCCCTGGGAAGTACCCTGAAACGCAGAATAGAAAACATTTGGAGACAATTATATGTCGTCCGGGAAGGTTTCATGGAAATCGAAACTCCCACCATCGGCATTGAGGACATTTTCGTGGCTTCCGGTCATGTAGGTGGTTTCTCCGACCCTCTGTGTGAGTGTGAACAATGTGGAGAGGCATTCCGGGCAGATCACCTGATTGAAGACTATGTAGCGGTTGCGGATGCATTGACCAATGAAGAAGTAGATGAGATGATCAGCAAATATGATATTTGCTGCCCGGAATGCGAGGGGAAACTCGGAAAGGCCAAGGAATTTAATCTGATGTTTGAGACGAGTATAGGACCCGGCAATGGCAAACCCGGATACCTGCGTCCGGAAACCGCTCAGGGAATCTTCATTGATTTCCAGAGGCTGGCGCGTTATTACAGGGAAAAACTGCCTTTTGGTGTAACCCAGATCGGTAAGTCATATCGTAATGAGATATCCCCGCGGCAGGGTGTCATAAGACTCAGGGAATTTACCCAGGCTGAAGCTGAAATATTCATCCATCCACAAGAAAAAACACATCCAGAAATTACTGCAGTGGAGAATGACCTGATAATACTTTATTCCGATAAAGCCCAGGAAAGAGGGGAACTGGAGGAAATGACAATCCGGGAAGCAATTGACAATAATATCATTGCCCATGAATTCCTTGCATACCATATCGCTCTTACCAACCGTTTCCTCAAACGTATTGGTATATCTCCTGATAAACTGAGATTCCGCCAGCATAAAAAAGATGAAATGGCACATTATGCAATCGATTGCTGGGATGGCGAAATCAAGACATCTCGTTTTGGATGGATAGAAACAGTGGGTATTGCTGACAGGACCGACTATGACCTGAATGCGCATACAAATATGAGCAAAAATGAGCTGGCTGTCTATATTGAATATGATGAACCTAAAATGGTGAAAAAATTTGCTGTAAAACCGGATATGGGAAAACTAGGCCCCCTATTCAGGAAAAAAGCAAAGGATGTTGCAGAAGCCCTCAAGCAACTCGGGCCTGAAGAACTCGAAAAAGATGACGATATAAAAGTAGTAGTCAAAGGCGAAGAAGTTTCAGTACCAAAAGATGTTGTTTCAGCTGAAGAAGTGGAAGAAAAAATAAGCGGGGAAACTGTGGTGCCCCATGTGATCGAACCGTCCTATGGAATCGACAGGATATTCTACACATTACTGGAACATGCTTATGAAACCGAAATGGCCCCTACAGCTGAGGAAGAAAAGGAAGAGGAGCGCATTCTTCTCAAATTTAAAAGCGAAATCGCCCCAATCCAGGTAGCAGTCCTGCCACTTATGAAAAACAGTGATGAACTGGTCAATAAAGGCAGGCAGATCGTAAGTAACCTAAAGGACATGGGATTGATGGTGGCTTATGATGATTCGGGAACCATCGGAAGAAGATACCGAAGGAATGATGAAATAGGTACTCCATATTCGGTAACTATTGACTACGACACCCTTGAAGATGATACCGTTACAATTCGTGAAAGAGATACCATGAAACAGGTTCGCACCCATGTAAGCGATCTTGAAGGAAACCTGGAAAAATTAATCAGTGGAAATATGGTGTTTGAGGAGGCGGGAAGCCCCCTCTAATACTTTCAATCCGCTTTGCTAAGATATTAATAAAAATTGTTTGTTATTTCCCCTTTAAAGATAAGTAAAGGGTAATATGGTAAAGTACATACAACATCCCCTGATTAAAACCGATTCTGTCGAACAACGTCTCTACCAGCTTGACCTGGCAGGCAAAGCACTATCTTCCTCTACACTGGTAGTCCTTCCCACAGGGCTGGGCAAAACAATAGTAGCTCTGCTTGTCATGGCTTCAAAACTGGAGGCTACGGGAAAAAAGGTGGTGATGTTATCACCCACAAAACCACTGGTCGAACAACACGCAGCTTTTTTTAGCCAGATGTTAAACCTGGAACCTGAAGAAGTGATGACATTTACGGGAAATCTCCCTCCTGCAAAGAGGGAAAATATGTGGGAAAAGGGCAGAGTAATAGTATCCACGCCCCAGGTCATCGAGAACGACCTGCTCACAAAAAGGATCAGTCTTCAGGACGTGGCCCACATAACATTCGATGAAGCACACCGTGCTGTTGGAAACTACTCATATACCTACATTGCAGAGGAATATTTCAACCAGGCAAAAGAACCCCTGTGTCTGGCAATTACAGCAAGCCCGGGAAGCTCTGATGAAAAGATAGCAGAGGTCTGCGAAAGCCTTCATATCGAAAAAGTGGCAGTCAAAACAGAAGACGATTCTGATGTTACCCCATATATCCACCATAAACAAGTCGAATGGGTTCACTTAAAATTGCCCGATGAAATGCAAAGGCTCAAGGATTTGCTTGATAAAGTCCTGGAAGACAGAATCCAAAAACTGGATGAACTGGGATACAGACTGCCCTACGGGAAAAAAACATCAAAAAAGGAACTACTGGGACTCCAGAGAAAAATGCAGGGCCAACTCAGAAGTGGAAACCCTGATCCTTCTGTATACAGTTCCATATCCCTCATGGCAGAAATCCTCAAAGCAGGCCATGCAATAGAAGTTATTGAAACCCAGGGAGTAGGGGCTCTTGCCAAATATGTGGACCGCCTGGAGAGGGAAGCCTGTACAAAGGGAGCGAGTAAAGCTTCTAAAAGACTCATGGAAGACCTGTTCATGAGGCAATTATCCTATCGTATTAAAGAGTGCGGTGCAGAGCATCCCAAACTTGAGACCGTGTGTAACATTGTAAAAGAACAATTAACCTCCAATCCAGATTCAAGAGTGATCGTTTTTACCAATTTCAGGGATACCGCAGAAATGGTAACAGATGCACTATCAAATATTGAAGATATAAATCCGGTGAAATTTGTAGGCCAGAGTTCAAAATACAGAGACAAAGGCCTGACCCAGAAACAACAGGTCGAAATTATCGATCATTTCAAACAGGGAAACTTCAATGTACTTGTTGCAACTTCCGTTGCTGAAGAGGGACTGGATATACCTGCAACAGACCTGGTTGTTTTTTATGAACCAATTCCTTCGGAAATACGCAGTATCCAGAGAAAAGGGAGAACCGGCCGCAAACATGCCGGCAGGGTTGTAGTTCTGGTAACAAAGGGGACACGGGACGAAGGTTACTACTGGAGCAGTGCAAACCGGGAAAAGAAGATGCAGGGAAATATCAGACAACTCCAGGAAACACTATCCACAGATGAACACGAAAATCCTTTCATTAAAGAAAAGCAGCGCAGTCTTGAAGATTTCGACAACCGCGTGGGGCCTGAAGATGAAAACGGACCGGAAGTCGTGGCAGATCAAAGAGAGATACGCAGTACTGTAACACGCAATCTACAAAAAGCAGGTGCATCCCTTAGTGTAAAAACCCTCGAAGTGGGAGATTATATCGTCAGTGAGAATGTCGCTATCGAGAGAAAGGAAACCGGGGATTTCGTGAATTCACTTATTGAGGGGAAGCTCTTTGAGCAGATTTCAAACCTGACACGCACATATGAAAAAACTATCCTGATTATCGAAGGAGAAGGACTATTCAATGCCCGACGTATCAATCCATCTTCCATTTACGGTGCAATGTTATCAATATCAATGGATTTTGAAACAACTATTCTCCATACCAGAGACGCAGAGGAAACAGCAGCTCTCATACTCCAGATAGCTAAAAGACAGCAGGGAAAGGAAAAAAAACCTATCAATCCCCACGGGAAAAAAGCTGCTCCAATCATTTCAAAGCAGCAGGAATATATTGTATCCGCAATACCCCAGATTGGACCACAAGCAGCACGCAACCTGCTTGAACATTTCGGGTCTGTTGAGGCTGTAATGAAAGCTTGCGAAGAAGAACTCAGGGAAGTGAAACTCATTGGTCCTAAAACCGCTGCACGTATTAGAGAAGTGGTTTGTAGCGAATATAAAGGATAAGATCAGGAATTGTGCCTTATCCTTTCCAGAATATTCATTCCCCTCTCGATAAGATCAAAAGCGTCTTCTACACGCCGGGGATCTGATTCTGATTGAATATTTTTTGCTATTTCAACAAGTTTGGATTCTATCAATTGTTCAAGGGGACTTGAGCCCTTCCTTTCAGCATGCAATGAATCAGATACTGGTTCCTGAAAGTTGGCGTGCGGTTGCTCCGAAGAAACCTTCGATTTACTTTCAACAGGCTCTGTTTCAAACTCCTCTTTTATTCCCGTGGATACTTCTGTTTCAACAGAAGGAATCATTTCCTCTACCTTTTCATTTTGGTCCTCTTCCCCCTCTTCTGCAACGTTACATAGAGGACATAGGACCTGCCCTTGATAACGGAATAAAGGAGATCCACAAGTATCACAATGTTGTGCAAGCATTGTGCCACCAAGCTCAAGCAATTTGGAAATTCTTCTTATTTTAGCATCGTCATCATTTCTTCCCATTATTATCACATCACAACTAAAAGAATAATATGTGGCCGGAATACAGCATTCAGTACAAAGAGGTAATAGTCCACCCAGGAATTTAAATCTGACTGAATAGAACCAACAACTTTCATAAGATAAGATTCCAGCAAACGGGTAAGTTTTTATATGAGATTATTAGTTAGACATACAGAACTAACCCTTATTTTATGTCCCTAATTAACTCAAGGTGATCAAAATGCTGTCTGTTAATACTAAAGATGTTATAGAGCAATGCACACAGGTACTGGAGCACATAGCAAACGATAATTCAGTCCCAAGAAATATCAGGCGCTCCGCCACCGAAGTCGTAGAAAAATTAAACGATGACAGTGAAGCCCTTTTCCTGAGAGCTTCTTCAAGCATATCCATTCTTGAAGACATCAGCAATGACCCAAACATTCCCCTTCATACCCGTACATTAATCTGGAATGTAGCAAGTCAGCTTGAAACAATACCTGTGGATGAATAATCCATCAGGTATCTTTTTTTAATATCTAGATAATCCTCAGGAAACATGGATACTATTACCGGCATCCTTATTGGAAATTTTGAAGAAAAGGATGCTGCACAGGAAAGGGGCTTGGCCCTGTCACGTAAACTTGTCAGAGCGTGCCGTACAACTACTATCGCCATTCATCGCAAAGACAGGGATACTGTCAAAAAGAATCTCCTGACTGCTCGTAATTATCTCCGGGAAATGAATGAGACCCTGGGAAAATACCCTGAAATTTATTACAAAGGACCTGTGGGGCAGGCACAGCAGGAATATGCGGAATGTATTATTACCTATTCTATACTATGTGAAAATAAGACACTTGAAGAATTGCCAACTCCCCAACAGATGGAAGTCGAAGATTCAGCCTATCTTAATGGCCTTGCAGAGGCAGGCGGGAAATTGAGAAGGCATGTACTTGATCTGATAAGAGAAGACAAGCCTGCAGAGGGGAAAAATATTTACAGATAATGGATAACATTTATTCACTTTTAATAATGTTTGATTACCCTGATGTAATTACCGCAAATCTCAGATCCCTGAATGAAAAGACCAGAGGAGATCTGACCCATGCATTACAGCAATACAAATTCCAGAAATTAATGACAAATTCGCAGGAAATAAATCAAATTTAAAAGGGAGCTCATATGAAATTCAATCCTGATAAAATAAGAGAAGATGCCAGCGAAGATTTTGACAGGGCCTGGAACGATAGCGCAAAATATATCAAAAAGCCCCAGTTCAATGAGCGCTATCCTATAACATCAATCAACTATGGTAAACCTCATCCTGTTTATGATACTATTGCAAAACTCAGGGAAGCCTATCTTCGAATGGGCTTTGAGGAGATGATGAATCCCATTATTGTTGATGAACAGGAAGTGCACAAACAATTCGGCCATGAAGCACTGGCCGTACTTGACAGATGTTTCTACCTGGCAGGACTTCCCCGACCAAATGCCGGCATATCCGATGAGCGTATATCTAAAATAAAAGAAATGCTGGGAGATCTTTCCACAGAAGATATTGATATAATACGAAAGGTCCTGCACGCCTATAAGAAAGGAGAGATCGAAGGCGATGATCTTGTCCCCGAAATGGCCGCAAAACTGGACGTGTCAGATTCCCTCATAGTCGAAGTAATAGATCAGGTGTTCCCGGAATTTAAGGAACTGACACCCAAAGCAGGCAAACGTACCCTGCGCAGCCATATGACCTCCGGCTGGTTTATCAGCCTTTCAGAGATTCTCAAGCGCCGTGAACCACCATTCAATTTGTTCTCCATCGACAGGTGTTTCCGTCGGGAACAACAGGAAGATGCTGCCAGGCTTATGACCTATTATTCAGCATCCTGTGTTATCATGGACGAGGATGTGACCGTAGATCACGGCAAAGCTGTTGCCCAGGCCCTGTTGTCTCAGTTTGGTTTTGAGAAATTCCAGTTCAGGCCCGATGAAAAACGCAGTAAATATTACAGTCCGGATACCCAGATAGAGGTATTTGCATACCACCCAAAACTTGTAGATTCCAATACCAAATATTCGGATGGATGGGTAGAAATTGCTACTTTTGGAATATATTCCCCGATACCTCTTTCAAAATATGATATTCCCTGTCCTGTGATGAATCTGGGCCTTGGAGTTGAAAGGCTTG
The DNA here is from genome assembly GCF_004104135.1 of Methanohalophilus sp. WG1-DM. Lineage (NCBI taxonomy): Archaea > Methanobacteriati > Methanobacteriota > Methanomicrobia > Methanosarcinales > Methanosarcinaceae > Methanohalophilus > Methanohalophilus sp. WG1-DM. Next base: position 11,485 of record NZ_RRBA01000001.1, on the reverse strand, counting down.
CCATGATCATCCATGAGGCCACTGACCTGCGGGGCATGAGCTATCCACAGATGGAATTGTACTCTGAATGGGAGATGTCCGACAGCGAACTTGCCAGACATGTCGAAATTGACATGATACCTAAAACACCCCAGGGCAGGGAAATATTCGAAGCCATTGTTAAACAGTGTGAGGCCCATGCATCCGAACCCAGCCCCTGCCAGTTCCCTGCATGGGAAGGAGAAATTGAAGGGCACAATGTAAAGGTTTCAGTCATTGAACCAGAAGAAGACACTAAACTCTGTGGCCCGGCTGCTTTTAATGAGATTGTAATTTACAATAACGATATCCTGGGATTGCCAAATAATAAAAAATGGAAAAAAGCATTTTCCAATCATTCAGCAAGGACGGGTGTCAGGTTTATTGAAGCACTGGCAGCAAAGGCCGCAACAGAGGTCGAAGATGCTGTTGCAAAAGGCGATACTGAAATTGAGACTCGTGCACGAATAATAAAGACACCTGCAGAAATCAACATTAAACTCTCCCCCCTTGCCCAGCGTTACGTGACCGGCAAAAACAAGAAAATAGACATACGGGGACCTGTGTTTACCACGATAAAGACAGAAATTTCATGAAAAAACTGCCAGATTCCGCTCTATAGTGGTTCAGAAATCTTCAGGAAGAAATAGGCAGACAGGTTGTCACCATTGATGGGTTTGAAAATATCAAACTTATTGGGGGTACTGACTGTACCTATTTCAAAGATCTTGTAATATGCTGTATTGTCGTACTAAAATATCCCACAATGGAATTTGTCGAAAGGACAGTTCATATTGGAAAGATAAGTTTTCCTTATATATCGGGATTTTTTTCATTTCGTGAGGGGGAAGGGACAATAAGAGCCTACCAGAAGCTCAACCACAAACCCGATCTGCTTATGATCAATGCCTGTGGTATCACCCATCCTGCAAACGCCGGGTTTACCTCTCATATTGGAGTGATCCTGGATAAGCCTACAATCGGGATTACAAAAAGAATTTTTTGTGGCAGAGCAAAAATGCCACAAAAAGAAAAGAAGCCCAGCCATTGTATCATGAAGGAACACAAAAAGGTTGGCTCCTTAAAGTATTGCCCGAAACAAAACCAATCGTAATTACAGTCGGACATCTGACATCTACCAGGAGTTGCCTGGATATCACAAAAAAGTGCTTGAGAGGAAACAAAATGCCTGAACCATTAAGGATTGCTCATCGATGTGCAGGAGAAGAGAAAAAGAAAAGGGGTAAACGCGGTGGTACATGAGTGGATGAAAAGCATAAAGGGCATCATGGATGAAGGAAGTCCGGTTTGTATTACTTTCCAGGACAGTACGAGAGGGGACGTATCGGAGAAACTTTTCTGCGAAATTATTACCGATGCAAGATATGGAAAACAATCCTTGATTACAGCACAACGATGCAGAGTCGGCAAATTCATACTTGGTAAAAGCAATGAACCCCCGGCTGAATATTATTTTAATACAGGTAGATACGCATCATACGAAATCGCAGAAAATGCGGTCCTTTCCCTCAGCCGGCTGGAAAAGGAATACGGGACTTTGAAAATCGAACCTCTTTCAAAAAACAGCACAAAATTTGATCTTTGTATTTTGTACCTGAAACCGGAAAAAGCAATGCGAATAATCCAGGCGATGGCCTATTATAATGGAGCTCCGGCAGACATTCAAACAATCGGCGCAGCTTCTGTATGCAGTGATTGTGTAGCAGGGACCCTGAATAAAGGAATTGGTCTGTCTTTTGGCTGCAAAGGATCCAGAAAACACAGCAAGTATAGCAGCGAAGAAGTACCTATCGGAATACGCTATGACATGCTGGAAAAAGTAGAAAAGGCATTGGGAATAATCCCGAATACCTTTGATTGATCAACGGGCATCATAGAAGGACATTTCTTCGGCATCAACAAGGGTAATCTGCCCTATCTGATTGGAGAGCACTTTCCTCACCCTTGCCATACATCTAGATTGCAGCTGGATACGTATCATGGTCATTTCCCTTTCCTCGTAAAAATTATCCGTACCGTTGATTATACGATGCGTAGAAACCTGATGCTGCATTAGTTTTACAATAATACCCTTTGTGCCTGCAGTCAAATCCTGTGTACTTGTGGAAGTAAGGAAAATATTATCTCCTACGTGCAGATTCAGTGCCGTGAAAAAATTATGAGGACTTCTGATCTCAATCGTCCTTAGCCCATGGTTCTTAAGATCTGTAACTACATCATGAGAGATTCCGGTTAAAGCAACATATTCCATTTAGATCACCCATACATCGGGAACTCTTTCCTGGTGGAAGAAGGCTGTTCCGTGCTCCGCACATCTTCTGCAAGTTTCTGCATCTCAGCTTCAATCTTCTCAGCCTGCTCGATGAGACTTTCCGTATCTATTGAGTAATCGCAGAAGTCATTTAGTATCTTTATTACAGCTGCAGCGGCCCTTGGATCCGGATTCTGGGTTTGTGTAGCTCCCAGAAGACTGATGGCAGGAAGTTTACGCATAAAGCATTCCGCCATAATACTGCCGGATATACCCGATATTGTACCCATCTGGAATATTTCCACTTTTTCTTTTATGCGTTCCAGCATTTCCTCAGTCGTAGCAGCACCGAATACAACGGGTTCTTCACTCATGGTAGCAATACCGGCAATTGAAATGATTTCCTTTACATTTACCGACTCAGCCCAATCAAGAAGGGCCTTACTTACATCATAGGAAATAGAAGGATTGATGGGGATATCCGACACAACCATTATAAGATTGAGAGCCGGATTTTCATATATCCTGACAGGCATGTTGATTATCCCTTCATAGAGCACTGCTATGGGAGGGAAATAACGGGATTCTATGGAACCTATATATTCCATATTGAGTTCTTCAATTATTTGCTGACTTGCAATATTACCCACAAGCCCGATACCCGGGAACCCTTCTATTAAAATAGGCTCTTCGGATTTTACCTTTTCTGTGATAATATGTACATCACTTTTGTAATCTGTTTCCGACAAAAAACCACCTGCGTTTAGAAATCTAATATAAACTATACCAACTAGCATAGTATATGTTCATACTGATAAATAAGTCCTGCCCGAAATGAAACATATAAAAATTATAATTTCTTTTCTTTCAGGTTTATATCTTCATCCTGCTGGTGTGACATCAATATTGCAGATTTTAAGAAAAAGGCCGTTAAAAGCACTGCCAGTGCAAAGAAAAGTAGTGCAATAATAACAATTGTCAGTGGATCCATTTCTTAAAAATAAAAAAGAAAGTGAGTTTACACTTTCTGTGGTTTCTCATAAAGTTTTATTTTCTGAAGCTGGGCACCTTTCTTGGAATGAGGCTGCCTGAACACAGAATCATTGGCTTTCTCAATTTCCCTGGCTTCAATTGCAAGCTGTGCGGCTGCACGCATGAGTTCATGGCCTGCTGCTGCAGTGAGAGCAACATCTTCAATCTCTTTAAGGATAAAGCAGGCTGGCATGTTTACTTCTGCGACTTTGCTTGCCATGTGGAGGGCTGCAAGACCCTTTGCTTTAGCGTAAGGGTTATTGAAACCGGCACGTTCAATGCATTTCTGTGGTTTTGCAAGAATGTGTGGAAGTTCAAGGTCTGCACCGGATTTGCCTTCATCGACCTGAGCAGTTACCGCATCAAGTTCTTCCTGGAGAAGCCTGACCACACCACAAGTGGAAAGGACTTTCATTGCATCAGAGTTAAAGGAGGCCATTTCGACAGCATCTAAGAACTCTGTCTTGGCACCGATAAGAGGATCAACAGTCATTATAATGTAACCGAAACCTGCATCCTCAAGAGCCTGTCTGTCATCTTTCTTGGTAGGTCCGTCAGAGACGACAATACATGGATAATCGTTCCATAACTCACGGGCAGATTTGGGACCCGGTGCACTTGCGTTGGGGCTGATCATTACAACAAAGTCAGGCTCCCATGCCTTCAATTCATCAGTAGAAGCTGCTGTTTCCTTGTCCATTTTGGGACCAGTACCAAACACGCGGGTGCTGATACCTTCCCTGGCTGCAATTTCATCCTGTACAAGGTCAATGACCTGGCTCATACCCAGGTTACCCAATTTGATAAATCCTACTTTTACCATATAATCACAGAGGGAAAATAACTACGTAGCATATATTATTTTTGGATTTACACATAACAGTACTAAATTGTTAAACAAGAGAGGGAATAGCAGATATTATTATCCGAAAAAGTTAAAAGCAATGTAACTAATCTACAGCCATATTTCCTACATACCTCTATTATTATCTCAAATGATCAGGTTTGATGAAGTGACTTTAGCCAGCAATTCTAACAGAAATTTTTCTAAACTGATTGTTTTTGATATGGACAGCACCCTAATAGATGCTGAGTGTATCGATGAGCTTGCACTTGCTGCAGGAGTGGCAGACAAAGTTGCACAGATTACAGATCGCACAATGAGAGGAGAACTTGACTACCATCTGGCTCTTCTGGAAAGAGTGAAACTCCTTAAAGGTCTGGAAATTACAAAGGCAAAGGACGCGGTTGAAAAGATCGAACTAATGCCTGGTGCAAAAGAACTCCTTGAGCATGTACAATCACTTGGATACAAAACTGCAATGTTATCCGGAGGATTTACTCTTTCCTCTGACAGGGTTGCAAAATTACTCAACATCGATTACGTATATGCCAACACTCTAGAGGTGAAAAATGGATATCTGACAGGTGTAGTGTCTGGCCCTATGACACAAAACCTTTCAAAAGAAGTTGCCTTTGAAGAAATTGCCAGAAAGAATGGCTTCCTACCCGAAGATTGTATCGTGGTAGGAGATGGGGCAAATGATGTCTGTATATTTAAGAGAGCAGGTTATTCGATTGCATTCAATCCAAAACCAATTCTCCATCAACATGCAGATGTCATAATTTCAAAGAAGGATCTTAGGGCATTAATTTCCGTGATTGATTCACTACAATAAAGTGGGTCCTGAAGTATCGTGCATTAGAAATGCATGAAATGCCAGCTACATTTGCTGGACCGGGAGGATAAATCGAATATGCAAAAAGAACTGAAAGACAAAAGGAAAGATCTGAGGGACGCCTCTGAAGAACACAAGAATAAACGTAATGAACTTAATGCACAGGCAAGTACACTTGCATCTAAACGCAATGAGCTCAACAAAAAGACCAAGGATCTTATCAACGAAGCACAGGAATACAAAAAACTTCGTGATGAAAACAACGAAAAAGTCCAGGAATTCAAGGGGCTTCGTGATAAGACCAATGAAAAGGCAAATGAACTTTTTGGAAAAGTTGATGAGCTCAGAAGTGCCAATAATCTTACGGGACCATCCCTGAAAGAGATTCGCAAGGATATCGACAGGCTGGAATTCTCACAGCAGACCGAAGTGCTTACACCATCAAAAGAAAAAGAACTGGTCAACAAGATATCCGAACTCCGGAAACTTTATGATACAAAGAAAAAGCAAATTGAAAGTAATACTGAGCTAAACGATCTGCTTACGGAAGCACAGGAAATCAGGGAAGAGGCTTCCGGCTACCATACAACCCTTTCTGAATATGCTCAGAAAGCTCAGGAATATCATGACAAGATGATTACCACTTTCAAAGAAGCGGATAAGATACGCGCGGAATCCGATACTGCACATAAAGAGTTTGTACAAATCCAGGAAAAAGCAGATGAACAGCACAAGGCTTTCATTGCAGCTCAGAAGGAAATCCGGGATATTGACAAAGAACTTCGCAAACTCAAGAAGAAAGATGGTGGCAGGAAAGGCGCAGACATGGAAGAAGTCCGTAAGGATGCCGAGGATATATTTGATAAGTTCAAATCCGGCGAGAAACTTACTACAGAAAACCTCATGACTCTCCAGAAGTCCGGTCTTCTATAAGAATGGAAATAATTATCCGGGGAAACCCTGATTATATTTCATATATATTTAAGGACATATTGATTTCTGTAATTATCATCCCGCATAAGACATGTTTTTGCTTTATAGACAGGATCTTTCCGGATTCTATCCCATATTTTATTTATTTTTTCTTCATGTATGTTACCCACCGAAATTGGTATGCATGCACATGGACTGACATTTCCTTCAGGGGTTATATGCAACCATTTTTTACCCGCAAAGCATCCCATTTTGCGCAATACATGAGGAACCGAAAATATACGGGGTCCACTCATATTGTTTGAACGCTCAATAAAATCATTGAATTTTTGCATGTCCCCGGATGAGAGAAGGTCATCCTTATGATCAAACCATCGACCCGTGGGTACGATCTCAAAAAAGGTGATCTCATGTACACTCATGTCCTTTGCAAGCTGGTAGAAATCGTCCAGCTCATCGATATTAGAAGGAGAAATTACGACATAGATATTTACCAGTAATCCGACATCAAGGGCATTCTCTATAGCAGACATAGCAGCCCTGTAAACACCTGTCCTGCCACGCATCCTGTCATGATTTGCTTCGAATGCACTGTCCAGACTGACACTGAGCATATTCAGGCCTGCTTCTTTTAATGCCAGGGCTTTTGCAAAATCCAGACCTACACCGGAAGTAAACAGACCGCTTATTGCCTTCTCATTATCAACATAGTTAATGAGATCTTCAAGTCCTTCATATAACAGAGGTTCGCCCCCATCAAAAATAATTAAAGTTGAACCCATTTCCAGACACTGGTCAATAGCATTTTTTACAATCTCGGGTGAAAGAGATGCCCTGTTATTTGTATTAGGCAACGCACAATGCAGACACCTGTTGGGACATTCCTCGGTGATGGAAATTGTCACCTGTTCAGGAACCATTTTCCCCCTCATATACCCCATCTGGCTGGAAACCAACCTGTCAAAAGCCTTTCCTGGGATAGGGGGCATCCAGGTGGAGAACACAAGAGACTCACCATTTACAAGGGCCGGTTTGGAACCATCGAACATATCCATCATATCTGATAGCAGCGGTTTCACTGCTTTTGATGCAAGACCTGAGGTATGCATATTGACACGTCCGTTTTCAACAGTAGCATAAACCTTGAAGAAGGGATTTCTATAAAAATCGTATTTCATGTTACCACACATCACCTGTTTCTCAGGAATGCACTAAATCCAAGAAGCGATGACGGTTTCTTTTTTAGCATGAAAAGAGAGATCTGTAATGCTTTTTGAAGAGATGAACCCTGGAGGAAAGATAGGTCCTCCTGTTTGAAAACTTCCATCATACTGTTTATCTCACTATCATCCATTTTGCGAAGAGTTTCAAGCGCCATTCTACCCAAATAATATTCGGTCCTGTATTCCTTTGCCCACCTATGTGAATAACGGGACAGGAAACGAGCAGAGGTATTCCCCTCCTGTATACTTTCAGCAGCAACTTTTCCACACATTTTGCCTCCGTGTATGGAATAGCCAATGCCCGATTGTCCGGATGCACCTCCTGTAAGCATAATACCATCAGCAACCATCTGGTTGGGAATAGTAGCGATAGGGTCCCCTCCGGTTTTCACTTCACCTATGCTTAAATTTGACAAACCCTTCATCCGCTTGAATTTATCCACCCACCTATCAAAAAAGGAAGATACATCCCTGCCATGCCTTCTTACATAGACACCCAGGGTTGCCCTGTCGCCTCCACAGGGAGAATAAGTTGATTTCCATCCGGGAGCCACGCTTCCCACGAAATATTCAAACATGTCCGGCTCACCAATCCCCTCACCTTCTACCTCTGTCTCCATAGCCCAAGCTATATCATCCGGATGTTTCATTGCAGAAAGGCCACAAAGAGAAGCGAGTTTAGAATTGATTCCATCTGAGATTATTACAAGTTTAGAATCGAAGGTGCCCTGCGAAGTACTCACAGAAACCCCTTCATCATTTTTCAATACATTATATGCTTCAACTGATGTCGCAATATCAACACCTGAACCCCTGGTTTTCTGTATGTAATACCGGTCAAATGCAGGGCGGTCCAGAAAATAAGCGGGACTTTCGACTTCCACATAGGATCCGGAAGGGGCTACAATATTGGCCCCTCTTAAATTTTTGAGGACATAGGAACTATCCACAGTTTCACCGGCCCTGTCAAACATTCCTTTAAAAAAAGTGTTAGCAGGATGTGTGTTTTCACCCAATACGTCTTGTTTGTCCATTAAAAGGACATCCAAACCCTGCTCAGACGCTACTCTGGAAGCAGCTAAACCGGCAGGGGAAGCACCGACCACAATGACATCAGCATCCATTATAAATCACCATAGAATATTCACATAACCCTCAGAAACTATAGACAGAATTACATCAATTATCAGGGAACCAAACATTACGCCCCTGTAGCGAGAACCCTGAAGGAAAAGCATTCCTCCTCTTTCGGGCAGAGGATTTTTGATAAAATCAAGGGACTGGATAATCATCCACATCCCCGCAAGAATTGCCCCTGTGAAGAAAATAGGACCAAGTTGTGCCGTCCAACCTATTATGAGGGAAGAAATTACACCTATAATCCAACAGGCAGTCACCAATTTAGATGTCGCAGGTACACCAAATACTACAGGGAATGTAGGCGCACCTTTAGCCCGATCACCTTCCACATCCCTGGAGACACCGGAAAGAGTAAATCCCCAATCGGTAACACACATCATAATACCCAGGAAAATCCCGGGGAGGGGAAGAATGGAAGTGTCCGCACCCTTTAGAATTCCCGCAGGATCAAAAGCAAGCCAGATACCAATCGGTACAAGCCCGTATGCAATACCCACTGGTACAAAGCTTAAGTAGGTAGATCTTTTAGCAAATTTTGAATATATGCTTATAGTACTAACTGCTATCACAAGTACCACAAAAGACTCGGGATTCAGATACAAGGCAGCTATTGATGCAATAACTACAAGGACAAAGGCATATTTGAGCCCCTGTTCCTGCGTGAGAGTGGAAGATGCAATGGGTCTTTCGGGCAGGTTGATCTTATCTATATCAATATCACAGCAGTCATTGAACACATAAGAACTTGTTATCGCAGCATAACCACCAATAATTGCAATAATGAAAGGCAAAACCGAAGGTAGATCTCCGGCGTATATATATGATGCAAGCAATGCACTTGCTGCCGGTAGGGCAAGGTCCATATCAGCTATTTCAGGTCTGAGTAGTTCCAGATAGGGGTTGCGGGACTTTGATCCAGTTGTAGATACCAAGTAAATCACCCGGGATTAGATTCAAATCCGTGATTTCTGTCAGTTTAGTTAAAGATTTTCACTGGGCATTTCATCTAAAGGAATGGCAATCTTCTTGAGAGTTTCATAAAGTGGATGAACAGTGTACTGTTCTGGAAGATTCAAATAGAATAATCCATTCCTGTTTTTATTAATAAGTCCTATTACGTTTTGTAAAGCCATACCTGTTGCAGACGAATCCATTTCTTCAGGGATTTCTGCATTGAAAGGATATACTTCAGAAAGTTCAACAGGATATGCTCCAAAAGGAGGTTTGAAATTCAGGACGTGATCATAAGTTCCTTCGCCTTTCACAGAATTTGAGCGTATGAGAATTTTACCATCCAGATTAAAGCGGCCAATTCTTTCTTCAAATCGCACAACTTCCGGCCTTTTTGAAGATTCGGGTCCGGTATAGAAGAAGGTGGATTTGGAAAACGGATCAAGTCTTTCAAGCCAGGGACTGTAATTGTACAATCTTTTAAGAGCTGACAGCATTGAGGGATGGCTCCTGCACCGCTGTTCCACAAGTTCTAACAAGTTACCTTCCCTTATGGCCTGCTTGATGTTGCGAATTTCTGCAAAGGTCACATACAGATTGTGTCTTGCCAGTAATTCTGTGGAGTTGAAAGCAGATTTAATTTCCGATGCAGTATGAGCAGAACACACCGGACAATTACATGGAAGATACTGAAGATCTTTAAGATGAGATGTTCCGGTAACAGTTATATAGCGTCCTGCTTTTGCATAAAGGGCATAAGCTGCTGAATCAAATAAGTCACATCCCATTGCTACAGCAAGAGCAAACATCATTGGATGACCGGCACCAAATAGATGGACCGGTTTCACAGGATCAAGACCCTTTTTGGAAGAAATAACAACATCAACCAGATCCGCATAACGATAGGATTCCATGAGAGGAACCACAGCTCCGATAGGATATACATCAAAGGCATGTTTTGAAAGGGTTTTCGCACTGTGGGCCCTGAGATCCAGATAAGTGGAGCCCTGTACAGGACCCGCCAAAAGCATATTATCTGTTACAATTTCCTTGGCTGCAATCACTCTTTCAAGAGTAGTTTCAAGTTCGCCTTCTGCCCTTTTGTAAGAGACATCAGGAGGGGTTGGAATGTCAAGGGGGACTGCAATATCAGAACCAATGTTTTTTTGGAACTTTATAATCTGTTCGTTTGTTACTTCAACATCCCCATAAACGGATAGTTGAAAAGAACCTGAATCTGTCATAATGGGACCATCAAAATCCAGAAGATGATGCAGGCCTTTTTCCAGTGCGACGTTCCTGAGTTTGTCCTTGCGAGAAATGATATATGAATTTGTAATAAGTATTTGTGCACCAAACTGATGCATTTCAGAAGAGGGTATTGTGTTTATGTTGGGATTGATAACTGGCATAACCGTTGGTGTTTCAACAACACCATGTGGTGTATGCAGTCTACCAATACGGCCAGCTGCGTCTTTTTGCAGTATTTCGAATACAGCGGTCATGGGAGCAATAGATACCGGTGATAGTATATATGTGTATTTGAATGGTAATGGAAAATGTGAAAAGGAGAAAGACAATATATCCAAGTTCAGTCTTTATTATAGCAGGTGAAAAAATGATTATTCCCGAACCCATAAAATGCGAAATAGAACATAAAGGAGGAGTGGACAACCTTTATAAAAAAATGCCTCCTGAAGATGAATTCAAAAGATGGAGTGAGATTCACCATGCATTATCATCCCCACTCAGATTGAAGATACTATATATGGTAGCCAGGCAACCTCTCTGTGTATGCATAATAAAGCATATTCTGAAAGTACCTGATTCAAAGTTATCGTACCACCTTTCAATATTAAGTGGAAGTGGTATTATTAAAGGAACCAGAGAAGGAAATTGGATAATATATAGTGCTACAGAAGAAGGCAAGCAGATGATTGAAGGAATATCAGGGAAATAAACCATTATTCCTTTATTGAATTCATTCGATCTATCTAAATCCTCTTCCTCTAATCTTCCCTTCAACATCAGGCTGTAATAAAATTGGAGATTTGGTATTGATTTACCTAGCGAGTTGATAATAGGAGGAAAGATATTGCAGATAGCATAATTAAGAAAAAATATAGAGAATTAGTAAGAGTCAATAAGTTGAGTCAGCAGCGATGCATAGTTCCCAAAGGCTCTCGCACTTTAGTACAGTATACAACGCTGGCAGGCTTATCTTCTGTGTTCGGGAT